>DATHQH010000142.1:0-8115 GCA_035482895.1 Alloacidobacterium sp. | reverse complement strand
AATTTCACATCCAGCGTCGAATAGGCTTCCATGTTCTCACGCCGGAAATCTTCAAACGCTGCGCGCGAGGTCCACGCATCCAGGGTAAAAAATCGCAGCGGATGCTTGACGCTCTGCACCAATTCCAAACCCAGGAACTCCGGAGACTTCCGGAAGAGCCGGGCCCAAACCCCATCCGGGGCGTACGCCTCAACAAATGCCGCCTCACAGCCCGAACGAACTTCAAACTCCCACATCAGCACATACAAACTGGGTTCGGATGGCTGCGGAAATGCAAACGGCTCAGTAATACGCGTACACCTTCAAATACTTCGTCCGCAGCTCGGGAGCGACATGCTCGACGAGCCCAAGATACAACTCGCGCACCTGGCCGCGGTCCGAATCGCCGAGCGATCCATAGAGCGACGGCGTCTTTGCGCCGAGAAACCCATGCGCCAGGATCGCCTCAAATTGCCGGGCACGCAGTCTTGCTTTTTCTAGACGGCGAAGAAATTTTGCCGCGTGCGCCGGCGCAAAAGCTTCCTGGAGCGCGCTTTCGATCTCAGCGAAGGTCTTTTGATCCTGAACCGGAAGAACTGCCTGCTCGAACATGGACTGCCACGTACTCCGTTTACCTAAATCTTTGGAGCGGGAGACGGGAATCGGACCCGCGACCAACAGCTTGGAAGGCTGTGACTCTACCACTGAGTTACTCCCGCTCTACACGCTACAGGGCCGACAGCATTTCCCACTGTCGGCCTCGGGCGCTTTTCCCAATCCTGGAGCTGATGACCGGGATTGAACCGGTGACCTCTCCCTTACCAAGGGAGTGCTCTACCAACTGAGCTACATCAGCCTACTACCACTTCAAAAACCTACTGCGAATTCTCTTCCTCATCGTACCGCCGACCCGAGGTCAGCAATACCCGAAGAGCAAACCCGCCAAGCAGAACGAAGACCAGCATGCGAACCTTGCCGGCATCCATCGTGCTCCAAGCCAGGCCAGCGAGCGCGGCCAAAACGAGGAGCGCAACAATCTTGCGCTGCATACCTCGAACCCGCATAAAAACCCGCTTCCCAACTAAACTTACTGGTGCACAGGGAAGGATTCGAACCTTCGTAGCTCCTAGGAGCGGCAGATTTACAGTCTGCTGCCATTAACCACTCGGCCACCTGTGCATACACACTACATTTTTGAGGGTTTCGCGGTACTACCGCTCCCGCCCTTTGGGCTTTGTTCGCGCCTTCCCAGCGCTCACTCCGCCATTCACCTTGGAGCGAGTTTTCCACTTTCACCAAGACACCAGTCGTCCTTCCGGACATGCAAACGCTCCGGCTCAAACGGGACGCTATCTGGTGGAATGACTGCGGATTGCTCGCGCCATCGAACTCACGCTACTTATGAGGCTTAGGATTCTGGAGCTGGCGAAGGGACTTGAACCCCCGACCGTCTGATTACAAATCAGATGCTCTACCAGCTGAGCTACGCCAGCCCGAACAGCCACATACCTCTATTTCGAAAGACACTGCCGCGTCAGCTGAAAGAGGGGTACAGATTGAAAGGTTAACACACGCCAAGGCGCTCTGCAACGCAGCAGCGGCGCAAGTTGAAAGCAAAATGCGTCTCTCTCGCTGGAACAAGCTGGAGGCGGAATCAGGAGGCTCATTGCAAGCAAGCGAGCAGTTCCATTCACTCAGAATCTGCCTCGAAACATGTAAGCAAGGGGCGTTCCGAGAGGATGTTTTTCTGTGAACAAGCCGGAAATTCCGGCTCTCCGTGGGTGAGCCGGCCAGCGTGCGCGATGCTTTTTCCAGCGAGGCTAAATTTGCTTGTGTTTCACAGGCTGTGAGTGATACCACTCATGGCTGCATTTCTTATCTCCCCCGGCCACAATTGGCAGACGCAGTGCTGAAGAAAGAGGTGAAGTATGTGGCGACAGCGACGCTGGCTGACATGGGCAGTCCTGCTTGTACTGCTCGGCTCGACGCTTTCCTGCAAAACATCGGAAGATGCGCGGGCGCTGGCCGCACAAATGACGACAACGGCCAAGCATCTGGGCGACTACTACGAGGCGCTTTCGCAGATTGTCGATAACCACGCCAAGCTGGAGCGGCTGCAGAAAGCGACGCTCGGCGTTCCGGTCGACGCTCAGGATCAGGCCCAATTGCAGAACATCGCGTATGAGTTAGAGAAGCGCGCGGCGGCCGCCCACTCGCTGGCGGAGCTGGCCCAGTCCTTTACCGAACTAAGCAGCTCCAGTGCGCCTGCGGATGTTTCTCAAGCTGCCGCCAACCTGGGAACTGAGCTTTCGACGATTCAACAGCTGCCGAATGCATCCGCTGCTCCAGCCGTATTGCAGAATGCCGGAAAAATTCTGACCCAGTACGCGCAGGAACGCGACGAACGCAATATGGCCAAGAGTATGGACCCGACTCTGGCCGCGCTTTCTCAGTTGTTTACAGAGGAAAAGCCGGCGTACGATTCCATCCATCGAACGTATATCGCACTGGCGCAGAGCCTGGCACTCGACCTCGTGAACCACAATCAGGTCGATCCGGGCAGCCTGATGGAACCGGCCCTCCAGCCGTTTGGCCTAGCTTCGCGCATCCCGTCCGAACAAGTGCCGCAGGGCCTTCAGGACTACGCCCGGGAACAGATAAAAACCGAAGGACAGGCCCAAATTGCGGCGCATTCAAAAGCCTCGGACATGATGGAGAAAGCGCTCCAGGAAATCTCGAAGCGCGCTCACCAGCTTGCAACCGAAGGACATATGCCTGCGCGCGGCATGCCCTTCTCGCTGTCAGATGTTGAGTCGTGGACCAAACAGATTGTAGGCAAGAGCGCCTAGACCCGGACTATCCAAGGAGAGCCATCTTATGGGACCTTCCCTGCAAAGCCTTGAAGATCAGTACATACTTCTCACCCAGCAGCTTCCGGCAACCCTGGAAGCCTGCACTACGCAGGCGCAGAAGGACCAGGTAACGGCGCAGTACACGACTTCGCGCCGCAACTACTGGAGCAGCATTCAGAAAGCCTTCCACGACAATGATCCGACCGTCGTTTCTCTTGTGCACCAAATGCATGACGAGCAGACGAAGATCGAGGATGTCACGAAGCACCTGGACGACATTGCCAAAGTGATCAACATCATCACAGACGCAGTCACAGTGGGCACAGCACTTGCCGCTAAGGCTGCATAAGATAACTTCATGAACATGGCTGCTCTGTGCTGTAATGCGCACGGGGGACTTGCATTTCATGAAGTTATTGGCCAAATTTAACCTGCTTCTCATTGTTGTATTCGGTCTGGGCCTGACACTCATCGCGATCAATGCCCGCAGCTTTTTGATGAACGACGCCAGAAGAGTGGTCCTGAATCAGGCTGAGCTCATGGCTGCAAGCTCGCGCGCCACACGCGACTACACCGAAGAAGAGATCAGCCCGGTCCTGGAAAACACGCCGCAGCACGCTGACACCTTCCTGCCACAGACCATCCCGTTTTACGCGGCGACCGTGACATTCAATCGCCTGCGCAAAAATTTTCCCGACTACACCTACAAGGAAGCCACGCTGAATCCTACGAATCTCGTCGATCGCGCCGAAGACTGGCAGGCTGACATCATCAACTACTTCCGCAATAATCCCAGCGAAACCCAGCTGGTTGGAGAGCGCGAAGGCGCCGTCGGCCCATCGCTTTATCTGGCCCGCCCCATTGCCGCTGACCCGGGCTGCCTGGTATGCCACAGCATACCGAGCGTGGCGCCGAAAGCGATGATCAAACGGTACGGCTCACAGAACGGCTTCGGCTGGAAGCCGAACGAAATTGTCGCGGCGCAGATTATCTCTGTGCCTATGTCGGTGCCCATCAAGCTGGCAAATGAAGGCTTCCGCAACCTGCTCATTACGTTGGGAACGATTTTCTTTGCGGCGATCGTGCTCATCGATATCGGCATGTATTTCATCGTGATCCAGCCTCTGCGCAAAGTAAGCGCGTCGGCAGACCTTATCAGCACAGGCGATATCGACCAGCCACCTCTGCCGGTGAAGGGTAAGGATGAAATCGCGCTGGTTACGACGTCGTTCAATCGCATGCACACCAGCCTGAAAAAAGCGATGGAGATGCTGAATGATTAGCGGCTCATCCTGCGTCTTTTAAAGATTGCTCATGCCAGGTATGGATCGACTTCGTTCTGAGTCAATTTTCATAAACCGGCATGACGATCACGACTTTGCCGTATCCATGCTTACGCTCAATCTTTCTCGCATAGGCTGCGGCAGCGTTCGCGAAAGGCACCTCAGCGTCGACAAAGACGCGCAACTTGCCCGCATCCAGCAAGCTCCCGATTTCCGTGAGCTGCTGCTGGTTCGGCTCAACGATAAAGAACGCATCTTTTACGCGCGGATCAGTCGTCGCTTCGCTGCTTGCGGCAATCGTTACGAGGCGGCCGCCCGGTTTCAGCACATCCCAAGAGCGTTGCAGCGTCTCGCCGCCCACGCCATCAAATACAACGTCCACATCGCGGACAATCCGTCCGAAGGATTGGGTCGTGTAGTCGATGACCTCCCGGGCTCCCAGCCGGGAGACGAATTCCATCGTTTTCGGCGAAGTGGTCGCAAACACCTCCGCTCCGAGAAGCCGCGCCAGCTGGACAGCAAAAACTCCAACCGCGCCTGCCGCGCCGTGTACAAGAAGCCGCTCGCCAGACTGCAATTTTGCGCGATCGACAAGTCCCTGCCAGGCGGTAAGGGCATCAATCGGAACGGCAGCGGCTTCCGCATGCGAGAGGCTGGACGGTTTGCGCGCGATGCTCGACGGCAAGGTGGTGCAATAGTCGGCAGTGGCTCCGTCGGCATACCAGTCATTCATCCCAAAGACTTCTTCGCCCACCGAGAAACCCTCGATTCCATCACCAAGCTGTGCAATGACGCCGGAAAACTCATGACCCGGAATAGCGCGAGCACGCAAGCTGCCGTCCTGCATATGCGACGTTGGATACCAAAGAAGTTCTGTATGCGTTACCCCTGCCGAATATACCTCGATGAGAATCTCTCCTCTACCCGGAGATGGACTGGGTACGTCTGACACAGTGAGCGTGGGTGCGGATTGTGAATCGACCAATTGAGCGGCTCTCATTGTTTTCTCTTTGTCTGTTCAGGCCTTAACGGCGTTTCGACTGCAGAAACTTCTGTCTGTCTGTTTCAGAAGCTATATGCATCGAGGCCTCTTTGTAGAGCTGGTCGAGGTCGGTGCATTTCGCCGCCAGCTTGCGAATGACGACGCTGGCAATAGGACCGATGTAGACAGCCAGTTTTTTACTCACGTCTTCGATCGGAAACTGCGCGATCTGGCTCGGGCTCTTTTGCTGCGTCGCCTGGCTGCCGCTCTTCGGCTGAGCGCTGCCGCTGGGGATATGCAGCGCTGTCGTTTCGATGGAAAACACCTCATCGATGCTCGTTGCCGGAATCGAATCCAGCGCGGACAGGAAGGCCTGCGCGGTCGCAAACCTGTCTCCCGGGGATTTTTCGAGGGCCTTGACGAGAGTATTCGAGAGAGCCACCGGCAGGCGCGGATTCAGTTCGATGGGCGCGGTAGGCCGGTCATTCAAATGAGAGCGCATGATCTCCAGATTGCTGTTTCCGCTCACCGGCAGCCAGCCGGTAAGAATCTCGTAGAGCGTTACACCCACTGAATAAATATCCGACTGCGTGGTGGCTTTGTCGCCGGCAATCTGCTCTGGCGACATATAGTTCACCGAGCCAACCATAAAGCCGGGAGCGGTCAGCTCCGCCGAGCGGTCGCTGATGGCGATGCCGAAGTCGACCAGCTTGATCTGATTCGCGTCGGTGATCATGATGTTCGAAGGCTTGATGTCGCGGTGCACAACGCTGCGACTGTGGGCGTAATCGAGCGCGGAGAGAATCTGCCGGGCGTATCGCAGCACTTCCGGTACCGGCATCCGCATTCGCGAGCTTCGAGCTCGCAGAGTCTCGCCCTTGATCAATTCCATGATCATGATGAGCTGGCCATCGAAGTAGAGGGCATTGTGCAGCGCAGCGATATTGGGATGGTTAAGACCGCCCAGCAACTGGATTTCGCGACGGAAGCGTTCGCCCATCTCGGCGGATGCGATCTGGCCGGGCAGCAGAATCTTCATCGCCTCAGCGCGCTGTGAAATCGCGTGCCGCACCTCGTATACCTGGCCAAGACCACCGGCTCCAAGCGTGCCGACGACCTCGTAGTCGCCGATCTGTTGTCCCACCTCAAATGCCATAGATGACATGACCATTCTGCTTGAAGCAAGCAGCCGACAGCAATGTTATGTAGATCCAGTACATGCGCAAATGGATTCTGAGACGCGCCAGATGAGATGATGAGGATGTCGCAAAGGAGATTTCCTTGAGGATCCGTCGACGCACGAAGATCACGATTGCCGTTGCCGTGGTCATCCTCCTGTTGCTTGCTGTCGCTGTTTATTTACGTATGAAGGCCCCGCCGGAAGCAGCGCGCCTGCTTCCGGAGTCGGACGGTATCGTCTACCTGAATCTGCGACCGTTCCGAGCGGTCACGCATTTTGATCAGCGCCCGGTAGCGCATGATCCTGATTACCAGAGTTTTATTGACGCAACGGGGATTCAGTTCGAACGCGATCTGGATGAAGCTGCGTTTGCCCTGCACCGCATGCCCAATCCGGCAGGACCGAATGGCGCTGTTGCATTCTCCGAAGTCTTTGTGGGGCATTTTGACGGACGCAGGCTGGCGCATTACCTTGAAAGCGTCTCGTCGGCACAGGAAAATTATGCCGGACACACGATCTACAGCATTCCGAGCGAGGGGCGCACGGTGCGGGTGGCACTGCTTGGCTATGACATGGTGGCGGCCAGCAATACGCCAAGTGCAGAACAGATTCATTCCATTCTCGACCGTTATCGCTCCGCCGCACTGCCTTTCGCCGGCTCCAGCCTGCTGAGTGACTACTATGAAGAGATTCCTTTGCTCTCGTTCGCCTGGGGCATCGGGCAGATCGGTCTTCCTTTTGGCGACAGCGGCAGCGTGCGCATCCTGGGCCTTCGTTTGCCCATTCACTTCGATTCCAAATTTCTTGCTTCCGTGCGCTGGACCGGCTCGCTTCGACTGCGGCTGGAGGAGATTGCTCCAACCGAGGAAGCAGCGGCAGCGTCCGCGGAAGCGGCAAAATTATTGCTGGGCTTCGCCCGCAATGCGGATATCGCCCTCCCGGGCATGACCGATACCGATCTTAAACCTCTGCTCGACAGCATCCAGGTTGAGCATCACAAAGACCGCGCGGTGCTGCATGCGACGCTGCCTCCGCGCCTGCTGGAACGACTGGTAACGCCGGCAAGGCTGCAATCCCTGCCGCCACCCGGAGACGGCAGCAAATAATTTGCGTCTAAGATGTGTCTAAGCGACATCTGAGTGGTTAGACCACGCTGAAATTCTTAGCTCGCACACCCAAAACCTTAAGCAAATTGTCGGAGGACTGGAAGGTATGAGGAGACTCTCCCCACGCGTTGCCCCTGTAGCCGCGGCGTATATAGCGATTGCATTGTCTGTACCCGCACTGTATGCCGATGGCCCTCCATCGGGAACCGTGATCACTGGAAAAGCTGCATTTACTGATTACACCCAGGAAAAGCCGGGCGTGCGGCGCAAAATTACGATCGCCGATCTGCCTGAACCCTATGCCACCAAGGGTGTGGATAATGGTGCGGATATGGTCGCGCGTCCCGAAGGCGCTTGGCCGCAAGCTCCGGCCGGCTTCAAGGTCGAGCTGTACGCCGGTGGACTGAATGAGCCCCGACTGATTCGCACCGCACCCAACGGCGATCTCTTCGTGGCCATGAGCTCGAGTAACGAAATCCTGGTCTTCCGTGGAGTGGGCCCGGATGGGAAACCGAAACAGATGGAAAAATTCGCCGATGGCCTGAGCCAGCCCTTCGGGATTGCGTTCTATCCTGCCGGGCCCAATCCGAAGTGGGTCTATGTTGGCAACACCGATTCCGTCGTGCGCTTTCCCTACCAGAGCGGCGACATGAAGGCGCGCGGACCTGCGGAAAAACTTACCGACCTGCCCGGAGGCGGACGCCTGCGCGGAGGCGGTCACTGGACCCGCGAT
>DATHQH010000141.1:0-7674 GCA_035482895.1 Alloacidobacterium sp. | reverse complement strand
CGGTTTATCAGCCGCGATGGCGCGTCCACTTTTAAATGAAAAATCCACCCGTAACTTTCTCGTGATGACACCCGAATACCCCCGCGCTCGCGGAGCGATACAGCATACACACGAGAATTGCTCTTGAGGCAAAGATCGTATGAGTCGCTGTTCAATCGCACCTGAAGCCGAACGAACTTTCGTGAATGGTCTCCTGCGAGCAGTGTTGCGGGTAAACCTCCGCGTTATCCGCTGTTTGTGATGAAGGCCGCGCAAGAGCACTGTCCTCATCTTCGTGTTCAGTTGCTATTCGGTTACGGAGACCGTTTTTTCCAGCTTAATGTCGTCAGATGAGGAGCCGATCTTTATCTGCACTTTGTCCGGCTCTACGACGAATTGGTTCGATGCCTCATTCCAGTAGGTCAATGCCTGTGCTTTTAAGGGCATCGTTACTGTTTTGGTTTCGCCCGGCTGAAGTGTGACGCGGCTGAAACCCTTCAGCTCTTCTGCAGGGCGGCTGACAGCGGAACCCATGTGCGTCACATAGAGTTGGACAACTTCGTCGCCTGCACGACTTCCCGTATTCTTAATATCGACAGATACAGTCAATTCGTCTTTACTGTTTAACCTGTCAGAGCTCAACTTCAGATTGCTGTAGCTGAACGTCGTATAGCTGAGCCCGTAGCCGAAGGCATAGAGTGGCTTGGCCTTCAAATACATGTACGTGCGACCGTGGCGGATGTCGTAGTCCATCATTGCCGGAAGCTGATCCATAGATGCAACCCAGGTCTGCGTGAGACGGCCTGCCGGATTGTAGTCGCCAAACAATACATCTGCGAGGCCAGTGCCTTCCTCTTCGCTGTTGTGCGTCATTTCTACGATGGCGGGGATGTTCTCCTGCGTCCAGGTTGTGATGAATGGAAAGCTGGCATTGAGCACGACAATGGTATGCGGATTGGCAGCGAAAACGGCCTTTGCGATCTGTTCCTGTTCCAACATAAGCGATTTACGGTCGATCGCCTCTTTGCCGTCGCTGGGCAGAGGGCATTTTGCCCATCCCGCATTGCAGGTAGGGTGATTACCGATGACGACAATCGCTACATCTGATTTCCTTGCGAGGGCAGAAGCCTCATTTGTATCGTTGCCAGTCGCAAATTGCACATTCATGCTGCGTCCAGCGCGGTTGCGAATGCCTTCGAGAGGGCTGATCGCATAGGGCGGTGTGCCGCTGTACCAGTCGAGCGCGACAGTATCCGCGTACGGCCCGATGACTGCGATGGACTTGAGCTTCGACGCGTCGAGAGGCAGCGTATTATGGTCATTCTTGAGCAGGACAATGGATTCGTCCGTCATCTTGCGCGCGAGCGCCTTGTGCTCGGTCCAGTTCCACGGATCGCCTTTTGCAAGATCGTTGATTCCAATCATCGAGTAGGGAACCATCGCATGCGGGTCGAGCATGCCGAGTTTGATCATGACGCGATAGACGCCGCGCAGGTTCTGGTCGATATCCTGTTCGGTGATGAGCTTTTGCATCAGAGCGTCCTGGACAGGCTGTTTGTAGTTGTCGAGAAATTGATTGATACCGGCATGAATCGCTGCGGCAGCCGCTTCGGGCATGGTCTGTGAATAGTGATGATGCGTGACCATGTTCGTGAGGGCGCCAGCGTCGGTGCAGATGATACCGTTGAAGGCCCATTCCTTCATGACGACATTCTTGAGCACAGGCTGGGCCGTCATCGGAATGTGATTCCACGCATTGTAGGAGGTCATAAAAGCGTCGGAACCGCCCAGTTCGATGCCCATGTGGAAGGGAACGGAGTAGTACTCATGAAAGAGACGCGTGTCGAAGTCGGAAGAAGAACCGTCGCGGTTGTCTTCGTTGCTATTCGCCAGGAAGTGTTTCATCAGCGAGGCCGTCATCCAATAATGCGGGTCGTCTCCTTGCAGGCCTTTTGCAAAGGCCACAGCCATGGTTCCAACGAGAAAAGGGTCTTCGCCGTATGATTCCTCACTGCGCCCCCAGCGAGGATCGCGGCTGAGATCGGCGTTTGGTGCGCGTACCACCAGGCCCCCGCGATGATATTTTCCATCGGCATAGCGCGTCTCATAGGCTTCCACGGCTGCGGCTTTCTGAATGAGGGCCGGATCCCAAGTCTGACCGAGTCCACGCGACTGAGGAAACTGCGTAGTCGGAATGACCGGCTTGCCTCGCCCCTCCCATCCGCCTGGGCCGCCTAAGGCCAGGCCGTGCAGGCCCTCGACATGACCGGTGCCGACAACTCCAAGGCGCGGCACGCTTGGGTCCGTACTGAGTGCGCTGATTTTCTCTGCGATGGTCATGCGGGAGAGCAGATCGGTGATGCGCTGGTCTGCGGAGAGCGAGGGGTCCTGGAAGGGGAATGATTGCTGAGCGAGAGAAGGCAATTTGGCAGCGAAACAAGTTACCAACAGGAGAACGTAGAAGCTTTTTCTCATTTTTATCTTTGCAGTGCCGACTTGTTATGGTGTCAATAAATATACCAATAAATCGATTTATTAACATTGGCCGCAATGTATGAGATCAGTGCCGCGACTGTCAAGGGACAGGCGTCGTCAAAACCAGTCGACTTTACGCAAGATTGAGATTGCTGCGATCTCACGCCGGTTTTCAGACGAGGGGCAGGAGACAAATCTGGAAGGAGAAGTGTCTCAGTTTGAAACGCTTTTGTCGGAGCACTGCACTATTCCGCAAACGCAGCGGTGCGAAGATATTTTTGTGCCGCTGTGACCGCTCATGCGATTTAGGGTAAACCCGAGCGCTGTGCGCCTTTTCTGATTGACTCGCGGAATACCCTTTAGTACCATTCGACTGCTTTTATTCATATTTTTTGCACGGTTTTCTCTTTTGGCCCTTGCCAGTTAGGGGCCCTTCCGTAACAGAAGTATAACGACTTACTTCATGCGGTTTTTATGCCTTTGTTTTCTAAAGAATCGGTCCTTCGCCTTTCGTTGCGGCCTCGCCGGCTGTTCGCCTCCATTGCAGTTTCGCTCTTGCTTACCGGCAGCATTTTGGGACAGGCGAAAGATGTTGCCGGCCCGCAGAGCGCGGAGAAAGGTTCGCACCTGATCTCAGGTGTCCCTCTGGCTTTTGAAGAGAATGACGGCCAGCTTCCGTCCGAATTTTCCTTCCTGGGTCGGACGCAGGACTATTCTGTAGCGATTGCGCGTGACCGCCTGAAATTTGTGCTGCCGGGCGGCTCGGCTGACTCCGCAATCGACGTACGCTTTGCCGGAAGTCGCGGCGGCTCGCCGGTGCCTCTGTCCGGCGTGGCGTATCGCAGTAATTACTTTATCGGGGCCGACCCGTCGCAATGGCACCAGGGCGTAGCGAACTTCTCTCGCGTCGGCGTTCGTCAGATATATCCGGGCATCGACACGGAATTCTATGAAAAGAGCGGCCAACTGGAGCATGACTTCATCGTCGCTCCCGGGAACGATGCTGGCAGTATTCGTCTCGATTTGATCAGCACGCAGCGGGCAACGCTGACGGGCAATGGGGATATCGTCATCTCGGCAAAGGAAGGCGAACTGCGCTTCCGCAAGCCTTCGGCATTCCAGTTCAACGCGGATGGAAAGCGCGTCGAGGTGGCCACCGATTACCTGCTGACCGGAAATACCCTTCGCTTCCGGCTGGGAGCGTACGACAAGAGTCGGACGCTGGTGATCGATCCGGTCATCCTCTTCGCGACCTATCTCTCTGGCAGTGCGGGATCGACATCGGCGCAATTGGCGACGGATGGAAGCGGGACGCTCTTTACTGTCGGCACCACGACTTCGGTAAATGGATTTCCACCTCTTCCCGGAAGCGGCACACCTACAAACAGTTCCGGGGCCGGCAGCAGCGTATTTATTGCCGCCCTCACCACTTCACAGCTCGGTTCGGCGCTCAAGTGGATTACGTTTCTTGGTAACGCGGGCGCTTCAACAGCGTCAAGCATTGCCTACTCGACTTTTCAAAGCGGCACGCTCTACGTCGGCGGCCAGACGAGCGCGGCAGGCTTTCCAGGAGCGGGAGCCGTCGGCAGTTTTGGGGGAGCATTCCCATCCGGCTTCGGCTCTACGACCGGTTTTGTGACCAGCTTAAACGCAGGGACGGGCGGTACGCCGAATTCTACCTATATTAGTAGCAGCGGCCACAGCTCCACTATTACCGACACAACAAGCGTCACCGGGCTTGCGGCAGACATAGGCGGCGATGTCTACATTTCCGGCTATGGTAAGGGCTCAGGTTTTACGTTGAATGCGTCTCTGGGCGGCTTTGTGCCTACGGCCAGTGGATTGAACAATGCTTTTGTGCTGGAGCTGGATTCCAGTCTGGATACATCCACCAAACTGGTGACGTATCTGCAGGGCACGGAAGCGGCAGACTACAAAGCAACCGCCCTGCAGGTAGGCGGGCTCGGCCGGATTTATGTTGCCGGAACCGTTGGCGGCGTTACGAGTCCGCAATTCCCCTCAGCGAAATCTTTCTCTGCAACCACTCCTTTTTACACAGCAGGAAACGATTTTTCTGCCTGTAACAGCGTGGACACCAGCACCCGCGTATTTCTTGCACAGATCCTGCCTGGGAACTCGACCACTCATAGCACCCTGGGATTTTCTCTTTTCACCTGTGGGACCAATGGTGCTTCGGATTCGGAAACGGCGACCGCTGTAGCGCTTGGCGCGAGCGGCATCTATCTGGTGGGAGAGACAGGATCGCCGGACCTGGTCGCGTCAGTTAATTACTCTCTCCCATCCTTCGCCGCCGGTACGAATTCTGAGTTGGCGACTTTCAGTGATGGGCTACAACCCACTTTTGCCGGAACGCAAGACGGATATGTGATCAAAGTGCCTGTTTCCGGATCGCCGCTGGTCGCGGCTGAGCCCTCGGCCTTCACCTATCTCGGCGGAACTGCGAGTTCGACGCTGAATACAGTCTCTATCGATGACGCAAATCATTTGCTGCAACTGGCCGGAGAAACCAACTCTTCGCGTGCGTCGATGCCGGGCTTTGGTGCGTTGGGGCTACCGTCGGGCATGGTCCCTTCGGGCGACAGTCCGCGTGCCTTACTTTATACATTGGATGACAGCGCGGCTCCTTTTCTTTCGACGGTAAAGTCGATCAGTTACCTTGGCAACACCGCGACCAACAGCAACGCATTCAGCGTGCTGCCCGATGGATCTGCCGGAGCGTATGTTCTTGCGCAGGACACTCCGACCACCACCAGTGTCAGCTTTTCGTCATCCGATGCGATCGGCGTCGCGGCGGCCGGGCAGCCAAATGCCTATATTGCCGATATCCAAGGTACAGCTCCTGTCAATACCACCCCTGCAGGGCTGACATTTACGGTCCCCACTACCAGCCCGGAAGTCGATGGTGTTCCTTGCTCAAGCGAGGTGGCGTGCGAGATTGGTTTTAACAGCTCCAGTGATTTCTCCACTGTCCTTTACACCTGGGATCTGAATTTATCGGCAGGTCCCGCGGACAATGTAGTCCTGAACTTCCCTCAACAGGCCGCTTTCACAGCTGCCGGCTCGCCTGCCTACACAATTCAGGCAGACACTGGTTCCACCCCTCTTAGCTGCGTTTCCAGACAGGGCGGCAACGGGACGACCTGCACATTTCCAGCAACATTGAGCCCGGGTTCGCACACCGTCACGCTTCAGGCCACGACTGGCTCCGGAGCAACAAGTCTGGTTGGCTCGGCAATTTCATTCGATGGGAATGTGGCGGATGCGGAAGGAGAGTATGTGGATATGCCGCAGACTGCCGTCACCGTGGCTAACCCCGTATCGCTCTCGTTTCAGTTCACGCAAAGCCAGAGCACGATCGACGCCGCCAATGGCACCGGTGACTTAGGTGGAACAGGTCATACAACGCTGGTGACCTATACGGCGACGGTGATGAATACGAGTCAGAACGACTCGCCCAACACCACCTTAAAAATCACCTTGCCGGCAACAGCTGCCTTCCATATCCACAGTCTGACCGCTACGCTCAATGGCGCTCCTGTTGCATCGGGCTGCCAGGGAGATGGGACGGGCTGTACGAAGGTGGATGTACCCAAAGGCGAAACGCTCGTATACACCATCGTCGCCCAGTATCTTGCTGCTAATTTAAGTGCCACCACGGCTGGCACCTATAACGAAGCACTATCGGCCACGGTCCAGGCACTGCCTTTCACGACCAACAACCAACCGCAGACGCAGAGTTTTAATACCATGGTGAATGGATATGCGGCGCTTACGGTCAGCGTACAGGCTCCGACGTATCCGAGCGGTCAGACTGCTTTCAATCTCAACTCCGGTCCGTTGACTTATACAGTCACAGTTACAAATGCAGGTCCGAATGCCTCCGGAGCATTCTCTCTGACGAACACGCTGCCGACGGGATTCAGCCCCACCTCTGCCGTGTGTGCACCAACGAATGCTGCGGTGAGTAACTGCGACGCAACGGGCGGCACGGGATTGTCAATGAGTTCGATGAATTCCGGCGGGACCGTGGTCTATACCATCAATGGCTCTTTTCCGGACAACGGCACTGCACCCGATGCTGTTCCTCAGAACGCGCCCAATGCTCTGGTCAAGGACACGGCAACGCTCAGCACGCCGGTGGGTACGTTTGATCCCAATTCGCTGACCGCGGTATCGAACTCAGTGGTCGTGCAGCGCTCGGTTCATCTCAAGCTGAGTCTCACCACATTGCCCACGAACGGGGCCACCGGCCCTCTCTATACGCAGCCAGCCTACAATCTTGGCGCGGCCATCAGCTATGTTTATACGATTCAGAACACAGGTCCGAATATTGCAGTCGCGGTTCCGCTGAACAGCGCGATCACGCTGGTTACGCCAGTCGGATATACGCCACCGACGAATTTCGTGACTGTTACGACGCCAACCGGCACGTTGATGTGCACGACGAATTACACGTCCTGTACTGTTTCTTCCGTACCGGCAAATGCGAGCAGCACGCTCACGTTCACTGTGAAGTATCCGGATATTGCGCCGGCTGCGAATGTCAACATCGCTCCGCCTGTAATTTCCGCTGTGCCGACGAACGCATCCACGGCAGCTTATAAGGACTCGGCGACCACCCTTACTCCCACTTCAACCCCCCTTATGCCCTATTCCAATGCGGTGGACAGCAATCCGAGTGGAACGATTGCAGGCGACAATTCAACATTTTCCTCCGTCAATATCTATCGCACCGTGCATCTGAAGCTCGCTCTTGCCAATAGCGGAGCCAATGCAACGGGAAGCAGTTATGTTCAACCTGCCTACAATCTGGGCACGAATGTCAGCTACGCATACACCATTCAAAACAGCGGACCAAATATCGCACTGAACGTGCCGCTGAACAGCATGCTTTCGCCGCCGAGCGGATACATCCCGCCTGCAGGGTCGTTTACGGTCACTACGCCGACGCAGGGCGTCAACTGCACGTCCGGCTACACGGCGTGCGGAGTCGGAGCCATCGCGACTGGTGCGAGCAACTTTACCTTTACCGCTGCCTATCCGGACATTCCACCGACTGCCTACGCCTTCCCAACGCAGGACTTGTCGGCCGTCCCCAGCAATGCGACGACAGCCGCATATAAATACACAACCTCCGAAGGCGCAACGACCTACTCGAACGCCATTGACGGCAACCCGTCAGGGACTTCCAACGGAGAC
>DATHQH010000140.1:0-19147 GCA_035482895.1 Alloacidobacterium sp. | reverse complement strand
CAGGCCGGCAGAACCCGTGCTGTCACCTACCGCAGCGCTAGAAAGTGATCCCAGCGTAACCGTGTCAGCAAAACCACCACCCTTGGTACCGTCTCCGGTGAAAATCTGAAAGCTGCCGCCAAATACCTGCTGTCCGTTATACGTGGTTGTGCTGCCAATGTTGCTGATTTCGTCCAGGATTGACTGGAATTCGGAGTTGGCTGCGCTGTCCTGCGACGTGTTCAGCGTGCCGTTGGAAGCTTCAGTTGCCAGCGTGACCGCGCGATTCAACAAGTTAGTCACCTGCGAAAGCGCTCCGTCAGCAACCTGCAGAAGACCCACGCCTTCACTCGCGTTCGTAGAAGACTGCGTGAGAGCGGCTGAGTTGGCGCCAAGGCCGTTAGCCAGCGACAGGCCAGCAGCATCGTCCGCGCCCGAGTTGATACGCGAACCGGACGAAAGCTGTGTCAGCGTATTCTGCAGACTTGCCTGTGTCGAGTTCAGGTTGTTCTCTGCATAGATGGCAGAGATGTTATTCAGGACACCCAGTGACATATGATTGTGCTCCTCTGTGCATTGATATAGGTTGCCCGCTTCGGGTGCCTGACCGGTACAAGAACGCGTTGTTCAGGACCGGGTCACCGTTTCCACAGGAACCACGTTACCCACTGCCTTCATCGGCGCATGACAAATGCACTTTACGGAGATACTGCCTCCGATCCGGAGTTTGGCATGCCGCGTGCGTTCGCAGGAAAATGCGATCCCCTATCTTTCGTCCCTCTACCCAGGAATAACCCGCCGCATCAATCTTTTCGCCGCCGTGCCGATAAGCCCATCAGGACGCAGGAGGGCTTTTTTAGCCATGATTGAACTGACTCGCCTGAACGGACAGGTAATGGTCGTGAACAGCGACTTGATCAAGTATGTGGAGTCGTCTCCAGATACGATGCTCACGCTGATCCACGGAGAGAAGATCGTTGTATCGGAACCGTGCGATGAAGTGGTGCGCCGTATCACCACTTATCGAGCCATGCTGATTGCGAACGTCCTCAGATACATCCCCGGTGATGAGGCAACTTCTCTGACCGGTGTTGCCGCTGCAGCATCGAGTCTCCGCGCCGCAGCGGCAGAGCAGGGCATCCACTCCGGAGAACTGCCTGATGAATCGGAAGAACCTGCTTTGCTACGTCGCCGCAGACATGATCAGTAACATTTGCAACTCAATTTAGCCATTGGAAAGAACTCGTCATGGACAAGAGCAGCTTTGGTGGTGTGGTACTTGCACTAGCCGGCATTCTCGCAGGCTTGTTGATGGAAGGCGGACATGTGGGCCAGATTCTACAGCCCACCGCAGCCATGATCGTCCTTGGTGGCACGCTGGGCGCAGTGATGCTGCAATTCCCTCTCGCTACGGTTGGAGCCGCATGCAAGCGTTTGGCCGGCGTCTTCTTCGTGAAAAAATCCAATAGCGACGCGACGATAAAATTGCTGCTGAGCTTTGCCAACAAGGCCCGGCGCAGCGGTATCGTCTCACTTGATCAGGATCTGCCTACGATCACCGACTCATTTCTCAAGCAGGCTCTCATGCTGGCCGTGGACGGCACAGAGCCCGCCGAGCTTCGTAAGATCATGGAACTGCAGCTCGATAATGAGGCCCAGATGGAAGACTCTATCCCGTCGGTCTTCGAATCGGCTGGAGGCTTCGCGCCAACGATCGGCATTATTGGGGCAGTGATGGGTCTGATCCAGGTCATGCAGCATCTGGACCATATCGACGAAGTCGGTCGTGGTATTGCCGTAGCCTTCGTTGCGACCATATACGGAGTTGGCTCAGCAAATATTCTGTTCCTGCCCTCGGCCGGTAAATTGCGCCTGCGGCTTACTGAAGAGCAACGCCTCAAGGAAATGACGCTGGAGGGGGTGGTCTCGATCCTCGAAGGAATGAATCCGCGCATGATCGAAGTGAAGCTGCAAAGCTTTATGGCACAAAAACACAAAAAGGCACAGGGGACCCAGGCATGAGAAGACGGAAAGATAAGCACCACGCTAACCATGAGCGCTGGCTGATCTCTTATGCTGACTTCATTACGCTGCTCTTCGCGTTCTTTGTCGTAATGTATGCCACTTCGAAAGCCGATCAGAAAAAGCAGGCGGAAGCGGCCGCTGCCATCAATTCGGCCTTTCAGTCGCTGGGGCTTTTCCAATCCGCCAGCGCCGCCAAAGAAGCGCAATCGGCGAAAGCGGCCGCAGCCGCGCTTGCTACCTCAGAGGATGCGCCTGTTTCTCCTATGAACGTCGTATTGGGCGATCAAATGCTGGCTTCTCTGGAAGTGAAGCGGGACCTGGAACGTATCAAGCGCAACCTGGAGAAGCTGCTTTCCAACCAGATCGCCAGACATGTTGTAGCGTTGCGCATTGGGCGGGAAGGATTGGTCATTTCCCTGCGCGAAGCAGGTTTCTATAACAGCGGCTCGGCCGTTCCGCACCCTAACTCGATCACGACACTCAACCAGATCGCAGAGGCTTTGCGCGCAACGCCATACGATATCCGCATTGAAGGCCACACGGACAACGTGCCGATTCATACCGAAGAGTTCGACTCAAACTGGGAGCTGTCCACAGCCCGCGCAACGCACATGGCGCGCCTCTTCATCGTAGGACACCACTTTTCCCCGGTGCGGCTCTCTGCCTCCGGCTACGCGGAATTCCATCCGGCAACCACGAATACCACCACTGAAGGGCGTGCACAGAATCGACGCGTCGATATCATCGTGCTTCCAGGGGCAACCACACCCCATGCCCCGTCACTCGATATTCCAGATGCCAAGCGTGACGCCATCACGGCTGCGATACCCAGCACGACAACTACTGCGCAGGCATCCACTACTCTACTCCCATCAGCTTTACGATAACGCGCTTGCGCCGCTGGCCATCGAACTCCGCATAAAAGACCTGCTGCCATGTGCCAAGGTCTAACCGGCATTCAGTGATGGGCAGCGTTACCTCATGGTGCAGCAACAACGACTTCAAATGGGCATCTCCGTTGTCCTCACCGGTCTGATGATGACGGTAGTCGGGCCGCGCCGGCGCAAGCTTTTCAAGCCATTCCTCGATATCGGTGATCAGCCCGTCTTCCAGATCATTGACGTAGATGGCCGCCGTAATGTGCATGGCCGAAATAAAGCAAAATCCATCGCGAATCCCACTTCGCGCGACGATTTTCTCCAGTTGCGGTGTAATCCACACAATCTCGCGCCGTTTTTCTGTATGGAAAAACAAATACTCAGTATGAACCTTTACGATTCCGGTGGTGTTTGTCATCAAACGTTCCCTTGTGCTGCTGGCGACGATATCATGGTATTAGACATGTCTCAATCAGAAGACAGCACGCATTTTTCTCCTGAAGAAAAGTATTATGATGCAATCGATCGAGTCGCGAACGGCGATTTGACGGGCGCTGTTACTGCGTTTCGTGCATGTCTCGAAGACGATCCCTCCATGCTCGATGCGATGCACGGATTAATTCGTTCTCTGCAGGACCTTGGCGAACTCGACGAAGCTCTCCGCATGGCCCAGCGCCTCGCAGAGATCGATCCGGAGGACGTGCTTGCTCACACCAGCCTCTCTATTCTGTATCAACATAAAGGGATGATTCCCGAAGCAGAGGCAGAAGCAACAAAAGCCAAACTGCTCGGATGGAAGCACCAGCTTCGTCATCAAAAACGAGCTTCGAGTCCCTTATGAGCCACACAAGCAGTGACAGCCCTGCGTCCCTGCTTCGCCGCATGTATAGGACTCTCGCCGATGTCTATGGGCAACAACACTGGTGGCCAGCGCAAACGCCTTTAGAAGTCATCGTAGGGGCCTATCTTACGCAAAACACCTCGTGGCGTGCGGTCGAGAAGTCGATCTGCAATCTGGAAACGAACAACACTCTCAACCTAAGCGGTCTGCGCGCTATTTCTGAAGAAGACCTGCGCATCTTAATCAGGCCTTCAGGCTTCATGCAGCGGAAAGCCGCGGCCCTAAAAGCTTTTATCGCGTTTCTGGATTGCGAATACGGCGGATCAATCACTTTATTGGCGATGCAGGAAACGGAGACCATCCGAAAACAGTTGCTGGCGCTTCCCAGCGTAGGGCCGGAAACAGCCGATGCCATTCTGCTCTATGCTCTGGGACATCCTGTGATGGTGGTCGATGAATATCTACGCAGACTCACGACGCGCCACGATCTTATTCATGGAAAGGCTCGCTATGCTGAAGTTCAGCAGTTGGCACTCCACGCGTTTACAGAAGACGATCTCGGCAATCGCGTTCAGCACTACAACGAGTTCCATGCTCTCGTGGTCGAACTCGGCAAGCGCCATTGCAGACGCGAGCCTCGATGCGACGGCTGTCCACTATCAGAACCGGCATACAACCCGCCGTCGGGAGATGACTATAAATCTAAGCGGCTCCGGAGAGTGGCAGCCAAAAAGTGAAGATAGCCCCTTCACCAGGTTCGCTTTTGAGCTCTATTCCGCCACCATGCGCAGTGAGAATCGCTTTGGCAATCGCCAACCCCATGCCGCTTCCCTCGACGCGCTCGCGCTGATTACTGCCGCGAAAGAACTTGTCGAAAATGAATGGCTGTTCCGACGGTTCAATACCCATTCCGTGATCGGCAATATGTACCAGTAGACGCTCATCAGCTACCTCCGCAATGATCTCCAATGGCGTTTTCGCAGGCGAATACTTGATCGCGTTCTCAATCAGATGCCGCAGCACACGCCGCACAAGCTCCTGATCCATCGATACCTGCGGAAGTCCCTCCGGAATGTGTACCTCCAGAACCCGACCCCGAAGACGCGCATGCTCTTCCTGTAAGACTGTATCAATCAATTCCCGCACATGGTGAAGCTGGGGACGCACCTGCAACCCCGCTGAATCCAGTTGCGCCATCTCCACGGCTTCCCCGATCAAACGGTCGAGACGCAAACTTTCTTCATCGACGACCGCATACATCTCGTTCCGCTCTGCCTCCGGAAGCGTCGGTTGCCCGATCAGGCTCGTAGCGGCCGCTCGAATAGCCGTCAACGGAGTTCGCAATTCGTGCGTAATCGAATCGAGCAAAGCACTGCGCAGCCGTTCTCCTTCGCGTGTTGCTTCCATATGACTTGTCCGTTCCAGGGCTGCGGCACGCTCCAGTGCAATGGCCACGAGTCCGCCAATTGCCTCATACATTTCTTCCGAATACGCGCCGTTCATTATGGCCAGCGCCCCGCCACACTGCATGCCCAGCATCAGCGGAATGACATATGCTTCTTTGATTTTTCGAATACCTGACTCGCTGTTCTGTGCAATCTGCTTCAATGCGATGACGGAGAGAAGCTCGTTCTCAGGGTCAGAATAGTAAGCCGCATCTTGTTCACGCACGTACAGAGCCACTGCACGCAGTCCGAAAACGGTCGCAGCAATCGAAGGAGCCGCACGCGCCAGACCTTTCAAGTCTTCATGCAGAAGTAGTCTCTGGCTGAACTCATATAAGCGCTCCACTTCACCGCGCCGTTGTTCTGAAATTTCTCGTTGCCGCCTCTCACTCTCTGAAAGATGACTGACCAGGACGCTCGTTCCTAAAAACACCGAAAGCGTAATCCAATTCTGGGGATCGGCAATTGTAAGTGTCCCCACCGGTGGCAGGAAAAAAAAGTTGTAAAGAAACGTACATACAATAGAGAGGTATACCGCATGGGCCAGACGCCACCGCGTTGCGACAATCAGTACCAATACCAGAAGGCTGAGGGCCACCGTTGTGACGTTGACATGGACCGCCAGACGAAATAAGGCCACAAATCCACAAGCGAGCGCCGTAGAGAGTAAGTAGTGGACAACGGACCTCTTTACATGGCTGTTGTGCTTTTGCATCTTAAGCGCGATGATACTGTATCGAAGTATGGCCGAACGAGTTCTGGTAGTCGACGACGAGATGCAGATTACGCGCGTTTTGCGCGCCGCGCTGTCCGCACAAGGTTATGATGTGCGCACTGTGAATGAGCCGGAAGAGGCACTTCGCCTTGTACATGACTGGATACCCGACCTGATCATCACTGACCTGATGATGCCGGGCATGACCGGCATCGAGCTAGCCCGGTCGATACGCACAAAGAGCGCTGTACCTATTCTGGTGCTTTCTGTACGCGACCAGGAGCGCACAAAAATAGAAGCGCTTGACGCAGGTGCCGACGATTATGTCACAAAGCCATTCAGCACACAGGAACTGCTCGCACGTGTTCGCGCACACCTGCGCCGCGCTCCCGACCGGAATATCGATGTTGTGATTGAAGTAGGCGACTTTGTCGTCGATACAGCAGCACACAGCGTCACCGTGAGCGGCCGCGCTGTTCATCTCACGCCAACGGAATTCGACTTGCTGCTCCATTTTGCGCGCAATTCCGGTAAGGTGATCACACATCGCGCACTGCTCACATCTGTCTGGGGGGCGCAGTCTGCGCAGCAGCCCGAATATCTGCGCGTTTTTGTTGGCCAACTGCGAAAGAAGCTTCAGGGCGATTCCGCAAAGGAATACATCCAGACTGAACCATGGGTTGGTTACCGCTTTCTTCCTGACGGCGCGCCGGAGTAACCTCCTGGCACGCCTCTTTACGACTTCCTTATAGATTCCTTACGCCCGACTTAGCGTGTAGCCCATTTACTAACTATTGGGGGTCTGCATTTGCAGACTCATTTGTATGTCCGCATTTTTTGGGGAAAGGCGCACTATGTGGGACCTTTTGATGTTGTTGATTACTCTTGTCTTTTTTGCCGTTGCGCTGCTGTATGCACGCGCATGCGAGCGGCTGAGGTAGCCGGTTTATGAGCATTCTTACACTCATCGTGCTCGCTATCACCGTGTTGATGATGGCCTACCTCGTTGTGACCCTGCTCTACCCGGAGAAATTCTGAATGACAGCCAATGGTTGGCTCCAGTTTCTCATTTTCATGGCTTTGCTGCTTGCGCTGATGCGTCCGCTCGGCCTGTATATGGCTCGCGTGCTTGAAGGCGAACGCACTTTTCTTGATCCTTTGCTCAGACCCGTCGAGCGAACCATCTATCGCGTCTGTGGCATTCATCGCGACGAGGAAATGAACTGGCGCGAATACGCAGTCGCCCTATTGCTGTTCAGCCTGGTTTCGATGCTTTTGACATATGTGATCGAGCGGTTGCAGCATTTCCTCCCCTGGAATCCGCAGCATCTTGCAGGTGTAGCTCCTGATCTGGCCTGGAACACCGCTGCTTCATTCACTACGAATACGAACTGGCAGTCCTACACGCCAGAAACCACCATGAGCTACTTCACGCAGATGGTGGGCCTTGCATACCATAACTTTCTAAGTGCGGGCATCGGCATCGCTGTCGCTGTCGCCCTGGTGCGCGGCATTGCGCGGAAAGAATCAAAGACAATCGGCAACTTCTGGGTGGACGCAACACGTTCTGTGCTCTATATCCTTCTGCCAATTTGTCTCATTTACTCGGCAGTGCTGGTCGAACAAGGCGTTGTCCAAAACCTGAAACCTTACACGAGTGTCGCAACGCTTGAGCAGTCAAGCCAAACGCAGACAATCGCTCAAGGGCCAGTGGCGTCGCAGGAAGCCATCAAGATGCTTGGCACAAACGGTGGCGGCTTCTTCAATGCCAACAGCGCACATCCTTTTGAAAACCCAACGCCGTTCACGAATTTTCTTGAGATGTTCTCGATCTTCATCATCCCGGCGGGACTGACCGTAACGCTGGGAAAAATGTCCGGATCACCGGGTCATGGATGGGCGGTATTCGCATGCATGGCTTTGCTCTTTATTGCGGGTTTCACCACAGTCTATTGGGCTGAATCGCAGCCACACCCCCTCCTGCACGGTGTCGATCAGCACGTAAGCGCGTTACAGTCCGGCGGCAACATGGAAGGCAAAGAAGTACGCTTCGGAGTATCGCAGTCTGCTCTCTTTGCGACTGTCACAACTGATGCCAGTTGCGGAGCTGTCAACTCCATGCACGATTCATTCACACCGCTCGGCGGCATGGTCGTGCTGGCTAACATCATGCTGGGAGAGATTGTCTTTGGGGGTGTCGGAGCCGGTCTCTACGGCATGCTGATCTATGTCGTGCTTGCCGTCTTTATCGCAGGACTGATGGTCGGACGCACGCCGGAATATCTCGGCAAAAAGATCGAATCCTATGACGTGAAGATGGCTATGCTCTACGTGCTCATCTTTCCGCTCATCATTCTGGGGCTCACCGCAGTTTCAGTGCTGTCGCCTCAGATGGGTCTGAGCAGCCTGAACAATGGCGGCCCGCATGGATTAAGTGAAATTCTCTATGCCTTTACCTCTGGCGCGGGCAACAACGGCTCAGCATTCATGGGGCTCAACGCCAATACGCACTGGTACAACCTCAGTCTCGGTTTCACCATGCTGATTGGCCGCTTTCTGATGATGATTCCGATGCTGGCACTGGCTGGCAACCTGGCGCAGAAGAAAAGTGTGCCCCCCTCACCTGGCACGTTCCCGGTCAATACAGGACTCTTCACCGTCTTGCTGTCCGGCGTGATCGTCATCGTTGGCGCACTTACATTTTTCCCGGTATTGAGCCTCGGTCCGATTCTCGAGCACCTGTTGCTGCACGCAGGTCAACTCTTCTAGCGCAGCGGAGAAAGCAATGGCAGATAAACAAAGTCTCTGGAATCCAGCCATCATGCATCAGGCAATTACTGGTGCTTTTACGAAACTCAATCCACGTGTGATGGTAAAGAACCCCGTCATGTTCGTCGTGGAAGTAGGCAGCGTGCTCACAACAGCATTGCTGATTCAGGATGTCGTCCAGCATCGCCCTGGATTCGCATTCGATCTACAGATCACTCTGTGGCTATGGTTCACCGTTCTCTTTGCGAATTTTGCGGAAGCCATGGCAGAAGGCAGAGGCAAAGCGCAAGCTGATACGCTGCGCAAAGCCAAGGGCGAAACCATGGCCTACCGCTATCGCAAAGATGGCAGCCTGGAAGCCATCTCCAGTCCACAGCTTCGCGTCGATGACATCATCAAGGTGGAAGCCGGGCAATTTATCGCAGGTGATGGCGAAGTGATCGAAGGCGTAGCCTCGGTCGATGAGTCGGCTATCACCGGCGAATCTGCGCCGGTCATACGTGAAGCTGGCGGCGACCGCTCCGCAGTTACCGGCGGTACGCGTGTCTTGTCTGATTGGATTAAGATCCGCATTACTTCAAATCCAGGCGAAACCTTTCTTGACCGCATGATTGCACTCGTTGAAGGCGCAGAACGGCAAAAAACACCGAACGAAATTGCGCTGAGCATTCTTCTTTCAGGCCTGACGATTGTCTTTTTGTTAGCCGTCACCACGCTGCAGCCATTCGCGATCTACTCACACGCACCGCAGACTGTTTTCGTGTTGGTTTCGCTTCTCGTCTGCCTGATTCCTACAACCATCGGCGGTCTTCTCTCGGCCATCGGTATTGCAGGCATGGACCGGCTTGTCCAATACAACGTACTCGCCATGTCAGGCCGCGCCGTTGAAGCTGCTGGCGATGTAAACACCTTGCTTCTCGATAAGACCGGTACCATCACACTCGGTAATCGTCAGGCAACTGAATTCTTTCCGGCTCCGGGCATCAGCACCGAGCGTCTCGCCGACGCGGCCCAGCTTGCCTCGTTATCAGATGAAACTCCAGAGGGCCGTTCCATCGTCGTCCTGGCAAAAGAAAAATACAACCTGCGCGGACGTGATTTGACGGGCATGCAGGCCGAGTTCGTCGCCTTCAGTGCCCAGACACGCATGTCGGGTGTTGATCTGCCCGGAACGCTGATACGCAAGGGGTCCGCCGACGCCATCGCTCGTTTTCTTGAGCAGCAAGGCTCAAGCATGCCTCGCAAGGTGACGGACAAAGTTGAAGAGATCGCGCGCCTTGGCGGCACGCCGCTCGTAGTTTCAGAAAACAGCACGGCTCTTGGCGTCGTTTATCTAAAGGATATCGTCAAAGGCGGGCTCAAAGATCGGCTCGCACGCCTGCGTGCGATGGGCATCCGCACCATCATGATCACGGGTGACAATCCGCTCACCGCAGCAGTCATCGCTCGCGAAGCTGGCGTCGATGACTTCCTGGCGGAGGCAAAACCAAAAGACAAAATGGACCTGATCAAGCGCGAACAGGGCAAGGGAAAACTCGTCGCAATGACAGGTGATGGCACCAACGATGCGCCCGCGCTCGCTCAAGCTGATGTGGGTGTAGCCATGAACTCTGGCACGCAGGCAGCCAAAGAAGCCGGCAACATGGTTGACCTTGACTCGAATCCTACGAAGCTGATCGAAATCGTCGAGATAGGCAAGCAGCTCCTCATGACGCGTGGAGCGCTCACAACATTTTCTATCGCGAATGACGTGGCAAAATACTTCGCTATTATCCCAGCGATGTTCGCGGGCGTCTTCCCTGTGCTGAATACGCTTAATGTGATGCATCTAAAGACACCACACTCCGCCATTCTGTCGGCTGTGATCTTCAATGCCATCATCATCATCGCGCTCGTACCGCTGGCACTACGCGGAGTAAAGTACGAGCCGAAATCCGCACAAGCATTGCTTCGGCGCAATCTCATCATTTACGGCATCGGCGGTATCATTGTCCCCTTCGTCGGCATCAAGCTTATCGACCTGGCATTGAATGGGCTGCACCTGATCTAAGGAATTTCTATGCGAAAAACATTGATCATATCAATTCGCTTTACTCTGGTAACAACTTTGCTCTTAGGTATCGCGTACCCCTTGGCTGTAACCGCCTTTGCGCATTTGGCTCTGCGAGACAAAGCCGATGGGCAGCTCATCTCCAACGATGGTCAGGCTGTCGGCTCCAAGATCATTGGACAGAGCTTCACGAGTGACAAATATTTTCACAGCCGGCCATCTTCGGCAGGAAACGGCTACGATGCTACTTCCTCAGGCGGCTCAAACTTTGCCGCCTCCAATCAAAAGCTCGTTACGCGCATTCAAGGTGATGTGACGAAATATCAGCAAGATGGCAACGCCCAACCAGTCCCAATCGATCTGGTCACAGCCTCCGGCTCCGGGCTTGATCCGGACATCTCGCCAGCGGCAGCGCTCTTCCAAGTCAAGCGTGTGGCCGTTGCGCGAAAACTCTCCGAGAGCGATGTGCGTAACCTTGTAACTACATACATTCAGGCTCGCCAGTTTGGTGTGCTCGGCGAGCCTCGCGTCAATGTACTTGCATTGAATCTGGCGCTCGATCAATTGCAAAAATAACCGCACGGAGCAGGCATAGTTCTACCCTGTCTGCTCCATTACCTCACCAAGCGCAGATGCCGCGATGCGCAGCCCTTCGTCCTTCGTCAGGCAATCTGGGCAAAGCCGCAGCCATTCTCCACGAGCATCGGTGATTACACCGCGTTTCGCCAGCCTTGTGGAAACATCTGCTGCATTACCCATCTGCACGGCAAGAAACGCGCCGTGATCTCCGTCTGCGCCAATCGCCGCGATGCCTGCTTCATCGAGGTACAGCTTCAGTCGCGCTAATCTCTCCAAGCTGTATGCACGAGTTCTCTCGATTCCTAGAGCAAGCGCAAACTTCTGACCGCTGCGAGTCTGATAGTAGGTCAGTACGGGTGGTGTCGCTTCAAGAAATGCATCACCGCCTACGCGCAATACGGGCGGATCGGGGCGTTCGTAGCCGAACGTGTTCTCTCGGGCAAACCATCCTGTGTCTAGTGGACGCAGCCCGCTCGTCAGCACATCAGGCGACAAATATAAGAAACATGCTCCTGGGCCGCCCCGCATATATTTATAGCTACCGCCGATCATAAAATCAGCAGGCATCGCCGCCACATCTACAGGGATCACACCCATCGCATGGTACACGTCTACAAGCAACCTGGAGCCGATTGCATGACAGGCATCTGCCAGTAATTCAAGACCGTGCACAATCTGCCCAGTCATGAACATGACCTGCGAGATCACAACCAGATCGATTCCCGGGTGCAACTGCTCCAGAATGCCGGGCACGCTGAAACATCCGTCTGCATCCGGCTCAGCCCATTGCATCTCAATCCGGCCCAGCGATGCATACTGCTTCAGGATCAAGTCGATGGAATCGAATTCGCCGCGCGTACTCAGAACACGCGGCTTACCTGGCATGGCATTCAACACGGTCCGCAGACCCTGACCTGCAGATGTCTTCGGCACTACACAGTCAGTGCGCGGTGCGCCGATCAGGGTTGCAATGCGCTGGCGAAAAGCCTCCTGTTCCGCAAGCCACTCATCCCACGCATCACCCAGCTTCGTCTCCCACAGAGCAATTCCTTCGCGAACATCGTCCGCCATTTGATCAAGCGGTCTACCAAGTGAATGGTTCGCGAGATAGATGTGGTCGTTTGCGAGCACGCGAGAGAAAAGCGGCGCAATATGTTGCTGAATCGACTGTTCACTCAATGAGCCGGGTCCGAGCTTGCCGACTGCCTCTTGAATCAAGCAGCTCATCGCTGCTTCAGCCCCGTACGGACAGCAAATAACTCTGGGAAAAACGTCAGATTGAGGGCCTGCTTCAGAAAACCCACTCCAGACGATCCGCCAGTACCCGATCGGAAACCGATAATCCTCTCGACTGTCTTCATATGCCGAAACCGCCAGAGCTGAAAATACTCCTCAACATCAACGAGCTTTTCGCACATTTCGTATGCGTCCCAATATTCACGTGGCCGCTCATAGATCTGCCTCAGCACATCCACCAGCTCCTCATTCTTTTCGTAGGGCTCAGACCAGTCACGCTCGATGCACACCTCGGGCACAGCGAGTCCGCGTCGTTTCAAATGCCGGAGAAATTCGTCGTACAGACTGGGCGCTTCGAGAGCTGCTCGCAGCTCTTCATGAATAGCTGGAAAATCGAAAAAAACCTTCAATGCATCTCTGTTTTTGTTTCCCAGCAAGAACTCGAGTTTGCGGTACTGATAGGACTGGAAGCCCGAAGCATGCCCCAGAACACCACGGAACTCCATGTATTCCGATGGCGTGAGTGTTTCAAGCACCGCCCACTGGTCGAAAAGCTGCATCTGTATGAGCTTGGCGCGGGCCAAAATCTTGAAGCAAGGGTCAAGCTGATCCTGCTGCACATGATGAATCGCGGCAGTCAGCTCATGAATCAGCTGCTTGATCCAGAGCTCGGACACCTGATGCTGAATGATAAAGAGCATCTCATCATGGTGCGGCGGGTCAGACAGCGGACGCTGCTGCGACAGCAAACCATCCAGACATAGATAGCCTGCATAGCTCATCCGATCATGGAAGTCGGTAAAAATACCTGCTTCCAGCGGTCTCTGGTTCTTCTCCGTCGATGACATTACTGGAGATTATAGGAGAGTCTCAGCGCGACGACGTTCTCGCTAGAAAAAGAAAGCCTGGCGGCATATCATCCACCAGGCCAGGGAGGCGTACAGCCCAAGAAAACTGATAAGAATGCCCGCGCCACGCAGGGTTTGTCAACGTTTCTGTCACAGATTTTTTATTTGCCGGCAATTTGGGCTTGCTGAATCTGGAAAACCTTCAAGCCCCCTCAAAGGAACTCCCCGCAAGCAGCCAATATCTTTCACGCCATGATCATTGGGCTGTCTTTGTATAATCGGCCCGTAGGCTAATTCTAAAACTTCGTTGACCGAACGCTTTTCTTCCCCTCGGCTTCCCGAATCCGGACACCAGACATGCATTCAATTCCGCTAACTTCATACGCGATTGTTGACGGCGCGCAACAGGCAACAGGAATCATCAATCACTCACCTTTGACAATAGGGCGGCTGCTGGACCGGGACCTGGTCTTGGAGAGCACCTACGTTTCGCGTAAGCACGCTGAAATCATCTACGAAGACGGGGCTTTTTATGTGATCGACATGGAAAGCCGTCACGGCACTTTTGTCAATGGAATCCGAGTGCAGCGGCAACGTCTTTCCGTCCGCGATGTCATTCATTTCGGTTCGATGGAGGGACCGATGATGCGCTTTGGGGTAGAAGAGCAGACCACGGGATCTACGATCCGCGACCTTCTTATTCAGCTTCCAGCTGCTTCCGGCAGCAGTAGCGGACTGGAGAAGCTGCGCTGGTTTCTCGAAGCAGCTCGCCGCTTGAACGCTGTCGGAGCCGTCGATCAGATCCTCACTTCTCTCGTCGAAACAACATTGGAGCTGACAAAAGTTGAGCGGGGATACTTCTTTTTGCGTGATGAGTCCGGCAAACTGAAGCTCGCGGCTGGGCTCAACAGCAAAGGGGAGCCGCTCACTGACGAATCGACCATATCTCGCAGCGCCATTCAGCAGGCTCTTCAATCGTCCAGCGAATTTATTATCACTGACACGCTGAAGGCTGAAGCAAAGCCACGCACGGAAAGCATGATCGTGCAGAATATTCGTTCCATCATCTGTATACCCTTACGTAGCCGCCGCGCTGGAAAATCGCCGGGGAAAGATGTAAATCAGGTTCTTGGCGTTCTTTATTTAGACAGCCGTCTTCACGCTGGCAATCTGACGCAGGTTGATAATGAGCTGCTGCATACGATCTCCTCAGAAGCTGCTGCTCTTATTGACAATGCGCAGCTCGCAATCGCCGAAGAGCACGCGCGTCGCTACCGCGAAGAGTTAAACATTGCTGCCGACATTCAACAGGGGCTGATGGCCGTACAAATACCTGAGCTGCCCTACGCACAGGTTGCGGCTCGCTCCGTTCCCTGCAAGGAGATTGGCGGCGACTTCTATGACGTAATAGTCCACGACGACCATATCTACCTGGTTATCGCCGATGTTTCAGGCAAAGGCGTGTCAGCAGCACTGCTCGCCTCAACGCTACAGGGACTGATCTACTCTCAGCTCCAGGCTCATCAATCCCTTGCCACCGTTGCGTCCCTAGTGAACCAGTACATCTGCAACAAGAACGTCGGCAAATATGCCACCATGTGCATCCTCAAGTTGAACAAGTCAGGACAGCTCGACTACATCAATTGCGGCCATCTCCACCCACTCATTTGCACCGGCGAAAATGTACAACAGCTCCTAGGATCTAACTTGCCCGTCGGCATGATCGAATGGGCTGAATTCAGTGCCCATGAAACAACGTTGCAGCCTGGCACACGCATCTTTCTCGCAACGGACGGCATTACAGAGGCAGAGAATGAGACCGGCGACTTTTTCGGCGACGATCGCCTGGAGCAAGCCTTTGGAGCGAGCTGTAATCTGGACGGTGTCACCCAGGCGCTGCAGGCGTTTTGTGGCGTCACTCCTGCCAATGACGATTGCACGATGCTGGAGCTGCTCTTCCGCTGAATGATATTTTGATGCTCATGCACAAGTTTAGTTCGCTTCTTTTACTATGGTCGGGCTGCATTGCTTTCTCTTCTATGGCACAAACGCCGCCCGCTCTTTCTCCCACGCCGGGTGCAACGGCCGACCCCGCAGTCCAGGCAATCCTTAGCCTCGAACACTGGAGAGAGAACCGTATACCTACGTTCATGAATGACTTCGGCGAACTCAATCGGTATCGCGAGGCTAACGCTCAAATCAAGCTATCTGCTCCTGGTGAAAATCGCGTCATCTTCTTCGGAGACTCCATTACCGATGCGTGGAAGCTCGATACATTTTTCCCGGCCAAGAACTACATCAACCGCGGTATTGGCGGACAAACTACGCCGCAGATGTTGATCCGCTTCCGCCAGGACGTCATCGGTCTTTCTCCAAAGGTTGTCGTCATTTTGGCCGGGACGAATGACATCGCCGGAAACACCGGGCCTATAACGATAGAGCAGATCGAAGCCAATTACGCCTCCATGGCAGAGTTGGCTCGCGCTCACTCCATCCGCGTCGTTTTTTCCTCGGTGACTCCGATTCACAACTACTTCCCGCAGCGGCAAGCTATGTTTCTTCAGCGCTCACCTGAAAAAATTCAGGAGCTGAACCGGTGGCTGCGCAGCTATTGTGAACAGAATCACATGGTTTATCTCGACTACTACAGCGCTATGGTGGACAGCCACGGCTTGATGCAACAAGAGCTCGCAGATGACGGATTGCATCCGAATGACGCCGGGTACCGTGTTATGGCTCCCCTTGCCGAGACAGCAATCACAAAGGCACTCGCCCAATAAGTATGACGACTCTCAGAGAAGCAACGCCGGCAGACATTTCTTTTATTGTTCAGATTGAGCACGCGCCGGCGTTTCGCGAATACATTGGCACCTGGACGCATGAAGAACATGCAAACGCTATGGGCGATCCAGACGCACGATACCTGGTCGCGCTTGACGACTCCGAGAATACAGTCGGCTACGTTATCCTCCGCGGAATCCAGTCGGAACATCGCAATATCGAATTGAAACGAATCGTAATACACTCACCCGGCCGCGGGTACGGCAAACAAGTGTTGCAGCTTTTGTTAAGGAAAGTATTCAATGAGTTCCGAGCACACCGGTTGTGGCTCGATGTATTCGAGACAAACGTGCGCGCCCAGCATGTCTACCGTACGCTAGGCTTCCAACAGGACGGCATTTTTCGCGAAGCCGTCTATCGGGATGGCCAGTACCATTCTCTTTTGCTAATGTCTCTGCTCGATCGTGAATATCGAACAACAAAAATGGAATAGCATACATCACTGCGCGCGAACCGGCTGCGTTGCTTCAGCCGTGGAATCCGTTATTTCAGAAACCGAAATGCGCCGACCGTCATGTGAAGATTGCCCATTTGCGCCGTTTTCTCCCGGTTCCATTTCCAGCGCGGGATCAAATACCTGTGCCTTGGGGTCCGGATGAAATCGTCCATCACCCAGATAGGCAACTGCCAGGCCTCCCGCAATTATGGGATGCAGTGCGGCGATGGGCACAACATATTTTTTCGACTTTAGCAACGATTCAATCACCCCATCCACCGGATCGCTGCGGTGAATAGTCCCGTCTACCTGCGGGATAACAAATGTCGTGAATTTCAAATCGCGGTGGTGCCTGCTGTAATGCACCATGCTCTTAGCAGCCTGTTTCGGCGTCATCAGGCCGGTGTCCGCAATAAAATTGCGCCGGACAGCGTGCGGATAATAGAAATTCAGAATGCTTTCAGCAAAATTGGCGCAATTGTTGAAAAAGAGATTGAAGTGGCTCTTATTGCCGCGCTGATTCAGAATCTCGATTAACTCGCGGTCTTTCTGCTCGCTGGTTTCGATCTGATAGCCGTAGATTTTCCGGTCATAGGAGGAACCTACTAACTGAATCCAATCGCCTGCCGGGACCTCTCTCTTCGGATCATCCGGGACAATATCCATCAGGTGTTCCAGACGATAGCAATTGCGCAATTTCATCTCCAGCTCACGGTCAGCAAAACTGGGGACGTCGCGCGGATCGTCTACAGCGTAGAGATACGGAATCAGCGGAATCGCGAGCCAGTCGTACCCGTCAATCCGGTGATACCGGCTGATGACTACACCCTGTTCGCCGGGCTCGCAGACGCGCAGTTCCGTAGGAGAAGCTGCGCAGACATGGTCGAGATAGATGGCCGCATGCCCGGTAGGGTTCATGTCCCCAAACTGGCCGAAGGGCTCCTCAAGCAATAAAGCAGCACTCGCATGCGCCCGCATGCAGATGACCGAAAACAGAAAAAAGGCGCAAACAGGCCCCCAAATTTCGCGTCTCAGAAAAGAAATCATGCACCCTTTCCGCAACGATAAATATTGTCGCAGTGATTTCCTCATTGATATGGAAATCTTTGGCAACACAGTTAGATGCACTTACAACGCTCCACCATGTAGACCCGGATTTTTCAAAAAAGACTGGCGATTTCCACAACAAATAGTCCCGCTCACCTTAGAAAGCAGTTTCGATTTTTTTAACATTTGACTTCGAGTTATGGACTGAAGGCGGCAAGCCTTCTTTGTTATCCTTAACCTTGCGATGAATAATTCTTCCCGGTTCACTCGTGGACAGACACTTCTGCTCGACGCAGACGATACCTTGTGGGAAAACAATATCTATTTCGAGCGCGCCATTGCCGCGTTCATCTCCTACCTGAACCATCACACGTATTCACGGGAAGAAGTGCGCGCCGCATTGAACGAAGTCGAGCACGAAACGATTCACCAGCACGGTTATGGCGCGGCAAGCTTTCAACATTCGCTCGTGACCTGTTTCGAACGCTTGAGTACGGAACCAATCACCGCGGAAAAGCACGAGCGTATCGTAAGTTTTTCCCGCTCCATCCGCGAACACGAAATTGAGCTACTGCCCGGTGTCGCAGAGGTGTTACCGGAGTTGGCATCGCGCCACCGTCTCATTCTGATGACCAAAGGCAACGCAGAGGAGCAGACAGACAAGCTTGCACGCTCGGGTCTGGCGGATCACTTTACTTCGGTCGAAATTCCGCGCGAGAAAAACCCTGATGCCTATCATTCCGTATGTCAGAAATATGAGCTGAGGCCGCATACAACCTGGATGATCGGCAACAGCCCAAAATCCGATATCAACCCCGCGCTCACCGCAGGCCTGCACGCGGTCTTCATTCGGCACCCTCATACCTGGATCCTTGAACATGAAGTGGTTGAGACGGCACCGGGCGGTCAGCACCTTCTAGAATTAACCAGTTTCAGCGAGCTAAATGCACGATTCTAAGGGTGTTTTCCATGCCCGCCTACCTTTGCTATACTCTTGAGAGGACATTGTTTCACCCAGTGCGGAAGTGGTGAAATTGGCAGACACACCATCTTGAGGGGGTGGCGCCGAGAGGCATAGGGGTTCAAGTCCCCTCTTCCGCACCAAACGTCCCACCTATTTTCAGAAGTTCCTGAAGAAAGCAGCGCATGTTTTATCTACTACTCGTTATCCACGTCATCGTCTGTGTTTTTCTCGTCATCGTCGTCTTGCTGCAGCAAGGCAAAAGCGCCGATCTTGCCGGTGCCTTCGGCGGGCAGGGCTCGCAGACGGCTTTTGGCCCGCGTGGCGCAGCCAATTTGCTGACGAGGCTCACAACGTGGTGTGCCATTATCTTCATGATCACCTCCATCGGACTTACGATTCTCATGCAGAAACGCGCCGGCGGTCATTCAGTGCTCGAAGGTATCAAGACCACGCAGACCACTCCCGCCAAAAAATAGTCCAAACAATTTAAAGGT
>DATHQH010000139.1:0-26526 GCA_035482895.1 Alloacidobacterium sp. | reverse complement strand
GTAGCTGCGCCAAAAACCCAATCCGTCGTATATTCTCATCTCGATCCACCCTGCTGAAACCGAGGTCGGGCCAGAATTGCTTCCGAACAACGTCCGCGTCGAGCATCTCCACTCGATAACCGCGAGTCAACAATTCTGCGTGGACAGACTTGCAGATCGTCGTTTTTCCAGCACCACTCAAACCCGTGAACCACACTGTCAGGCCTTGTTGTCTTTGATCCGCCCGGGGCTCGACGGACACTAACTTCGGTTCGATGCCGTCGTTCTCAGAAATCATCTTCACAATTGAAGCAACTCCCTGCTGTGTCGCTGTCGTTCGGCACCACTATATAAAGGCTTCATTTCGAGCGATTCGACCTGCAGCATCACGCAAAGCGGACAGTGGGGTTACTGCTGTACCAACCAACTCAATTGATTTCACCGGAAGCAACTGCGACCGGTATATGGAGTGTGACGCGAGTACCCTTACCCGGTTGACTGGTTATCTCTGCACGCCCGCCATGAAGCGTCATGATGCTCTGGACGATCGCCAGTCCTAGCCCAGTACCACCTGAAGTTTGAGAGCGCGACGTATCTACTCGATAGAAACGATCGAAGACCCTGGGCAGTGCCTCGGCGGGGATGCCGACTCCCGTGTCAGACACTTCAATGCGGATTGCTGCAACATCGCCATTAGCGCCAAGCACTACGGTTCCGCCCGATGGTGTATGCGCTACAGCGTTCGCGACCAGATTACCCACCGCCCGCTGTATGAGTGGGCGATCCAGTGCGGCGATTACTGGTTCGATAGCAACAGCTGTGGTGAGCGAGATGCCACTCTCTGCCGCGGAGGCTTCATAATATTCCCGCACGCTGCCCAGCAATTCGCCTACATCCACCGGCACACGCTGCAAATGTGTCAATGGGCTCTCAGCGCGCGCCAGGAATAGAAGTTTGCCGATTAAGTCGGACAGACGCACGGCTTCTTCCAAACACGACTCCAGTACATCGCGGTATTCATCTACGGTTCGGGCACGAACCAAAGCCACTTCGGCTTCGCCACGAATGTTATTCACCGGCGTGCGAAGATCATGTGCAATGTCGCCGGAGAACCTTGAGACGCGTTCGAAAGACTCTTCAAGCCGATCAAGCATTTTGTTAAAGGTATCGGCTAGAGACGCCAGTTCAACGGGATACCCTGCCGGAAGGATGCGCTCGCGCAGATTTGTGGAGCTGATGTGGCGAGCCGTGGTTGCCATTTCTTCAACCGGACGAATGCCACGACGCGCGATCTGATATCCGGCCAGCGGAAAGATGACGAAAGTTCCGAGCATGATAGCTCCGAACCAGCGCTGGTAGCGCACCAGCAGCTCTTGTTCCTGCGAGACGTCGACGGCAATCTGAATAATGTCCTTATGTGTAGGCGGTGAACCCACTGGTACAGCGGTACTGATGACGCGCAACGCTCGCCCCTTCTTTCCCGTCATCGCAGTGGCACGATTCGGGCGATCCTGGGTTTTCGCAACCAATTGCTGCAGATCCAATTGATCCGCCATGCCCGGCGTCGCCATCAACGGATTGCCTCGATCATCCAACAAGCGAATATAAAACCGTTCGTATCGGCGCGCCGCTGATTCCAACTCAATTTCTTCACGTAGGGCGTCCTCATCGTTGGGACGCTCGCGTAGCATGGTTTGGAGCACATTCACCTTGTCTGCGAGGAACAGATTTGTACTTCGATCGAGATTGGTGATCAGAACCAGATAAAGACTAGCGGTCGCGAAGAATACCGTTAGCAGGCCTGAAATGGTGTACCCGGCGGTTAAGCGGAAGGCTAGCGTTCCCCACCACGTTCTCACAGAGGCGAGACTACTAGTTGCATTCCATGACATAACCCGCGCCTCGTACGGTATGGATCAACTTCATCGGAAAGGGTTCGTCTACCTTAGCGCGTAGTCTTCTTACGTTGACGTCAACGACATTTGTGTCGCTGTCGAAGTTCATGTCCCATACCGCTTCAGCGATCAGAGTCCGCGATAGCACCTCGCCTGCTCGCCGCGCCAACAGAGTCAGAAGGAGGAACTCCTTCGAAGTTAGATCCAACCGATTGCCGGCCCTCGTGGCACGCTGGCGCAACAGATCGATCTCCAGATCAGCCATGCGGATGGTTTCCTGGGCACGAGAGGGCCCACGCCGCAACAGCGATCGAACGCGCGCCAGCAATTCTGAGAAGGCGAAGGGTTTCACGAGATAATCATCAGCACCAAGTTCCAGTCCCCGCACGCGTTCGTGAACCGCATCGCGGGCGGTCAGGAGCAGCACGAGCGAGGGACGGCTCGACTGGCGAAGACAGGTGAGCACTTGCCAGCCATCCAGGCTGGGAAGCATAACATCGAGAATGACCAGATCGAAATCGACTTCTAGAGCAAGATGCAGACCTTCTAAACCATCTCTGGCCACATCGACCACAAAACCCGCTTCGTTGAGGCCCTTCTTCAGGAACTTTGCTGTCTTGATCTCGTCTTCGACGATGAGAACTTTCATAAGCAACAACCCTGGACCGCCACATAAATTTATGTTTAGCGTGCTAGAACGAAGAGGGCCTTGACTCCTACGAAGGGGCCGCTATTCCGTTCCCTATCCGCCAGTAACGTCCTCAAACATGGCAGCCACGAAATAACCGTAAGATCAATTAGATAATCGCCCTCTGTTAAGAAAATGTCACAAACACATTAATGCTTACGGAAGGAACACCAGCCGAGAAGACTACGAGTCCCGAAACCCCTTATCGAATCATCACGCAAGTCGAGATGATGCTATGCCACGACCTCGGGTCAGCCCGATATTACCTCAACGAGTTCTGAAAGAAACTGCTCGCGGCATTACGACCCTTTTAAGGGTCTTCCAACTCCGTTTGTCTCTCTCGCAGTCAACAGCGTCTTCAATTCCGCATACGAGCCAACGACGATGTCGGCGCCAGCCTCTCGCAGGGCGGCTTCTGAAAAGCTGGTTGTCAGACCAGCCGAGAAGCAACCCGCTGCTCTCGCCGCAACTATTCCGTTCACGGCGTCTTCAATCACCAAACACGCGGTAGGTGCTAAGCCGAGTCTTTCCAGCGCAATCTGAAAAACTTCCGGGGAGGGCTTCGGCTGAGAGAAAGAAGCACTATCAACGACAACCTCAAACATCGATTCGATCTGAAGCGACTTCAGTGTTGCCTTGCGATTGCGGCTTGTCGCCGATGTAGCCAGAGCGAGTCGATAACGAGATTTTGCCCAATGCACAAACTCGATGGCACCCGGAACCGGACGGAGCGTGTGTTCCAGGGACTCGTAAATGCGATGTTTGCGGCTAAGGATCTCGGCGCTACGCTGCTGGTTTAAGCCGTGTCCGGCAGCTACCTCGTAGATCATGGCCTTGTCGCTGCGCCCGGTATAGCTCGCGAACAGTGATTCCGGCACTATGATCCCAGCTTCCGAGAGCGCTTCGCGTTTGGCACGCTCATGCAGCGGCTCGGAATCGATAAGGACGCCGTCCATATCGAAAATCAGTGCCTCAAAGAGACGCGATTGCGGCGTTTCCATAGCTATAGGAATAGCGACAACTGAGAACGAAAAGCTACTGTCACGGAATGTAAGAGAAGATGAGTGAGAATCAATCAGGGACATCTCAATGAAATAGTTGACTTTTTAACGAGAGCCTGACTACAGTTATTCAGTTTCAGGCATGCTGTCCAAACCTGCGTTGAGCATCCCCCATGCTCTGAAGTCCTGCCAGGACCTGATCCAAAAAAAAGGCCCCGGCTCCGTTGTGATCCCATCTCCCGTCTGGTGGCTTGAAGGGAATAATCATGGCATTCTGCGGTGCTCGTCGAATCCTCATTTTGGGGCCGGTATTCACGATATTGCTGGCTTTTGCTGCTCCAGCATTTTCACAACAAATCACCTACTATGACTTCGACGCTCCTCAAGCGAGTAATGGTGCCAGCTACACTTGTGTAGATCCGGCTCACGTCGTGCCGGTTACGCCGAATCCTTCATTTTGCTTCAACGATGGAACCGGGCAACAGAGCAGTCCCAGCTTTCTAAGCGATACGTATCCATCTGAAATTGATCCTGTTACAACCGACAATCCGCCCGTCCCGAGCACCCACTTTGCCATTCAAAACACACCGGCCGCGTTCTTTCAGGCGTCGAGCATGTGGTTTTCGGTTCCGCAAAAGATTTCAAACGGGTTCACATCGTATTTCGCCTTAAAAATCACCCCCAGTCCGAATAATTCCAATGCAGATGGAATCGCATTCGTTATCCAGAATTCGCAAAATGCAGCAGCAGGAACCAGTTCAGGTGCCTCCGCTTGTTCGGGTGCCGGATCCGGGCCAAATGCCGTTGGCGCAAATGGAGGTTGCATCGGCTACGGCGGCATTGATAACAGCCTCGCCATCGAAATGGACACCTTCCTTAACAGCTGGGACCCACCAGATAATATTTCTACGAGTTCGAGTACCTACAATCACATTGCCATACAAAATTGTGGTGCAGGACTACCAAACTCGCCAGACCATACTGGGTCCTGCCTGGTAAGCCTTAACTCTGGCAACACTGCACAACTGGCTATCAATGCTATGCCCCCAGTTACGCTTGCAGACGGTAATGTCCACCAGGTGGTCATAGTCTATAGCGGGCCGAATGAGGCTACCCCTAACCTATTGCAGGTATTTATCGATCCGCCACTCGTTGCCGGAACTCACACTCCGGCACCGGGTGCCACACCAGTGCTATCGGGAACCTACAATATTGCGGCCAATCTCAATCTCATAAACAGCGGTAGCGCGAACGACAGTGCCTATGTCGGATTTACTTCCGCCACCGGTGCAGCATTCGAACAGCATGAGCTCATGGCCTGGACGTTTACTCCCCATACTTCAACCACACAGCAACAGCCCCTCAGCCCACCTGGTCAGACAACGACATTTCCGTTCGGCAGTCACGTCTTTGCCGTTACCTATCCGGTGAGCGGACCTCCGACAGCTAATATCGACATGATCGTGACTGCAAACACGATTGCGCCCGCCTTTTTTTCAAACCTGATTTCCGGCACTCCATTTACGGGCTCTCAATGCCAGATCTATGACGAGACCGGCGGAAACTGCATCATCTATTCGGTCTCATGCGTTACTCATGGCACCACCACTGCGGTTCCATGCCCTTCCACCACGGACCCGAATAACCTGATCGATATTAAGTCGGGATACAACAATTCCATTCAACCGACTTCACCTGGTTTTCTTCAAGGAGATCCACTTTTCAGCCAAGTTGCGACGATCATCGGCGATGGTCAGACTGCTACGGTGACGTGTGCTGGAGAGTGCTCGGTAGTTCAGGGGCAGACGGTCACAGTCGCGGGAAGTGTTGTCGTTGGCGGCGGGTCAAGCTCGTTCAACGGCACGGTTACAGTCCTGACGGCAGATCCAAATATTCCCAACATCTTTACCTTCACGAGCGCCGTGAGCGGAACCGCAACCGGTGGCTATCTCACGTCCAATAATGTGCTGAATGTCTTCTCCGCCTATGTGCCTCAGCGGATAGACGGCACAACGACGGGAAAAACGAAGAACTTCTCCGACTTGGTGGTCACAGGTGTCACGGTAGCCCCTACCACGCTCGTCATCCAGGCACCCTCTGTGCCTTTTAACCAGAATGCACTTGTAACTGTGACGGCCAGCTCTCCACTTGGGGCGCCGACAGGAAATGTATCTCTCACGGTTGATAACGGCGTGCCGCAGACGCAGACACTATCGAACGGATCTGCCACGTTTACTCTGACCGGACTTGGCGCTGGCCCTCACCAGCTTACGGTAACGTATGCGGCTCAAACTATCTTCCTGGCCGCAACGACTACCGGCGGCCTCACAATCAATTCGGCCACACCAACCGTGGCGTTCACGGGCGCTCCTCCGACGGCGACCTACAACTCGTCATTCGTCGTTGCGGCGAGCACCAATGCGAGCACCACAGCAACGGTGACCGCGGCTGGTTCCTGCGTTATCTCAGGCAATACGGTGACGATGACAAGCGGCACGGGCAGCTGTAGCCTTACTGCAAATTGGCTGGCCGACAGTAATTACCTGGCGGCCTCCGCCACCCAGTCGACTCTCGCGGTCAAAGCATCCGCAACAACAGCTATTGTTGCCGATACACCCAATCCATCTACCGCCGGAACGCCGGTGTCGATAGCGTTCACCGTGACCGGGAATGGCAAGCCCACCGGAAACTATACCGTTACTTCCAGTGTGAGCGGGGATCCAGGCTGCAATGGAACACTCACTGCCGGTGCGGGAAGTTGTTCGTTAACCTTCGCAAAACCCGGTTCCAGAACGATCACGATCACCTACGCCGGAGACGGAAATTTCTCGGGGTCGTCCATCAGTGTTCAGCAGTCTGTCACGGCTGCCCCGGTGGCACAGCTGTCGGCGTCGACGCTGAACTTTGGCACTGTCTATGTCGGTACGATAACCACGCAGACAGTCACGTTGACGAATATAGGCAGCGCGGCGATGACGGTGAATGGGCCGATCTTGTCAGATGTGGGCGGCGGAAATTCTATCGAATTCGTTGCCGTTAATCTCTGCCCCAAGAGTCTGGCGGTAGGAAGCTCCTGCAATATCTACGTGAGCTTTGTCGCCGGGCCGATCTACAAGCCGCAAACGGCGATACTGAAAGTTATGGACAATGCGTACGGAGCGCCGCAATTGGTGACCTTGTCAGCGATTACGATCAATCCGCAGGCTACCTTTAGACCTTCTTCGCTCACTTTCGGGACGCAGGCGGTCGGAACTTCCAGTCAGGCATCCTTGCAACTCACGAACACCGGAGCCACGCCCTTGCTCATTACAAGTATCGGCGTGACGGGTTCGAATGCCGGCGACTTTTCGTCGACGAATACATGTCCTGCATCGCTCGCGGCCGGCAGTAGTTGTACGATTACCGTCGGGTTCAAGCCAGGAAGCACCGGAACACGCACTGCCTCCATCAAAGTCGTGGACAATGCGTTCGGAGGATCGCAACTGGTGCCACTTTCAGGAAAAGGAAAGTAGCCAGCCGGGGTGGTGATAGAAAGAACGTAGATGTTTATCTCTCGAAGTTCTCCAGTGGTCCTAGTGTTGGACAAGATAGCCAAACTGGTGAACGCATGCGAAGAGATCGATCACTCGTTTGTTCCTTGGAAGGACTTCATGGAATCCCGATAGATTCCCTGCAGGTCGGTACGTTCCAGCAATTGCCCGGCGCCATCTTCTTTGCTGATGCTCTCCAGAATTCGAACCACTTCGCGATAGTGCGGCGTTGCCTCTTTGCCGTTTCCGCTCTTTATCAGCAAAGACGCCAACAGGTAGTGCGTCTTCGCTTCAAGAATGCGCAATCCTAGTTTTTCCGCTCTCGCCAGGCTAAGGTCTAATTGCTGATGCGCCCCGTTATAGTCCTTCGCCTCAATCATTGCTGCACCTAGATTGACTGAAGCTTCGACGGACACCGACTTCAGGCCCAACGAGTCTGCCTCCTGGGCTAACTTTTTGAGCGACGCGATGGCACTCGATCCACGTCCCTGGATCACATCTGTTTTTGCCTTATTTACTTTCGACATCAGAATCTGTTCCCGCTGGGACGCTTTCGAGGCAATTTGAAAAGCGTGATCATATTGCTGGCGGGCGGCGTCAAAATATCCTTTATAGAAATTCACATCGCCCATCCAGTTCGTTGCCATCGAGGCTGCAGTATCGTTCTTAATTTGGTTTGCGATGTTCAATGCCTCCTCAATGCTCTGACGACCTTCATCACCTCGCCCAACCTGTGCCAGCAGATCGCCCCAACGACCAGTGATTTCAGCGGTGAAGTATGTCTTCTCCTTTGTCTGCTTGAATATCTTCAGTGCATCCTGCATTGCGCTCAAGGCGGCGCCATACCGGCCCTGCGCGGCGAAGATCATGGCCATGCTGTCCGATTCAACGGCAACTCCGCGTTGGTCGTTGATACTGCGACGAATTTCTATCGCCTTAAGGTATTGCTCCAGCGCCTTATCGTACTGCCCAAGCTTGGTGTTGGTTTCTGCAAGATTGTGCAGTGACTCTGCCATATCTTCAGGAACATTCAGCTTTTGACGAAGTTGGTAGGCCTGCTCAAGGTAGGTCAAAGCGTCCTGGTAATTGCCCATGTCCGCTCGAATACTTCCAATGTGGTTCAGACACAGCGCCTGATTGTATTCGTTCCCGAGATCCCGCTCAATCTGAAGCGCATCGGTAAAAAACTTGAGTGCTTCATTAGGTTTGCCATGATCGTGATAAAAAGCACCGGTGTCGATGAGAGTATTGCCAATACCCTCCTTGTCTCCAATCTCTTGACGGGTAGCAAGCGCTTCTTTATAGCTGGCAAGCGCCGCATCGGGATGCCCCGTGGAGTCCTGGATGGAGGCAATCTGTTCGAGACTGGCTGCCAGTCCGCGCTTGTCGCCAATTTGTTTCTTTATCGCAAGAGACTCCTCGTAATTGTTGAGGGCATCATCCGGCTTATTGAGCATGCCGTAAGCAATCCCTGAAGCCTGGAGAATCGCCGCCTTCACTTCGAGATTGTCCAGTTGAATAGCCAGACTAAGGGCGCGCGTCAGAAAATCTAGACCACCCTGAGGATTGTCCGCCTTGATTTCAACTCGCCCACTAGCCAACAAAGCTTCGACATTCTTCGGATCTCGCGAAAGCACATTTGCCAGATGCTGCTTCGCTGCCGTGAAGTTGCTAGCCTGCTCATAGAGTCGCGCAAGCGCGAACTGAACATCCGTGTCCTCCGGATTTTCTTTCGCTAGATTTTCGTACGCCGCAATTGCCTTCGTAGTGTCTTTCGTTACGCGTGCCTGACTTGCGTCAATCAGATATTTTTCCTGCGCCGGCAGGCTGTCGCTCAGCTCAACGGCGCGTCTCGATGCTTTCTCAGCCAGATCGTCATGGCCCAGGTCCGAATATGTCTCTCCCAACTTCGAAAATGCCAGGGCAAAGTTTGGATCGTCGACAGTTGCAGCTTCGAACTGTTTGAGCGCGTCCAGTTTGTTGCCTTGCCTGGCCAATTGCAACCCATTGTCGTATGCGCGGAGCGCCTGGATAGACATAGTTGAAGGCCTTTGCCCGTGTGCCTTCAATTCCTTCAAGACGTCCGGATTTGCTGCCAGCCGCTCCCGGATGTCGCTCGCCAGTTTGTCCACAGAACCAAGCAATTCCTTCTCGTTAGGGACATCTGTTTTGAGTACGATTCTGGAGTCATGCCCCAGGTCTAAAATTGTGGTGTCGATCCGTATTTGATCCCCAGCTTTTGCAAACTGGCCGAAGATAACCGTATCAGCGTTCGCAAACTCAGCGAGACGTCTTAGTGTTGCCACATCTACCTCTGATCGGCCGGATATTCTCAGATCCTGCAGCACCTGGTGCAACCGGTCCGGCGAAACCATGCGAACCTGCTTTGATTGACCAATATCGCTGCTGAGCATGTCGGAAAGGCTCGAACCCAGCCAATCCAAACCGGGATCGGCGGAGGCATTGTAGAAAGGCATGATCGCCAACGAGATTGGTGTCCCGACAGACTGTGCGGCTTTCGGCCCAAAGAGCCTTTTCCCTACAAAAAATCCTGTGACTCCCAACGCGGCCACGAGGATACCGACGGCAATAGCGATCCAAAGACCACTCAAACCCGCTGACTGGACATTGGCATGAAACCTGAGATTAGAGGCTGCGCGCTTGCCCTTCCAGGTTTTGAGATCCTCCAGGATCGCGGCGGCGCTTACGTAACGTAAATTTGCGTCGCTTTCCAGGCATTTGCTGACTATCCCGCTCAGCGCGGCTGGAATGGCTGGGTCATAACTTGTCACGGGATCAGCACGTTGCTGCGTGCGCTTGATCAGGCTGGCAAGTGCACTCTCGGCCTGAAAGGGCATTTTGCCCGTAAGCATCTCGTAGCAAATTAAGCCGAGGGCAAAAAGATCGGAGCGTTGGTCCAGGGTCTTGCCCAGGGCCTGTTCGGGAGACATGTACTCCATCGTCCCCACAAATGCGCCTGTCTGGGTCGTGCCATTGCCCTCGATCGTACGCGCCAGCCCAAAATCCATCACCAGGACACGGCCCGTGTCGTCGATCATGATGTTCTGTGGCTTCAGATCCCGATGCAATATGCCGACAGCGTGCGCCGCTTCCAGTGCCAGGCAAATCTGCTGAAGAACATCGACCGTCTCTTCCGGCGAAAACTTGCCCCTTGCCCGGATCAGCGAGCTGAGGTCGCGGCCTTCAACGTATTCCATGGTGATGAACTTGATGCCCGCATCTTCGCCAAGGTCATACATCCGGATCACATTCCTGTGAGTCACTCGATGCGAAAGTCGCAGTTCCTGCTTAAAGCGATCCACAATGGCTGGATTTCGCGCGAGTTCGGTGCGAATGACTTTGAGCGCTACCAGTCGATCCAATTCGCGGTCAGCTGCCTTATAGACCGCGCCCATTCCACCCTGGCCCAAAATCTCAAGAATTTCATAACGTTGCGCCAGAACTGTACCCGGCTCCAACGCTGTGTCATCTCCAGCTGCTTTGGACAAATTACCCGGTCCCGCCGAAGTTGGAGGGCTCGGAGCGGATGCGTCGGGAGAAAAAGACAGATCACCGCTTGAACTGCTGACTGCTGCAGCGGGTCCAATCCAAGTCGGCATATCGCTTCTTGGCTTGTTGGGTAATTCTTCTTTCATGCAGTTAGCCGGATCGAGCGTGATCGCCGGCAAGCTCTACATGCCGGGCCGATTGAGATTAGGGGAGACAGGAGATCAGCGCGGTGCTTGCCTTTGAGAGCCCAGTATATATGCACAGGGCAAAAAAGAATCAGAAACAGGCAGATTCGTACCCTACTGGGGACGTCGTTTTTTGCAAAGGGTGAGGGTAGCGAGCCGGAATAGCGACGATTCTAAGTCGTATTCAGACAGCTGCCGGGCAAATTTCCGAGGAGCCGACTTCGGCTATGCGGAGCCTTGTTTCTCATCGGGTGACTCGACGATTTCTCAATAACTGACCTGGACAGGATGGGTCTCCATCGCTCTTCTTTTTGTAACTCTCGACTGCAGGAGTTACTTCGAGACAGCGGCGCACCCCTTCACTCGTCACGAAGAATAGCAAGAGGATCAACACGCGTCGCTCGAAGTGCCGGTATCAAGCTGGCGGCGAATGACACGAGGACAAGCAACATCGTTACCAAGAGAAAGGTCGTAAGGTCGCGAGAACTTACCCCATAGATCATGCTCGTAATCACGCGGCCGAGAGCAAAGGCTGCAACGAGCCCGATTCCTATACCTGCGAGCGTAGGTTTCATACCTTGAACCACGACGAGGCGCACCACATCGCGCAACCTCGCGCCGAAGGCGATGCGCAAACCAATCTCGTGCAAACGCCGTTTTACCGCGTAGGCGAGGACGCTATAAATCCCAACCGCGCAGAGAACAAGTGCCAGAGTCCCGAAAATGACGAGCAACTGCATGTTGAAACTATGTTGCGTCAAAGTTTCGCCCACAAAGTCTTCGAGCGTCATTACGTTGTCCACCGGAACGTCAGGATCAACCTGGTGAACGGCGTTCGTAACCGCATTCGCAAGGTTCTGAGACGTTGTGCTGCGTACAGCCATCTGAAGAGAGAATGATTCCCAAGGCGCCATTGCAGAGTTGTCTGTCTGTGCCAGAGGCCAATACAGAGTAGCAATGCCAGCAGAGCTATCCAGGCCTTGTTGTTTTACATCGCCGACAACTCCAACGATCTCCCGGTCTTTGCTCGGGAAAAAGGACAATTTCAGATGGCGGCCGATGGGACTTTCGTTCGGCCAGAATTGCTTCGCCATCGCCTGGCTGATGACGGCCACAGGTGTTGAATCTGCTGTGTCGTCGGCACTGATACCACGCCCTTGCAGCACAGGAATGTGCATGGCCTGGAGGTACCCCGGTGTTGCGACGCGGACGGATACTTCAGGCTGCTCCGACATTGCAACGATGGGGTGTCCCTCAATGGCAACAGGCTGATTGGAACCACCAGTCAGAGGCAGATCGTCGACGGCTCCGGCAGATGCGACGCCGGGCAATGAGCGCACACGCTGAAATACCTGATCGAAGAACTGCGCCTCCTGCGTAGCATCTTTGAATTGCTGCTTGTGCACCAACACGGAGAGAGTGAGAACGTTGTGCTCGTCAAAACCGGGATCGATTGTTTGCAGTTTCCAGAGGCTGCGAATCATGAGCCCGGCTCCGATCAGGAGAACTACCGAGAGCGCAACCTCGACAACGACAAGAGTAGAGCGGGTCTTGCTTTTACCGCTATCCGCATCCGTGCGGCCAAGACCTTGTTTCAGGGCATCGTTCAGCTCGCCTCTTGTCATGCTCAATGCCGGCACTAGGCCAGAAAGAATACCGGTCGCGATTGAGAGTACGAACGTGAAGATAAGTACAGGGGCATCAAGACTGATTTCGCCCATGCGCGGCAATTTGTCAGCGAAAAACTTGATCAGCAGTTCGATGCCAAAATGAGCTGCGATCAGCCCAAGAATACCGCCACATAAAGAAATGATTACAGATTCACCAAGCAGTTGCAGGATGATGCGGGTACGGCTGGCGCCAAGTGCGGAACGGATAGCGATCTCTTTGCGGCGCTCGAATGTGCGCGCGAGAACCAGGTTGGCAACATTCGCGCAGGCGATCAGCAGCACAAAAGCGACTGCGCCAAGCATCATGAGCAGCGCTGGGCGAACTTCGCCAACAGTTTCTTCTCGCATAGAGCGAACAATCGCGCCCCAGCCTTTGTCGTCCTCGGGATAAGCCTGCTCAAGGTTTTTTGAGATCGTGTTCATCTCCACCTGGGCTTGCGTAAAAGTGACATCAGGCTTGAGGCGGGCGATCGCGAGATAGTGGTGTTCGCCGCGGACCGAAGCTTCCTTGGCAGTCAAACCAAGAGGAGTCCACACTGCGGCGAAGTCAGGTTTAGTCATCTTCGGCCCCATCACGCCGACGATGACATATGGTTCTCCATCAAAGTTGATGGTCTTGCCGAGCACACCAGGGTCTGAACCGTAGTGGCTTTGCCAGAACTTATAGGTGAGAATGACCTCATGATTGTGACCTGGGCGATCTTCGTCGGGTAGAAAGGCGCGCCCGTAAAGAGGCTGAACGCCGAGTACTGAAAAGAAGCCATCGCTTACAGGAGATGCGCGGATTGCCTCAGGTTTCCCCGTTCCGGTGATGTCGTGGCCCGCGCCGGTGTATAGAGCCATCTGCTCAAAGACGTGATTTTGCTTTTGCCAATCGAGAAAGTTCGCTGCTGATAGTGGGAACTGCGTCATTCCCGGAAAGCTGGTCTGAGGAGGAACGTGCCAAAGCTGCACGAGACGGTCGGCGTCAGGGAACGGCAGCGGCTCCAGCAAAACGGCGTGCACCACGCTGAATATTGCGGTATTCGCTCCGATACCAAGCGCCATGATCATGACTGCGACAAATGCAAAACCCGGACTCTTCCGCAACAGTCTCACGGCGAATTTCAGATTCCGGGTGAATGTTGTCATTTTGGCGGCTCCGTCTATGAGAAAACAGCAATCTCCGTGCCAGTCTCTTGACTTCGAATCTCTTTTGGCATCAATTCCTTCGCGTAGCAACAAGCAAGAATGGTGTTCAGTATTGAGTGTCCGTTGTCCGGTATTGGACATTGTTCTTCTCGGCAAACCGACAGACGAAGCCCCACTCGTCAGTGATAGTGCCGCGCAATGTAATATGCATTGCTAAATTGGTGCTCTACCCCATAAGCATATCCAGATATACCCCCTGAACAGCCCAATCAGACCAAACCAGAAGTGGATCATCGTTTCCGATGCGGACGGAGTAAGCATAGTCTTTGGCTACCACAACTGATTCTGATGGGAAAAGCAGCGTCTTGTTGCTTCGTGGTAGCGTAAGAGCACCGAAATGCTTGGCTACGGACCGAAGGTAAAGTTTTGCCGTTTTTACCGCAAACGCCAGTTTGCGAGAGCAGCTCTGATGTTGCTTGGCATACTGCTAACCGCAAGCGACCCTGCGAACTTGTTCTCTCCACATGCGTACGCACAACAAGCTGGCCCCGCGTCGACCCCTGTTGTGGTGCAGCCGGGGGCACCTGGAGAACCGAGCAAGACGCTGCCGCCGTCGACCAGGCCCACCCTGCCGCCACGCTCGCAAGCGGATGTGGAGTTCATGCAGGGCATGATCATGCATCATTCACAGGCTGTAGAGATGACGGCACTGATAGCGTCGCATACGGAGAACAAGGATATCCGGTCGCTCGGAGCCAAAATCAGTAGCTCGCAATCGGACGAGATCAGGTTTATGCAGCGGTGGCTGGCTGCTCGCGGAGAACCTCTCTCCATGGCGATGCCGGGGATGCCGGACATGAATTTGTCGGGAAAACCGATGGCGCCAATGCCAGGAATGCTGACACCGGAACAGATGGAGGCGCTGCGGAAGGCGAAGGGTGCGGAGTTCGACCACCTGTTTTTGACCGGGATGATTCAGCACCACAATGGCGCACTGGTGATGGTGAAGGATTTGTTCGATACCGCGGGCGCGGGGCAGGACGCCGACATCTTCAACTTCGCGACGGATGCGGACAATACACAACGGGCCGAGATCAGAATTATGCAGAACATGTTAAAGGAGAAACATTGAACCAAGTCAAGAACGCAGCATTCCGTTTGGCCGGTATGGCCGCGGTTGTTTTACTCTCCGGCGTTGGCTGGATGCAGGCGCAGACAGCCGCACCCTCTACGCCCGCACCTGCAGCTAAAGCGCCCGCGGCGGCCGCCAAGGAGCCGGAAGCCGAAAAGAACCCGTTTGAGCCACAGCCGGCTCCGCCGCTGCCGGCGGGGATGACCGGGTCGGACACGAACGATCCTCGTTTCAAGCTGAAGGCCGGGCTGTATGACGCGGGTGAGGCAGCCATGGGAATGAAGCATGTCGCGTTTTTGAAGAAGCCTGACGCATTTCAGATTACGGCTACGTCCCCGGACGACCCGGTGGTGCAAAAGACGCTCGGCCAGATGGGTGTGAGTGACATCGCGAAGATGCCGAAGTCGATGCAGATGGTGATCGCGCAGCTTGCGTTTGCGAACTCTGACTTTGCGTTCCAGGGCAATCACCTGTTTCAGGGAAACTTTTACGGCGTCAATATCTACGACATCTCCGATCCGGCGAAGACCGCGTTGTTGACTTCGCTGGTGTGTCCAGGCGGACAGGGTGATGTATCGGTCTACGGAAATCTGCTGTTCATGTCGGTCGAAATGCCGAATGGACGCCTGGATTGTGGCACGCAAGGTTTTCCGCCGGAACCGCCGGCGCCTCCACAGGCTCAGCCGGCCGCAGGGGAAAAAGCCCAGCCGGATGCACAGAAAAAAAGAGAACGCCGCTTGCCGGCTGCGCAGAAGGACCGTTTCCGCGGCGTGAGAATCTTCGATATTTCGGACATAAGGAACCCGAAGCAGGTGGCGGCGGTGCAGACCTGCCGCGGCTCGCACACGCACACACTGGTGGTGGATCCAAATGATAAGGACAACGTTTATATCTACGTGTCGGGGACATCGTTTGTGCGGCAGCCGGAAGAGCTTGCTGGATGCTCGGGCGAGACTCCGGACAAGGACCCAAACACGGCGCTGTTCCGCATCGAGGTGATTAAGGTCCCGATAGCGGCTCCGCAGGAGGCGAAGATCGTGTCGAGCCCGCGGGTGTTCGTCGATCCGCGGACGGGCGCGTTGAACGGCTTGAACAACGGCGGCACCCATGACAAGGGCGAAGAAAAGCCGGCGGACACAAACCAGTGCCACGACATTACGGTGTACTCCGCGCTGGGGCTAGCGGCCGGCGCGTGCTCGGGCAACGGAATTCTGCTCGACATCAAAGACCCAGTGCATCCGAAGCGCGTGGATGCGGTGAACGATCCGAACTACTCCTACTGGCACTCGGCATCGTTCTCGAACGACGGGTCGAAGGTGGTGTTCACCGATGAGTGGGGCGGCGGGCTGGGAGCGCGGTGCCGTCCGAACGATCCGAACAAGTGGGGAGCAGATGCGATCTTCAACCTGAAGGACGATAAGCTGAGCCTGGCGAGTTACTACAAGCTGCCGGCGGCGCAAGGTGATACGGAGAACTGCGTGGCGCATAACGGTTCGCTGATCCCGGTTCCAGGGCGCGATATCGAAGTGCAGTCCTGGTATCAGGGTGGCATTTCGGTGATGGACTTTACGGACGCGGCTCATCCGTTTGAGATCGCGTACTTCGATCGCGGACCGATTGATCCGAAGATGCTGGTGTTAGGCGGTGACTGGTCCGCATACTGGTACAACGGCTCGATCTATGCTTCCGAGATTGCGCGCGGGCTGGATATCTTTGAGCTGACGCCGACGAAGTTTCTAACCCAGAATGAAATCGACGCGGCAAAGGCGGTTCAGGTAGCTCAGCTTAATGTGCAGAACCAGCAGAAGATCGAGTGGCCCGCGCAGTTGGTAGTGGCAAAGGCATACGTGGATCAGTTGGCGCGGTCGCAGGCTTTGCCGTCAAAACAAGTCACTTCTCTGCAGAAGGCGATCCAGAACGCAGAGAGGTCGCACATGAACGAGAAGAAAGTGGCGAAGCTGAAGGGTATGGCACCGTCCCTGGAAGCAAGCGCCGCCACGGCGAAGAGTCCGGCAGACTCGACACGGTTGCGCGCTTTGGCGGACATTCTTAAAAATCCGACAGCGTAACCATAGGGCAAACCTGACCGAAAAGCCCCGCTCAGATGGCTGCGAGCGGGGCTTTCCGGGGGCATGATCGCGGCTGTCCGACCACTATCGACCCACTACCTCCAACAGTTCCTTCTCGCTCCCGTCCCACGCCTTGGCGCCTTCATGTGTCAGCCTGCTGTTCCGGTCATCCCAGCGTAGGGTGGTGGTCTTGTAGTCGCCTTTTTCGTACGCATAGGTGGTGCCGTCGTCGTTGTAGAGTGTGAATTCGGCGTTCACTCCCGGGTACACCTTGATTTTCTGCAGGGGCTGATGATCATGTGTGCTTTCAACTGGTGCGCCGAGGGGCAGAATCGAGCCGGCCTTGACGAAGAGTGGAATGGTATCGATCGGTGCCTGAACGGTGATGGTCTGGCCGCCATGCAGCTTCTCATTGGTCCAGTAGTTATACCAGTCGGTTCCAGCGGGCAGGTATACCTCACGTGTGGTTGCGCCTTGGTGTACGACCGGTGCGACCAGCAGCGCCGGGCCGAACATGTACTCGTCGCGGATGTCAGAGACCTTTTCGTCGGCGGGGAAATCCATGAAAAGCGCCCGCATGAATGGCGCGCCGGTCTGATGGGTGAACCACCCCAGCGAGTAGATATAGGGCATCAGGGTATAACGCAACTTAAGGTATTTTTCGAGGATCGGCTCTGCCTGCGTCCCATAGCTCCACACCTCGTTGTATTTGCGGGTGCCATGCGTGCGCATCGTGGGCAGGAATGTTCCATACTCAAACCACCGCACATATAACTCGGGATAATCATCGTCGTACCGGACATTATCGCGTGCGCCTGCGGGATCGATGAGCGGCGGGTGCGCGGGAGTATGCCGGTAGGGCAGGTCTTGCCAGCCGCCGATATCGTTGCCCGTGTAAGCAATACCGGAGGCGGCAGTGTTCAGCCCGGTTGGAATCTGGCGTTGCAGAGAGTCCCATGTCGGCGAGATATCCGACGACCAGAAGATCGTGCCGTTGCGCTGAGCACCGGTGAACGCATCGCGTGACAACACCAGCGAGCGGTTCTTCATGCCGGGGCGCACACCGTCCTGGCGTACTCCGTCATAAATTGCGGCAGTGTGGAACAGCGGATATACGTTGAAGTACCGCGTGCCCGGCCCGATGCTCAGGTATGCGCCGTCGGGAGGAAGATCGGGCTCGGTCTCATCGGCCCAGAAGTAGTCGAATCCCTTCGAAGCGATGTTGTCATGGATCAGCTGCCACCACCACTTCGCTGCCTCGGGGTTAGTCGTATCGATATCCGATCCGGCCTTGTCATACGGCAGGCCGTCGACCGGTTTGCCCTCGGCAGGATTGTCCGGCGTGACCGGAACGCCGCTCGCATAGTGCTCGAACCACCCCTTATTGAGCAGAAAATCATAGTAGCGCGAGCCCGGCGCGAAACGCGGCCAGACGCTGATCATGGTTTCGATGTTCTTGTCGTGCAGCTCTTTGTTCATTGCCGCCGGGTCGGGCCACGCCTCCGGATCGAAATCATACTCCCCCATCTTGGTGTAGTAGAACCAGTCAACGACGATGATATCGAGTGGCAGATGGCGCTCGCGGTAGCCATTGGCGACAGCCAGCACTTCTGCCTGGGAGCGGTAGCGCTGCTTGCACTGGATGAAGCCGTAGGCAGCCTTAGGCAGCATCGGCGTCGCGCCGGTCAGCAGACGATAGCCGGAGTAAATCTCGTCCGTGGTCTTGCCCGCAATCACAAAGAACGACACGCGTCTGCCCAGCGTCGAGGTCCACTTCGTCTGGCCGTCAAAGGCGGGATAAATCGTCGTCGATGAGGGGTTGTCCCAGACAATACCGTAGCCCTTGTTAGTTACTACGAAGGGCACGCAGTAGCTTGGCGAGCCCGGAGCAAGATAGTTCGCGGCACAGGTGATGGCCCGTTGCCGGTGATCGAGATAACCCTCCTGGTTCTGGCCCAGGCCGTAGTAGTGTTCATCGTCGGCTGCGCGAAAGCTTGCGCCCACCGTATAGAGCGGCAGGTCTTCCGGCTTGATGCCGCGCGCGTTCTTGAGCGTATCGTCCTTCTGGTTCAGCTCGGCCATTTGCCAGCCATCCATCTCGGCAAGAGGAGAGCCATCCGGCAGTGTGACCGATATGTTGGCGCCGGCGGTCGACCCTGAGAAGAACTTCGCCGTATCCGGCAACTTTTGGTTCGGATCATGTTTGTATGCCGGTGCTACGGTCACCGTCATACGATCGCTCGTGTAGATGTCCGCCCCACTCTCGGCCACAGCATGCTTCCAGCCAGTTTCGTCTGGTTTGGCCACAAATCCGTAGCCCGGTTCCGCCTCCGCTTCCTTGGCAATCTTGCTCAGTGTGATCCGGACAACATTAGGCGCATAGGGCTCAACCGTGATGATCTGCCCGTTTCGTTCAAGTGGCGTGTTTTGTGCAAGAGTAACGGTGGCAGTAATCAGCAGCAAGGCAGGGAATAGACGAATCATTGATCCTCAAGTATCAGAGTAATACGCAGCAACCAAAATACAACAGTTGCAAAGCTTGCCACTAAGGTGTTGCGGATAGGATTTGAAATCTTACAGTCTGCTGCCTGGGTGGAGATGCAAACCCATTTTTAGGGGCTTTGCTCCAGAGCCGTGCGTCCTGTAGGATGCAACCGGGTTTGTATCGCGGAAATTTCATATGGGAAGAGCGCCGCAATCCGTGCGAAGCAGAAGGTTCTCAGGCATTCACATGCTTCTCTCGAGCCACGGGATGCAGATACCTTCTACATGCTAACGACACCAGAGCGTAGGAGACACAGAAGCGAAATGTCAGATCAAGAAGTACTCTCGAACCAGAAAAGCATCCTCCACAACCAGGTGACGATCCTGGAAAACCAGAAGAGCATCCTTCATAACCAGGCTACGATTGAAAAAAATCAAGAGACTCTCCGGGAAATTCTGGCGAATCAAAAAGAAATTCTCAAAAACCAGAAAGAGATACTCCTCGCGGTCAAGAAGTAAGTCATGCTGAATTCGAGGACGATCTGGTGCGATGGCCGCCAGGCTAATCGCACCAGTCTGATTTACCGTTCACTCTCCAATGATTTCAATGGCTTACATCGTTAAGCTGGCTCGTTAAAGCATCGGGAAATCTATCACTGCTGAAGATGCTTCAGTGGCGCTATATGAAATCCCTGGAAGATCGTCAGACTTTCCTGCCTGCATGACCCGCATGGATGAAACAATCAGATCAATGATGGCTCATGGTCATAGTTCACACAAAAAGACAGGAATTGACCTTTGCCACCCATAGCCCGTCCAATAGCTATACACATGCGACTTCGTCCAGCTACGCACCTCCGGCTCCGTCGACCACTTCTGACTTGGCTCCTGTTTTCCTGCACAGCGTTTGCCGCGTTCGCGCAGGAGGCGCCGTCTCCCGACGCCTCGCCGGTGAGCAACGCTCCCGACACAACGCAGGAGGACCGCGCGACCACGACGTTGAAGGTCAACGTGAACCTCGTCAGCCTCTATTTCACGGTGCGCGACAAACGCAACGGCCTCATCCCCAACCTGACGAAGGACGACTGCAACATTCTCGAAGACAAGCAGCCGCAGAAGATCAAGAACTTCTCGGCGGAAGCTGATCTGCCCTTGACGCTGGGCATCCTGCTCGACACCAGCGGTAGCCAGCAGAATGTGCTGCCAATGGAGCAGCAGACAGGCGGCGCATTCCTCAAGCGTATCCTGCGCTCCAAAGACGAGGCTTTCCTCGTCTCCTTTGACGTGCAGGTGAGTCTGCTGCAGGACTACACCAACAATGCGCGACAGCTCGAACGGGCCATCAACGAAGCGCAGATCAATGTTGGCGGCGGTAGCGGAGGCGTTCCCGGCATCGGCCAGGGCCCGGTGCCGGTGCACGGCACGCCCAAAGGTACGCTGCTCTACGATGCGGTGGATCAGGCCTCGACCGACAAGATGCGCTCGGAAACGGGGCGCAAGGCGCTCATCCTGTTAACCGATGGAGAAGATCAAGGCAGCACCGACAAAATCACCGATGCCATCGCTGCGGCGCAGAAAGCGAACACGATCATTTATGTGCTGCTGATTGCCGATCGCGGTTTCTACGGTTACGGTTTCGGTGGAATTGGCTACACCGGCGCATCGGCCATGAAGAAGATGGCCGACGAAACCGGTGGCCGCATGATCGACGTTGGCAACAACGGCAAGAAGATGGAAGACGCATTCCAGCAGATTGAGGACGAGCTGCGCACACAATACCTGGCCAGCTATACGCCAACCAATAACAAGCTGGACGGCAGCTACCGGAAGCTGGATATCTCCTGCAAAGGCGATGGTCTGAAGGTGCAGGCGCGCAAGGGCTACTATGCGATCGCTTCACAGGAAGATAGTGGCCAGTAGGAATAGTGCAGCAATTGGATCGGAATGCGCCGTGAAGGAGCGAACTGGCTTATCCGATTTTTTCTGTAAGATCAGCTTCTTTAAGAGGTAATCACTTTTCCTTCAAAGTAGGAAGTGTTTGCCATGTGGCAGGCAGCCGCTGCGTAATGACCGAAGACGACATCTTCTACAACTGGCTTGCGCGTTCGCACCGACTCGAAGAAGTTCGTAAGGTGCGGTTTCAACTCGTCCCATGACGGGCCATGCCAGACCGTGGTCTCATCCAGCGGATGTTGCGCCAGCACCGCATCATGCTCGGCGTGCCACTGCTTTTCGTACTCGGCGCGCATGGCAGCTGGGAAACCGTTGAGGCCATAGCTGGGTGAGCGATCGAGTCCAAGCTGAGGACTGAAACTAACAGAACTGTTAGTGAGTTCGATGATTCCCTTCGGTCCCATCAGACGTGTCACCTCCGGCGTCTCCGTTCCCAGTGTCAGACGCACGGTAACAGGAACATGCCCGTACTCAAATGTCGTCACCTGAAGATCTGGCATATCGCGGCCATCTTTCCAGCGGAAGATGCCGCCGATGGCGAACGCCTTATCGGGAATGGCACGGATGCCGGTAGCAAATTGCATGCCGCTGAGCAGATGCACCATCAGGTCGCCTGCCATGCCTGTCCCATACTCGCGCAGACGTCGCCAGCGCACGAATGTCTCCGGATCGAATGGCCGCTTCGGTGTATTGCCGAGCCATGTATCCCAGTCGAGAGTCTGCGGCGACAGATCGGCCGGCCATGGATACTGCCACGCACCGCCGGGTGAGTTGCGGCCAAGTTGCAGTTCCACCTGGAGCAGATCGCCGATCGAGCCGCTGTCATATAACTCTTTGGCCTTTGCGAAGAGCAAGGAACTGACCCTCTGCGAGCCGACCTGTATGAAATGCTTTGATCGCTCGACGGCACTGACCATTTGCTTGCCCTCGGCAATACTGTGGGACATCGGCTTTTCGCAATAAACGTCTTTGCCCGCGCTCAGCGCATCGATCGCGATCTGCTTGTGCCAGTGATCGGGCACCGCGACGATGACGCATTCGATGTCTTTGTCTTCAAGAATTTCCTGATAACGCCGCGTCGTTTTGATATTGGGGCCGGCGATCTCTTTCGCGAGCGTATGTCGGCCGTCATAAAGATCGCACGCGGCCACACATTCAGCCTGCGGCAGAGTCACCGCCGCGCGCAAAAGAGACGAGCCCTGAATTCCAATGCCGATGCTGGCGAAGCGCACTCGGTCTCCGTCGCCTGATGATTGCGCCGTCGGCGACTGCTCGGCCGCGAGCATGACGTGTTTTGCCGGAACCACGGAGGCCATTGCTGCAACGCTGCTGGTCTTTAAAAATTTCCTGCGGGAAAATTCAGTCATCCAAACCTCTTCTCGGATTCGAAATCCACTATATCCGAGAAGCCGGCAGCAAAGACTCTGCGATGGTTGTGAAGTACGTGAGAAATCGGAATCTAGAAGCAGGAGAGAGATTTATCCAATGCGGATGCAGCTGCGGGCGCGATTTGAGGTAGCAGAGTAGCGGGTGCAGCCTTCGTTCTCTCCTTGAAATACATGGCGAGACGTTCGAGTAGCTCGGCAGCCTGACTGGCTGCCGGCAGGTTGGCCAGATCCAAATCGTAAGCCAGCGTCAGAAGCTCGTACATTCCGCCAAAATCGCGTTTCGCCGCTTTTCTCCGCAATGCGATGTTGAGGAGAAAGCCAGAGAGCGAATCGGCTTCCGGCGCGGTGAGCTGATCAAATTCATCGCGCCAGTGAGCGGGTTTCTCATCTGCATCCATGCACTTCAGAATATGTTTCGCACTCCCTGGCTCTGTATGGCAGGCAGGAATGACAGCAGGCGGCGCGTATCCCGGCCGCAGCGAGGCAGCACAGACCAGGCCCATCACATAGGCCGTGTGATACGCAGTCGCCAGAAGATACTGAGTGCGCTCCACGCCTTCGCGTGCCTTGGCCTCGCTGACGCGAGTGCTCGGAGTGGGCAAAAAGCCAGCTTGGTCTTCCACGTGTGCCAGCACGCGGAAAGCGAACGCCGACGAGGCGCTCCATGTTTTACCCGTGACCGGCCAGCTCAGCAGAACCTCTCCGCTCAAGTCATAATCCTGCGTATCCAGACAGTGGGCAAGCATGGCTTCCGCTTCTGCAAGCAGGATGGTGCGTGGCCGTGGAAGTTGTCCCGGATGCAGGTTGAAGTCGGTGACATACATCAACGCATGGGTAAAGGCGTAGACATCGTCGCGGGTGCACGCGAGCAGGTCGATGGGCTGGTTCAAAATCGAAAGGCGCGCCAAGCCAATCTCGGCAGTACGAGGCACGGTCTTCAACGGATGCGTTGATTGCGCCCAGCCCATCGCGACCCACTCCTGTTCGAGCATGCGATGGGGAACTCGTTCGCGTCCGGCACGTGCCTGAGATTGCAGGCTCTGTCGCAGCAGCTCGTCGAATGTCGAATCGCGATAGCCAATCCTGCCGAGGCAGACGTGCGGCAGAGCGTAATCCCACGCCACGGAAGGTTCAAGGCACAGGCCGACCTTCGCGCGATCGTTGCGAGCGAATGGCGTCAGGCGGTCCGCAATGGCCTGAATGCGCGACTTCACCTCGTCGTGCGCGATTGCAGAGGCGGCTAGCAGCAGGACGGCTGTTTCAGAGATGATCTTTTCTGGCCGGATATTTTTCGACGGATCACGTGAATCCGTGTAACCGTTCGCCGCAAGATGGTCAACGGTAAGCTTTGCAATATCGAGGGCATGGCAAAGGCGGCGCAGGAGGTCTTGCTCGTTCCATGTGCCTGGTTCGGCCTGCCGCTGAGTAGGTTGCCTCATTCTCTGCTCATGTCCTCGAGTATTGCAACGCTGGCCGGTCACCTTTGTAGGACACCCGCGTTTGCGGCGAGCTCGCCCAGGTTTTCGACCGGCGTTCCCGGGTCGGTGACCCAGTAGAGGCGGATGAAGATGCGGTTGGTGCCGCAGAAAAAATCCCCGGGCTCTTCAGCGAGCGAGAGCCCGGGACCTGCTTCTGCTACAACCTTACCGATCGCGTTAAAGTCTATGGCTTTGGAGTCAAGCAGCTGCTTGACGATCTGTCTGTGTTGATCTGAATTTCCCATGTCATTTCTCCTTATTTCTCGCGGATAAATATGCGTGGAAGGGAGAGTAGGCTTTAAAAACGCGACCGCGACTATCGGAATAGTGCAGGTAGGGTGGGTTTAGTTTCATGCCAACAGAAAAAGGTCTTTGCACGGCAGACGGATATTCCTATGTGAAGTGACGAATGCAAGGAGATGACGGAATCAGCGTCTGTGCGTCGAAAAGATAAGGAAGAAGGTCAATCTGTTAATCTTTAAATAGCTTAGACTGTTGTCCACGACTAACGAAACAGGAGTCGAAAGCATCTAAAAGCAGTGCAATCATACTGCCGCTCGCCAGAGGGCAGGAGTTGTACGAAGTTTGGCGGGGGTTTTTTACGTGATGCAAGGTGCCTTGGCAGCAACGCTGGCCTTTTTTATGCTGGCTGGATTCCAGCAGCAACAGCAGAGTATTCCGGATGCTCCAGCACCGCGACCTGCCGGTTCGCCCGATCTGTCGAACCTCAAAAACCAAGTAACTCCCGGCAGCGGCACCACGCCCGATGCCGTGCAGCAGAATACGCCGCCCCCCGCGCCATCTAGCGGGGCGCCACAGTCCTCCTCATCGGATACGCAATCCGCGCCGAAGCAGGACACTACGCCACAACAGGAAGCGCCGGAGATTCCGAAACCAGGACAAAACCAGGCTTACATCATCCGTACCGGGGTCAATTTCATTGATGTGCCTGTTACTGTCCGTGATTCGAAGCACAACATGGTCGGCGGTCTCACCTGGCGGCAATTCAAGATATACGAAGATGGCCAGCGGCAGAGGATCGCCTTCTTCACCGTCGATCCCTACCCGCTCTCGGTAGCTTTTGTGATCGACCAGAGTTTGCCTGCCGATGTCATGGCCAAGGTGAATCAAAGTCTCGCGGCCGTGACCGGTGCATTCACGCCTGCCGACTCCGTAGCCGTCTTCGCCTACAACGGCAGCACCAACATGGTGACCGACTTCACGGGCGCGCAGGGAGCCCGCCTGCCTGCGGCGCTCCAAAGCGCGAGATCGTCCGGTCGCGACATGGGAGTTCCCTCTCCGGGTGGTCCGCTGGACAACGGTATGACTGTCAATGGGAGGCTGGTCGATCCAAATCTCGCTCCGCAGCGTGGAAACGCCGGCTTCATTGTCGTTCCGAGAGAAACCCATCGGTTGAACGACGCGATATTGCGTGCGGCCCAGTCGCTTGCGCAGCAGCCAAAAGGCCGTCGCCGTATCCTCTACATCATCAGCGACGGCAAGGAGTTGGGCAGCAAAGCCTCGTATAAAGAAGTGGTCCGTTACCTGCTAACCAACAATATTTCAGTGTACGGCACTCTGGTTGGCGACTCCGCGTTGTGGGGCGTAGGCTATCTCGACAAGATGCATATCCCGCTCCTGCCCACGATGCGCGACAACATTCTGCCTAAATACGCGCTTGCCACTGGCGGTGCTTTGGAATCGCAGGCTTCTGAGAACGGCATCCAAAGGAGCTTTGCCAAGATCACCGAATCGGTGCGTGCGCAATACACTCTTGGCTACTATACCCATGCAGGCGCGATGAGCGACAAGTTCCACAAGATCACCGTCGACGTCGAAGTGCCCAATCTGGATGTGACGGCGAAGGATGGGTATTACCCGTCGGCTTCTATGCAGCAATGATGATTTCAGGCAGGGAAGCCTCAGGGCTGGCCTTGCTTGCTGCCGTCGTATGGGGGGCATCTGATTTCGTGGGCGGCATCGTTACACGCCGCTCCACGCCTGCCATTGTCCTGTTGATTGCCCATGGTTTGAGTCTGCTTCTACTGCTTGCGGCTTTGGCTGCATTTCCCGAAGGGGCACCGACCCGGCACACAGTGATATTTGGTTTGATCGCCGGATTGGCTGGCGGTATTGGCCTTTTGGCGCTGTATAAGGCTCTCTCTCTTGGCTCAATGGGGCTGGTTGCCGCCGTGTCCGGTGTTCTGGCCGCTGCCGTTCCTGTACTCGTATCTTTTTTCACGGAAGCAAAGCCTTCCCTTTTGAAGCTCGCAGGCTTTGCCGTGGCAGGAGCCGCTATCTGGCTGATTGCCTATACTCCGAGCACGGATGCTCATCCCCGTGGTCTGTGGCTGGCTGTCTTGGCTGGCATATGTTTCGGAATACTGCTGGTTTTTCTCCATGTTGCCGGCAGGGGCAGCTTGCTGTGGGCTC
>DATHQH010000138.1:0-2553 GCA_035482895.1 Alloacidobacterium sp. | reverse complement strand
GTCATTGCCAGCATCATGCGATTGGTGAAAGCCGTGAAGGTATGAGTAACCATAAATTCGTGCCGCGCCGCATCGCGTGTGGCGGCCACAAGCTCTGCAATGCGCTCCAGGCTGCCGCTTGAATCTTTCAAACCAATAATGTTCGGATGCTGCGCAAGCTCGGTGATCACATCGACGGGAAGGTCATAGTGGGTGAACTTGGGGATACTGTAAAGCACGACCGGCAGCGGCGAGTGATCGGCAAGGGCGCGATAGTATGTCAGCATCTCAATGCGTCCTAAGTGCGGGCTGTAGTAGTGCGGCGTGCGTACCAGCACGGCATCATATTGCTGATCGGCGGCAAACTCCGCCAGCCGCAGAGTCTCCAGAAGGCTCTCACGGGCAACGCCCGCCAGGAGGGCCTTCTCGGGAGCCGCACTTTCCCGCGCCACCTGGAGCACTGTGCGCGACTCTTCATCGCTCAGCATCACCGCTTCGCCCGTCGAGCCGAGCAGAACCAATCCCGCTACCGGCGTGCGCGAGTAGCGCTCGACGTTGTATTCGAGCTTCTTCCGGTAAAGGCGTCCATCGGGGTAAAACGGAGTTGTTACGGCCGGGAAAATTCCTTCGAGCAGCATAGCTTGATTGTAACTATCGGTCGCCAATTCAATTATTTGCCAATTTTGCAAAATCAGGTTGAAGCACTTCCGGAACCAGAAACAGCATTTTGCACCAGTGCCGCCCAGCTTCTTCTCCATGGATTTCGCGGAACTGTGTCCTTTGCGTTTGCCGGTTGCGCACGTTCGAGTATAGCTTGTACTTCCAGTTGGAACAGAGTTCCGCGAGCTCGGCTGACAATTCACACTCCGTCAGAATCAAAGGCTGGAACTTCGCGACAGCCCCCTCCATTCCCCGCAAAGCTTCCAGATCGTGCCCCTCTATATCTGTCTTGATCAACCCCACATCAATGCCTGGCTGATGAGCGACAAAGGTATCAACTGTTGTCACTGCAACTCTTATCGGCGCGCCGCCGATGCTCTCCAGACTGCCAATGGAAGAGTTGACTCCCGGGAAGAAGTTGCGGGCGCCGTCCTGTGACGAGACCGCCATCTCGATAATCCGAATGTTCGTTGCCAGGCGGGCGTTTTCATGCAGAACGGGCAAATTTCTGGGGTCAGGCTCAAAGGCATAGGCACATCGCACACGAGGTGCGAGATAGGCCGCGTAGTACCCGATGTGTGAACCGATATCAAGGAAGTCGCGTTTAGGGTCGGCAAAGCGGACTAAAATCGTTTCAGAGCCCCAGTCCATATTTGCATTGGTCACATAGATCTCAGTGGATGATCGGCTTTGTCGCGGCAATATCATTTTTGAGCCGGTAGGTAGACGCAATTCACTGTCCCGTCGCAGAATGCGTTTGCGAAACTGCAATGTGCTGTATCTAAGCGCCCATTGCAACGCGCCAACCTGTCGAATAAAAGCCCAGCTCACCATTGGGAAATCCTAATTTAAGAGAAGTTGGTCTGCCTTGTACAGAACAAGACGATGTCTAGCGCGCGGCCTCGCCGGGAAACGGAGCTGTCTGTTGTCCGATCACATCGACAACCTGTGAGCGTATCGCATCGTAGTCGGGGGTGCCTGAGAACAGCCGATAGTCCATATGTACGTCTGCGTCTTCACCCACCAGCTGAAACTGCCGCTTTCCGGCGGCCGCCTCATCGGGATGCGCCTTGGCCCACGAATCCTCATCGAAATCGTTACTTTCGACGTCAATCTGCCACACGCGTTTGCTCTCCGCATTGCGGATCAGAAAGCGATAGTAGATGTGAAATTTATCCACAGGGTGAAAATACTCGATCGCTTCGATCCGGTATTGCTTCGCTGGAAACATCTCCAGCAGAAAACCCTTAGTCTGCATCGCTTCCGGCGCGTTCGGGTCGTCATGAAGCCTGCGCAATATCTCGCGCTCCTTGTCTCGCTGCTCCTTTTTGCCGGCGGCAGCATAAGCCGCCACAAGCGTAGTGTGAACCTTCCAGTTATTCGGATCAACCTCGAGTGCTTTTTCAGCATACTTCACTGCCAGATCGCCTTTGTACAAGCTCAGGGCCGCAGTGGCAGCAAGCAGGTTGGCGGCTGCATCGTTAGGATTCGTCTGCAGCACCTGTTCAAAAATGTCGAGTGCCTGCTGTGACTGATTGGCCTTGAGAGCAGCCAGTCCCTTTTCCGTTATGGTGGCTATCGAAGGTTGAGTTTGTGCGGGCGTTGGCGTCTGTCCCGGTGCATGGATGCAAAAGAGGATTGCGATCCCAAGAAACAAAAGTGGCACGTGTTTACAGAGAGAAGCTTTTCTTTTCATCCCAGGCTCATACTCATACACACAAGCTAGCTATGCTGGCCGCTATGCTCGGGATTGGAGCCAGGTTCCGGGAAATCCGAGTCGTCGCCGTCCAGCCACTCACTGGTGTTGCGGTGCGGGAGCTGGTCGGCAAGATTACTGTGCAGATTCGTGCTCTCAGGCTTGTCACCTGGGGATTGGCTTTCAACGGCGCCCTTTTTTGTGTCGCCATCGTGACG
>DATHQH010000137.1:0-12489 GCA_035482895.1 Alloacidobacterium sp. | reverse complement strand
GTTAGCGCTTAACTATGGCGCGCGTTCTGAGCTGGTCGATGCTTTCAAACGGCTCCATACTGAGATCCAACAGAAACACATTCGCCCGGATGATCTTACCGAGCAGGATATTCAGCGGCATCTTTACACAGCGCACATGCCGGACCCGGATCTACTCATTCGCACCTCAGGCGAGATGCGCATTTCAAATTACCTGTTGTGGCAGATTGCTTACACAGAGATTTTTGTCACCAATCGCTTCTGGCCGGATTTTCGCGGTGTGCACATGCTTGAGGCGATTGAAGACTTTCAGCGCCGTGAGCGCCGCTACGGTGGTTTGAACGACGGCAGCGAGTCGGACGACGTCGCCTCGCTGCCTGCGAATCAACTTGTGAACAGCTAGTGTCCTGTTTCTAAACTGCAAAACAGAAGAACGATGTCACCCCTGGTGCGGCGAAGAATCTGCTTCTTCTTCGTATCAGCATTTTTTCAATCCGTTTACTGCGCAGCCCCTACAGGGATCCTCTGCGGAGCGTCTACATTGACCCGCGAGACATCAGTCTTCACTTTCAGTTGGATAAGGTCTGGCTTGGACCGTGCCCGTGCCGTAAAGCCCAACTCATACTGGTTTTCCAGTCGCTTGCTCAGATCCTGGAGAAATGGCTGAAAGGAGACTGGATTGCTGAGTCCTTCCCAATAGAGTTTCCCGCCGGTGGTCTGCGTCACTTGGGCCAGCAGATTCTGTCCTGCATTGGTCTCATAGCCGCTGCGGTCGAGGCGGCCGGTATCGCGGAAGTAAATCGAATTGACAATGACTCTCGCTCTTTGCGCATCGGTAATAGCTGCCTGCACATAGGGATTATCCGGATCATAGCGGAGGTTGTAGCGATCGACACCATCGGACACCATCAGCACTTCGCGGCGGTTCTTCGGATCTTCTGAAGGCCAGCGTTTTACGAGATCGGAAAGGCAGAAATAGGGGCTGGAATTACCGCCGGGAACGCCGCTCGTCAGGCGAAGGGCCTTTGCCGCCAGCGCGTGATCGGCTGTCAGATTCTGCTCAAAGGCCGCGCGTCCATTTTGCATGTAGGCTACGCCGACAAGCGTTGTCGGCGGCATCGCCTGAATGAACTTCGACAGCTCATTCAGTTGCAGTCCAATGCTTGAGCGCGCAGAATCGTCAATCAGCACTACAAATTCAAGTCCGGCGCGGTCGCCACGCAAAGCCTGCCAACTGGTCACCTCGCTCTGTTTGCCATCCGCCCAGACTTTCAGGTTCTGCTGCTGCAGTTCCGGTGCTTCTCCATTCTTCGGAACAACGGTCACCACGGTCTGCGCCGAAACAATATCTCCCTGCTGTGCCACTGCCGGTAGTACACAGGCAAGAGCGCTAAGGACGAGCCCTGCAGCCACAGCTTTAAGTTTCATCATTCCATGTTCTCCTGTTTATTTAGACGCTCTCGCGTTGCCGTTCGCCGCAATTTCCGGCGTGACCGTGTATTCTGCCCAACAGGGTCTCGATACGAACGATGAAACGTGTTCTTACTGCGGTCATTCTAGTTCCTCTTGTTTTGTTGCTGGTTTTCAAGGGTCCGTTCTGGCTTATTACTCTTGTAACCGCCGCTGTTGCAATACTGGCGGCGTGGGAATACCTGGTGCTCGCGGATGCTTCTGGAGCAAAGACGCCGCGCATCGCGGTTTTATGCTGCATTGCCGTGCTCTTCGCCGGTATTTTTCGCCGCCCCGACTATACAACGCCACTGCTTGGCTGCCTGACGTTTGTGCTGTTCATCCTTTGCGCCTTTCGCTCGCCGTTGTCGCGTGTACTGCCGGACGCAGCTTACTCCGTCTTCGGGCTGCTTTACATCGGCTTGTCGCTTACGACGATTCCATTGCTCAGCGCAGAGGAAAATGGCGCGTCGCTGCTTTTATTTCTTTTTTTTGTCGTGTGGACTGGCGATGTGGTTGCGCTTTACGTGGGGAAGGCATTTGGACGCAGAAAACTTGCGCCATCCATCAGCCCGAACAAAACCTGGGAAGGAAGCATTGGTTCCGTGCTGGGCAGTCTGCTGATCACCTTGCTGCTCATTTTCATAGCAGGGGTGTTTGCGCGGCATAACTTCGACTGGCTCGCCTACCCTGGCTCAGTCTTCCGCTGGCTTGGCCTCGCGGTGCTATTGAATGTCGCGGCTCAGGTCGGCGATTTGATTGAATCTGCTATCAAGCGTGGCGCCGGCGTCAAAGATTCGGGCACATTGCTACCTGGTCACGGTGGCGTTCTTGATCGCATTGATGCGCTGCTGCTAGCAGCTCCCGTGTTGTGGTACGCGCAATTGGCGCAACAGTCGTTTTAGAATCAAGTGGGTGCAAAGAGTTGTCGGACTGATGACAGCCGGTAAGGAAAAACAGATGAAAAAACTTCTATTATTCTTACTGTTGGGTGTAACGACAGCAGCTCACGCGCAGTATGAAGGCATCTGGGAAGGCTACGATGGCGAGTGGGGACATGTTTCCCGACAGTTGATTGCGCTTGCTGAGGCAATACCTGCGGAGAAATACTCTTGGCGTCCTGCTCCGGGAGTTCGCTCTGTGAGCGAAGTCTTTATGCACATCGCGCTTGCCAACTTCTATCTGTTGAGCATCACAGGTCCGAAAATGCCCGCTGACATGACCTCGGATGATCTGGAAAAGACGGTGACTGCAAAGGCGGATGTCATCAGCTGGTTGAAGCGCTCGCTCGATGCTGTGAAAGCTGCCCGTGCTCAATTAAAACCGGGCGATCTTGAGCGCAAGGTCAAGATCGAGGGCAAGGAGGTCACTGTCGACGGCATGTATTTGCGGATTATCATTCACGATAACGAGCACATGGGTCAATTGGTTGCGTATGCCCGCATGAATGGCATTGTGCCCCCGTGGTCGCAGCCTGGACCCGCCAAAAAAGATTAGGGAGCACGGCTCACATTTTGAAACAGATCGCTATTCTCGGTTCGACCGGCTCGATTGGACAGAGCACACTCAGCATCATTGAAAGCTATCCAGAGCGCTTTGCTATCGCTTCGCTGGCCGCTGGCCGCAATATCGACGCAGCCTTTGAGCAGTGCGCGCGCTGGCGTCCCCGCATAGCCTCAGTTGCTACAGAGGAGTTGGCCGCAACGCTCACACATCGCCTGAAGGCAGCCGGTATCACTGGTATCGAAGTTGTTTACGGAACCGAAGGCACTGTCCGCGTGGCCACGTTGCCGGAAGTGGACTTTGTAGTTTCCGCCATTGTTGGTGTCGCCGGACTGGAAGCCACGTACGCTGCCGTCGAAGCGGGGAAGGCCATCGGCCTGGCAAACAAAGAGGCAATGGTTGCGGCAGGAGAGATTCTGACCGCTGCAGCGCGCGCGAAGAACGTGCCGCTGCTACCCATCGATTCCGAGCACAATGCTATTCACCAGTGCATACGCGCCGGAACGAAAGAGGAAATCCGCCGCATCTGGCTGACGGCGTCCGGTGGTCCATTCCGTATGCTGCCGTTGAGCCAGTTTGAAGGGATCACCGTAGAGCAGGCTCTCAAACACCCGACATGGGTCATGGGTCGCCGCATCACGATTGATTCGGCCACTTTGCTGAATAAGGGGCTTGAGATCATTGAAGCCTGCCGCCTCTTTGATCTGCCCCCTTCCGAGGTCAAAGTTACGGTGCATCCGCAATCCACGGTTCATTCACTGGTGGAGTACATCGACGGCAGTATTCTGGCGCAGATTTCCGTAACCGACATGCGCCTGCCGATTCTCTATGCCATGAGTTACCCGGAGCGTGTTGCATCGAACCTGACCTTTGACATGGCAGCTCTCGGCCAGGTGAATTTTGAGCCACCGGACTTTGCCCGGTTCCCATGTCTGCGCCTCGCCTACGAGGCTGCTGAAAAGGGCGGCGCTCATTGCATTGCACTTAACGCTGCAGACGAGATCGCAGTAGAGGCGTTTCTGGAAAGAAACATCTCTTTTCCAGGCATAGCGCGTACAATAGAAGAAGTATTGCAGGCTACCCCCGAGACCCACCCTGTCACCATTCGCGAAGTGCTCGCCTACGATCAACAGGCACGTGAAATGGCAAGGGAGGTTTTGGCCCGGGTCGGACAAGAAGTCATTATCCCTCGGCCGTAACGCCCGCTGACAGGTTTTCTAACAGATAACTCATGCCTTTCGCTCTTACTGCTATTTTTTCCATGCTCGTCGTGCTCGGCATTATGGTGCTCGTGCACGAGTTCGGCCACTTTGCCATGGCCAAGTTTTTCCGCGTACGCGTGGAAGTCTTCTCCGTCGGTTTTGGCACACGTCTCTTCGGCTTCCGCCGCGGCGATACCGATTACCGCCTCAGCCTGCTGCCCCTAGGCGGTTACGTAAAGATGTCAGGCGAGTCGCCTGATCAGGTCCGTACCGGCGATCCTGGAGAGTTTGCTTCGCACCCGCGCTGGCAGCGCATCCTGATCGGTCTTGCGGGTCCGGTGGCCAACTTCCTTCTGGCTTTTGTGCTCATGACGGGTTATTACATGATGCACAACGAGGTTGAGCAGTACCTTTACGGGCCGGCCATTGTCGATATGGTCCCCCCCAACTCCGCTGCTGCGCACGCGGGTATTCAGGCAGGCGACCGAATTGTCAGGTTCGATAAAGATCTGAATCCTACGTGGGAAAAGGTACGCATTCGTGCCGCACTGGACGCCAACTCCGCTGTCCCGGTAACCGTGGAACGCAATGTGAATGGGCAGATGCAGCAGTTTTCGAGCGACCTGTATTTGCTCGACGGCACCAAGGGACAAGATTTCGAGATCGAATCCATCGGCCTGATTCCGCGATATCAGACCGAGCCACTGACGGTACACGATGTCGAACCCGGCTTTCCGGCGGATAAGGCCGGGCTGAAAGCCGGCGATACGATTCAGTCCATCAATGGACAAACGCTGCATTCCGTCCCTGCTGTCATGGCATTCCTGCAGCAGCAGAATGGCCAGGCGGTTGCGCTGAATGTGCTTCGCGATGGCAAACAGCTTACACTGCACGTCCTGCCGACCTGGGCAGATAATGGCGCAGGCCAAATGGGCTTTCGTCTTGGCTTCAAGGCCAATATGCCGCCCTTCCGCGTTGAGCAATTACCGTTTCCGCAAGCCGTGAAACGCTCCGTCAGCTTCAATCTACACAACTCCGGCTATATTCTCGACGTGCTGCACCGCCTCATCACGCGGCGCTCGAATGTGCAGCAGCTGAGTGGGCCGATCGGCATCGCGCGAGACACCGGTGAAGCCATCACGATGCCAGGCTGGCAGCCCATTATCACATTGATGGCACTTATCAGCCTTAACCTCGGCATCTTTAACCTGCTGCCTATTCCCATTCTCGACGGCGGCATGATTCTTTTACTGATGATCGAGGGAACGATCCGGCGCGATCTGAACCAGCAGTTCAAAGAGCGCATCTACCAAGTGGCGTTCGTAGTGCTGGTGCTCTTTGCCGTATTCGTCATGTTCAACGACGTCTCGAAGTTCAATATCTTTTCCAAGTTGAAGCCATAAGCAAAGCACGATCCGAAAGCCCGCGCGATAGCGGGCTTTCGCTCTTTACACTCGATCCTGATGTCAAAAATTTCCACGATCCATGTGCGCGTGCGCTACGCCGAGACAGACCAGATGGGTGTCGTTTACCACGCCAATTATTTTGTCTGGTTTGAAATGGGCCGCGTCGAGTGCTTGCGCCAGCTTGGCTTCGAGTACAAGCAAATGGAGATGGTTGACGATTGCCATCTGCCTGTCGTCGGAGCGAACTGCCGCTATAAAGCCCCTGCCCGCTACGATGAACTGCTCACGGTAGAAACGCGCATCACCGCCATGCGCTCGAGCGTGATCAAGTTTGCCTACCGGCTGCTGCGGGCGAAGCCCGATGAGACGGAAGCCCTTCCGCAGCTTCTGGCCGAAGCGGAAACGATGCATGTCGTTGTGGATGGGAAAATGCAAAAAAGGCCGCTTCCGGAGAAATATATGGCGGCAATTCGCTCCTCTCTGCAATAAAATCTCGCCTCGTTTACAAAATCGCTCACAAGCAACCATTCCATCGTTACACTTATTCCGAGATAGCGGGACGGCTTCCCACATCCCATTGCCAGGAGGGTGGAACGAAATGCAGCATTCTCATTTCCGCGCAGCGTTCATCGTTGCTGCAAGCTTATTGCTGATTACAGGCTGTGAGACTGGCCGCACCCATAAGCGGCATGCGTCATGGCAGGCGGTTTCTGATGTGACCACGTCAGCTAATCCGAACATGGCCAATGCCTCGCCAGCGACTGGCCAGCCTCCTGTGCCGGGATCGCCTACTGCAGCCGGACCGGACGGGTTGCAGCCCATTGACGACTCATATGCGCGGAGGAGTCCGGGCGCGGAAGGCGGCAAACCCATACCCTTCAACCGGCAGAAAAAAGACCCATTCGAAAGGCAATAGCCGGTAAATGTTATTCGCTTCGATACGTTTTCGCGTATCGAAGCGAATAACTTATTTCAGCCCTGCGGGAATGCGCCAGCCATTGGTCCGCTCTGACTTCAGCAACAGATAGAAGTCGTACGTTTCGTTATCGACGCCCTTTGCATGTTGTTTGAGTGCCAGCGCAGTCGCCTGGTCGCTCGTGGATGGGGCTAGCTCCTGACCCACGGCAAAGGAGAAGTCGTTGAAGCACGGCCTCCACGGTGGATTTTTGATGACCGGGAGCGCCGGGAGCGACGCATCCTGAGTGGTGAAGTCCAGTGCCAGAGCGAGGTTGGCAATGTCATTCGAGGCGTCGCGCGCAGTCAGCGGCTGCAGTTGCCAGCGCCACTCAATCAGCTTCAAGACGGAAGTGTGGTCGTAGGTCAACGAATTGATGCGCGGCTTGTCCGGATTCCCTTTGCTGAAGGGAGAAACGACCAGCACTGGCACTCGGCATCCAAGTAGGGCTTTGCCGTCGACGATATCTGTATCCACATTGTTGGCCGCTGCCGCGCGTGGAGGAACGACGTGGTCGAAAAATCCACCCCACTCATCGCGATTGATGATTAAGACCGTTTTCGACCAGTCAGGGCTGTTCGTAAGGGCCTCCACAACCTGACGAAGGAAGATTTCGCCCTTGCGCAGGTCAGCGTGCGGATGGTCGTCGTTCCCTGAGCCGTCGTCGAGGATCGTGAACCAGGGATCTATGAAAGAGACAGCAGGCAAGGTGCCATTGGCCGCATCGGCCAAAAAGTCGGCGTATTGAGCGGAGATGCCGACGTAGTTCACCCCCCACAGCGCCAGGAACGGCACATTGGAGTAGTAGTACTTGCAGCTGACACCGGCGTCCTGCAGCCGGTCCCAGATCGTCGGCAGGGAAGAAAGGCTCAGAGAATTGTCCAGGCGGTCGGTCTGTGCGGCATGCTGGAAAACACGGTTTGGAAAGGTCGAGGACATGATCGAGGGGAAGTAATTGCAGAGTGTGGTGTAGTTGCGCGCCAGAGTGCTGAACAGAGGCAGATCAGCCTCTTCGTAATAACCGATTGCAAATTTGTCATTCGTGCTGGTGCGTAGCCAGCCGTCCATTTTCCCCGCATCGTACTCGGAGCGGCCTCCGGCATAGGAATGATCTGGGTCAGGGTGGACACAGCCAACATAATCTGTCAGTCGGTAGGTGGAATGGGCTACACCGCTACTGTCGAGGTATTGCAGGCCGTCCTGTCGGCCGTTCGCATTGGGCATCCAGCCAAGCAGGTGGTCGAAGCTGCGGTTTTCCATCATGACGACAACGATGCGCTCAATGCCGGAGAGTTCCGGGCTGGGCAGCAGGGCATCAATTGCTTGTGCTCGCGGCTGACTTGAAGTGATAGTGCTGGCTAATGCGATTCCGGATACGCTGGCAGCGTTGCGTATAAAGTCTCTGCGATTGACGCTCATGGGGGATCTCCATTGAAGAGAATGGCGTGCGTCAGTATGTAAATCCTTCGAGGTGAAATGCTCGTGAAAGGGTCTCAAATCATTTATGAAAAAGAATTCTAGCGTGTCCGGCGTTCGTTCTCTAACCGACTGCTACCTAAAATGATCGTCGCAATAGCATTGAAAATAAAACGTTTGGAACTAGCGGGAGTAGGCCAAATGGTAGACGCTGCCTAGGCAGGTACGCTGTGAGTCCTCACATTTTCGCGGATAAAGCTGACCGTGGTTTCAAGCGGCGTACCCGGGCCAAAGATGGCGGCAACTCCCTGCGACTTAAGAAATTCGGCATCCTGTTCCGGAATGGTTCCGCCGAGCACCACCAGGATGTCATCGGCTCCGCGTTCCTTGAGCATTGCTGTAACGCGAGGCACGATGGCATTGTGTGCCCCGGAGAGAATGCTTAATCCGACGCAATCTACGTCCTCCTGAATCGCAGCGTTGACGATCATCTCCGGCGTTTGGCGCAAGCCAGTGTAGACAACCTCCATACCAGCGTCACGCAGAGCGCGGGCTATGACTTTTGCGCCGCGGTCGTGGCCGTCAAGGCCCGGCTTGGCAACGAGGACGCGGATGGGTGTAGTGCGGTCTGTCATGGGAACGGAGAAGAATACCACGCCCAAAAGCCTGAAGATATGTGCGCGAGCTACTTCTCGCGGGCAACCACGAAATCGGGCACCCAAAGCAATGCCCGTTTGTAGTCGGAGTCGGCCAGGGAAGCAAGTGCGGCGCGCGCCTTTTCCGTATGTTGGAAAGCGATATTCATGGCATAGTCGACGGACTGGTTACGAGCGAGAATGGCCAGAATCTCGCTGTGCGTAACGCGATCGAAGTTCTGATCGATGAGGACGGTAAGAATGGCTTCACGGTCTTCTACACTGCCGTGCTCGAGCGAGTGAATGACGGCGAGCGTTGCCTTGCCTTCGCGCAGATCGCTGGCTACGGGTTTGCCGAGGACTTCCTCGGTCGCTGTCAGGTCGAGCACATCGTCCACAATCTGGAAAGCCATGCCGAGCGCGTGGCCGTATTCCCCCATCTGCTCTTCAGCTTCGCCATTGACATTGGCAAGCACCGAGCCAAGGCGCATTGAAACTTCAAAGAGGCAGGCCGTTTTGCGATAGATGAGGTCGTTATATTCCTGCTCATTCACGGCGCGGCCGAGCGTCTCCATCTGTAAAAGCTCGCCTTCGACCATCTGCTGCGTCAGGCCGATCAGCAGGTCGAGCACGCGAAAATTGCGCTCTTCGAGGGCAACGCGAAAGGCCTGCATATAGAGCCAGTCGCCGGCGAGCACGCACTTTGCGTTGCCCCAGGTGGTATTGGCGGATGGGCGTCCGCGGCGGGTATCGGCGGCATCGATAATGTCGTCGTGTACAAGCGTAGCCGTATGCACCATCTCGACGACAGCGCCAAGGCGGACCATGCCGCGACCGGCATATCCCTGGGATTTCGCGGAGAGGAGCAACAGCGAAGGCCGAATGCGCTTGCCGCCGCCTTCGCGCAGATATTCCGAAATTTCTGTGATCGCCTTTACAGAAGAAACGGCATCGCTACCAAATTCGCGCTCAATGGCGCGCAGATCGTCGTGGAGCAGGTCGAAGACCTCTTTTGCCGTCGCTATGGTCAGTGTGCTCACTCTTGCTCCGTCAGAACTTTACAATCCGACTGCTTATCTTAATTTGACCGGTAGTTCGTGAATTGCATGTCGATACCAAAGTCTTTCGCCTTCAGCATTGCGATCACCTCTTGTAGAGTATCGCGATCTTTGCCGCTGATTCGCACCGTATCGCCCTGAATCGATGCCTGCGCCTTCTTTTTTGAATCTTTGACAAGGCGAACGATATCTTTGGCTTTTTCGGTAGGAATGCCCTGCTGCAAAGTGATTTTCTGGCGCACGCTTGATCCGGTAGCAGGTTCCAGCTTGCCGTAAACGAGCGACTTGAGCGAAATACCGCGCTTAACCAGTTTTTGCGACAGGATTTCCTTCACGGCTTCCAGCTTGTACTCGTCGACGGAGGCGAGCTGGATGGCGTCGTTGCCTTCGAGCTTTATTTCAGAATGCGAGTCCTTTAGATCGAAACGGGCGCGCACTTCCTTGATGGCCTGCTCGATGGCGTTGCGCACTTCCTGTATATCCACTTTGCTTACAATGTCGAAGGAATTGTCCCCAGCCATGGCTTTTCTCGCTCTCTACTTCAGATTATCCGCGCAAACTGCTTCTTTCAGTGTGCCATGCTCTCTACCGTACTGAAAAACCGATGAAAGTTTTCCGTGGTACGGGAAGCTATTTCGTCTACAGATAGATTGCGAATCTCGGCCAGTTTTCCGGCGACATTGGCAACCCAGGCCGGCTCATTGCGCTTGCCGCGATTAGGTACAGGGGCAAGAAATGGTGCGTCAGTTTCTATCAGCATTCGGTCGAGCGGGACCAGAATCGCCACGTCGCGAATCGGCTGTGCCTTTGGGAATGTGATGTTTCCCGCAAATGAGATGAGAAAACCGCAGTCCATGGCGCGTTTTGCGTGGTCCCATTCGCCCGTGAAGCAATGCAAAATGCCGCCAAGACCTTTCGGAGCCCATTCCGTCTCGATCATCTCCAGCGTATCGTCCCATGCGTTCGTACTGTTGTCGGAAGGCCGACAATGGATGATGATGGGTTTCTTGTGGGCTGCAGCGACTTCCATTTGCCGGCGAAAGACTGTCTTCTGCGTTTCGCGCGGGGAGTGATCGTAGAAGTAATCGAGGCCGACTTCACCGCAAGCGATCACTTCAGGTTGTTGCAGCAGATGATCGAGCTTCGCTAGCGCGGCTTCGTCGGCCAGCTGGGCTTCGTGAGGATGAACCCCGGCGCTGGCGAGGATGCGCGGTGTCTCAGGCTTGCCTGCATATGTGCGGCTCAGTTCAAGCGCGCGGTGCATGGTGTCCGGACCGTCGCCGATACCGATGGAAAGAAGAGCGCCCACACCAGCCTGCCACGCGCGCGCGAGCAGAGCATCGCGGTCTTCGTCGTATCGCTGGCTGTCGAGGTGCGCGTGAGAGTCGATTAGCAAAAAAACCTCGTTATTTTAAGCGTGCGCCTATTTCGACATCTTCAAGAAATCCTGCCAGAACCGGCTTACCTTTTTCGCCAAGCGAGGCAGCAACGATCATGCCATTCGATTCGAGCCCTCTCAGTTTGCGCGGCGCGAGGTTGGCGACTATAACGACTTTGCGGCCAACCAGCGACTCCGGCTCGTAAGCCTCGGCAATTCCGGCGAGGATCTGGCGCGTTTCGTAGCCGAGATCGACTTCAAGGCGCAGCAGCTTGTCAGCCTTGGGCACGCGCTCGGCGACCTTAATCTGAGCGACGCGCAACTCGACCTTGGCGAAGTCGTCGATCGTGATCTTTTCCGGAACTGCCGGGGGCTGTGCCGCAACTGGGGGCTTCTGCGCTCCACCAGTGATGTCATTCCGGATCGCATCGGTGAAAGCTGCTGCTGCGCTGCTTTCGCTGGTGGATTCGGAGATGGCGACGGCCAAGCCTTCCACGATGGATTCGAGCTTAGAGGAGTGGTGCCCGGGAGCCGTCGGCTCTGGGTGGTCCTGGCCTGCGGCTGCAGCTATGCCCGCAACTTCGGCTGGAGCGGGGATGGCTGCCGGTGTCTCGTCCGGTTTTTGCGTGTTGTTCTGCTGTTCGATGTCTTGCATACGTTTGATCGCGTCCTTTTCTGCGCGGGGGAAGACGGGGCCAAGCTCTCCGAGCTTTGTGCCGGGTTTGAGACCTCCCCATTCGAGATTTTTCAGATCGGCTTTCTTGATGTCGCCGAGGCCAAGCTGTGCCCAGACTTTCGCTGTTGAATACGGAAGAATCGGGTGCAGCAACGCTGTGATAATGCGAATGGCTTCTGCTGCTTGGTACAAGACCTGGGTTCTCAAATAGAGAGAAAGTTCAGGTGTTGGCTGGTTTTTCCAAGGTTTGTTAGTCGACAAATCCTCATCTATCCACTTCACAAGGTTTTGAATGCTTGCAAGCGCGTTCGCAAATTGCTGCGTATCCAAAAGTCTTCCGATTTCAGTGATTCTCTCTGAGCTGAAACCAATAGAACCGAACATCGCAGCGTTTTCGGCAGCGGTGTACGTGTTATGTGAGACAGAGCGAAGATCAGGTGATACGGATCCGTCGAAATATTTGTGAATCATGGTCAGCGTTCGGCTAACTAGATTGCCATACCCATTTGCTAGATCAGCGTTATATCGCTGCACCAGCGCGTCGAATGAAAAACCGCCATCTTGCCCAAAAGGAATCTCACGTAACAAGAAATAGCGCAGCACGTCAGCGCCGAACAAATCCTGTTCGTGCTTGGGAATATCAGGCTTGAGTTCACCGAAGGTCGCGAGTATCGTTTCAGTACGCACGATATTGCCGCGCGATTTCGACATCTTGCTTTCTTCAAAAAGCAGCCAGCCGTGGGCGACGATGCTCTTCGGCAGCGGCAGTCCTGCGGCCATTAAAAAGGCGGGCCAATAAACGCAGTGGAAGCGGCTGATTTCTTTCCCGATG
>DATHQH010000136.1:0-34805 GCA_035482895.1 Alloacidobacterium sp. | reverse complement strand
ATGGTCCTGAAGGTGATGCCGGAGGAGGCAAACTTCCTCCGCAGGGCACAAACATGACCCTGAACGTGGATACACGCCAGCCGTTGACCCGGCCAGCGCTTTCCATTCCTTTACGAAGTTCTCGTCGCGTGCGCGTAGGAGGCAAAGGTCCTTGAGCTTGAGGCTACTTACGGATGCCCAGTTTGCCGATGACGTCCCGGTAGCGGTCAGAATCGTTCGTCTTAAGGTAATCGAGCAGGCGGCGGCGCTTGCTTACCAGCATCAGAAGGCCACGGCGCGAAGCATGATCTTTCGCGTGGGTCTTGAAATGCTCGGTCAGCTCGCCGATGCGCTCGCTCAGGATCGCGATCTGCACTTCAGGGCTGCCGGTGTCGGAGTCATGAGTGCGAAAGCGAGAGATAATGTCGATTTTTTTTGCAGGTGCCAGCACGAGAGTGCGTTACTCCTATTGCTAATTTCTGTTCGTTACACTTCCTAAGTGTCTGGAACAAGAGTAACATAGATTGCTTTTCGAGGCCAATCCAGGGAATAAGGGTAATGGATCCATTTGCATCTACGTATTCGGTAGAATCTGTCCGCAGAACCCTTTATACGCTTTGGTTGAAGCAGCCGTCCTCGCGAGCGGTCACTTAGCGTTATGCCCTATTTTCAGTAGGTAACAGACTTTCTGTTTGCCATGACTCATGCGTTACGGCAGGGCCTTCACGCCTTGTTCCCTGCCCGATTGTGGGCCCGATTGCGAAAACTCCGATATTAAAATAGCCAAGGATTCGTCAGACGTTTGCAGAAGCGACGTGCCGGAAGGAGCAGCGATCAATGGAGAAGCAAACTTTTACGGAACGCGTCCACCAGTTCTGGCAACGCGTGACCGAAGGTATGCAGCTCAGCGAACTTTGGTCGCAGTTTCGAAGAGACGCTCATTCCGGCTATCGCCTGTATTCCCAGGACGTCGATTCCACGCGAGTTACAGGAATACCCCAAAGCACACACTTCATCGGCGTGGCGCGCCAGTTTTTCTGGGCAATTATTGAGAAGCTCACTCCGGCGCGCCGGGTATTGTTACTCGCAGCCCTGGTATTGATCATCGTTCCAGGAGGGGAATGGACCTGGGCTACCAGATCGGGCGAAGTGAAGGTGTTTGGTCTGGATTTCCACTTTTATGGTGGAATCCTGATGTTTGCTCTCCTGATTCTTGAGGTCGCAGACCGTGTTGTGATGAAGCGTGATCTTCAGATCGCCAAGGAGATTCAGGAATGGCTGCTTCCGGCAAATCCTCCGCAGGTACCCGGCCTGGAGATCGCATTCGCCACCCGTCCAGCCAACACGGTTGCCGGAGATTATTATGATGTCTTTGCTCGCGCATCTCCGGATTCGGAGAAACCTGCGTTTCTCATTGCGATTGCCGATGTGGCCGGCAAGAGTGTGCCCGCTGCCATGCTGATGGCAACATTCCAGGCAAGCTTAAAAACTCTCAGCAGCACACCCGGCCCGCTGACAGAATTGGTGAGCCGAATGAATCGCTATGCCTGTAGCAACAGCCAGAACGGCCGCCGCTTTACCACTGCCTTTGTCGCTGAGTTCGATCCCGTGTCGCACCGGCTGACCTATGTCAATGCGGGCCACAACAATCCGATCCTGCGCCGGCGATCGGGCTTGATTGAGCGCTTGGAAATCGGCGGGATGCCGCTTGGCATTATGGAAGCGGCCTCCTACCAATCGGGCGAAGTAATGATAGAGACTGGCGATTTGCTCGTGGCCTTCACCGATGGCGTGGTCGAGGCAGAGAACAGCCTTCAGCAGGAATACGGCGAAGAGCGTTTCATCACGATGTTGCACTCAGGCGTAATGCTGAGTCCTGCGATGCTGCTGAACAGCATCCTGATCGACATTGACCGGTTCGCAGGAAGCGCTCCGCAACATGACGATGTCACCTGTATGCTGCTGCGTGCGACCTAGAGCATGGGGTACCTTGGTGGCCTTGCACATGACCGAAAAGTCGGCATGGCGCTCACAGGTCAAGTCGAGCGCTCTTCCAATGCAAATCATGATCTGCCGCCCGAAGAAATGCGAAGAGCGGCTCAAGTCCGTGTATGGTTACAGACGTTGTACAACTTCCAGATGTGAGGGCCATAGTGCACGAGGTGAATCGAAGGAATTTTCTGAAAGTGGCGGGCGCTGCCGTGGGGCAGACTGTGCTTGGAGCAAAGATACATGGGCTGGCCGCAGTTCAAAGTGAACCTGTCAGGCCGGTTGCGGCAAACGATCATATTCAGATTGCGCTGATCGGTGCGGGCGGTCAGGGCCAGGGAGATACCAAGACGGCAGTGCAGGTTCCGGGCGTGAAGCTCGTTGCCGTGGCGGATTGTTACGACGGGCGGCTCGATCGCAGCAAGGAGCTTTGGGGCCAGGATATTTTCACGACACGCGACTATAACGAGATTCTGGCGCGCAAGGACATCGACGCCGTTATCATCGGCACGCCCGACCATTGGCATAAGCAGGCTTCGGTCGACGCCATGAAGGCCGGCAAGGACGTGTATTGCGAGAAGCCGATGATCCATCTCTACGCCGACGGGCCGGAGATGATCGAGACGGCACGCAAAACGAACCGGATCATCCAGGTCGGAAGCCAGCGTGTGAGCTCGATTGTTTACGCAAAGGCGAAAGAGCTGCTCGCTTCGGGCGCTATCGGCCAGCTCAATATGGTGACCGCACGCTGGGATCGCAATTCAGCGATGGGCGCGTGGAGCTATACCGTTCCGCCGGATGCTTCGACAGAGACCTGTGACTGGCCACGTTTTCTGGGTACGGCTCCGAAGATTCCTTTCAACTCCGAACACTTTTTTCAGTGGCGCAAGTGGAAGGCCTACGGAAGCGGTGTGGCCGGCGACCTCTTCGTCCATCTCTTCAGCGGAACTCACTTCATCACCGGGACGCATGGACCTACGCGCGCGATGGCCACTGGAGGCTTGCGTTTCTGGAAAGACGGCCGTGACGTGCCCGACGTGATGTTGGGCCTCTTCGACTATCGTGAGGGCTTCAACCTCAGCTTGCGGGTCAACTTCGTAGACGGTGGCGAGGAGAGCGAAGGGCTGATCTTCACCGGTTCGGAAGGCACGATGGAAATTGCCGGAAATACAGTCAGCGTAAACCGCGTGCCACGCGAAAAAGAGCCGGGCTACACCATTGGCACCTTCACGGAAGCGATGCAGAAGCGCATTCTTGCAGATTACCGGCAAAAATATCCGCTCACACATCCTGAGGGAGCGCCGCAGGTGGGATATGAGAAATATGTAGCCCCCGAAGGGTATAGCGACAGCTACGATCACTTCAAGAATTTCTTTGCGTCCGTTCGAACACGCCAACCCGTGGTTGAAGATGCGGTCTTCGGCTACCGCGCAGCCGGAGCAGCTCTGCTCAGCAATCTAAGCATGGAGCGCGGCTCTGTCGTGCATTGGGATCCGGAGGCAATGAAACTGATTTAGAAGAAAGCGCGTCGGAAGATGACTTCACCGATTGCACCTGCGCGGCAGGCTGGCTGGAAATAACCAATTACCGATTGACAACACGTAAAACAAAATGGCCGGACGTTACCAACCCATAGCGTCCGGCCAAATGTTACTGCTCTTTACGGCACTACCGCTCCTATCTGATCGGTGTTTTCACCGCGATAGTGCAGAATTGATTCTTTGAAAGGGTGTCATCCCGTCAGAATCAGTAGTGATCTTAATTGTGGCCGTGGCCGCTGTCTGCCTCGATGACCTGAACAGCGGTAAACAGCGGCTGAGCAAAATCGAATCCATTACCGCTTGCAGATGCATGCACATAGTACAAAGAGGGGTCGTCATTCACGAAGTTATTGGATTGGGACGAAATGGAAAAGCCGCCACTCCTCAGAATGTCGCTCACCTGTTGAATTTCATCTTTCCTTAGCGCAAAGTCCACATCCATAGTGACAGTCACTGAATTGACGTCGCCTAGAATCGTAATGTAGAAGCTCTGACCAACGCCAAGACCGAAGGATGCAGGCACTTCTCCCAGACGAATGCGCTTCTCATCGGGGCGTGGCAGATAAAATACGATGCTATTGCCTAGTTGTTCGAGAAATCCCTGCTTGAAGAGATCCTGGAACTGTTGCGGAATGTCGCTAAGGGAGATGATATTTTCCGTCCCCGGAATGACCAGTGCGCCTACCTGCGGGCTGTTGATTGTGCCCAGTACGGACGCAATGGAAGTGGCGAGGCTGGCACCCTTTCCTCTTGCTTCAAAGTGCACCCAGAGCAGGCTCGGGGTGTCCTGAGTCAGGCGATTGGCGACAGCTGTAATGTGGATACTCGTATCCTGGCGGAGTGCAGTCTGCACAGCTTCTACTTCTGAATCGCGAACGGGAATCGAGCCATCGGCGAAAAACCTGCCATTCTCTATTTCCTTGAAACTGACAAAGCCGCTTGCTGCTTCGTTCTCATTGATTGTCTGCCCATTTACGGTGATGTTGCCTATGTCCGTCCTAACTAACTCGAATCGCAAAACATCATGAGGCAATACAACGCCATTTACTTTCATGGCGGTCTGAATTGCGCTCCAGTCTGTAGCTGCGTACGCCCGTCCGCCGGAAAAAGCTGCGAGCGCAAGAGTCAAGGCCAACGCCTTGCCAGTGTGACGACCTACGATTGATCCAAGTGCCAACATGATGAACTCCAGAGGGGGAATGAGCTAAGTATCCCCCGCCTCGCCATGAGTCATTTGAAGGTGGATCGAAGTGCTTATTTTTTCGTTCGCTGAAAGCGGGACCACCACAAACACTCACTGAGCATTGCAGGAAACCACCTAGCCGCAAGAATGATACTTCAGAGAGCGGATAGGTTGCCCGGGGTTCACAAAGGAATAACTGAATATTCATTGAATGAATGGGTCTCCGAATCAATCAGCTTCCCCTTAGTGAGCGGAGTCTGCCGCCTGTCCCAGATGGTCAAAGTTCAAAATTGCATTGAAAACAAGCGGATAGCTGCCAATTGTCTCGCCGCGGTAAATCGGATTATTGGCAAAGAGCAAGACCGATCCCTTGCCCAGATGTGCTGTCACCACCGCTGCGTGCTGTGCCAACAGATCACCGTGGTCAAGTAGACCTGAAACCAGCAGCGCATCTTTATCTGCAAAGCGCAGAACTACCTGCGGCCGCAGCTCGACCGGGACTACATTCGGGTTGTTGCGCATCTGCTCCTCATTCAGCGGCATCGGTTCCCACGGCTTGGGCTTCGGCCGCTCCTCGGGAGCCACAAACCGACGCCCCTGTGGGGTATCGGGATCATCTGGTCCGCCTCGACCTGTCGGCCGTTCGTCGCCACCTCCAAAACGAGGACCACGCGTGCCTCCGACCGTGTTGCTCACATTGAGAGAAAGGCCGTCTTCACTGTAGACCGTAAGCGGTTTGTCGTATCCGTACAGAATGGGAGATTTGGAATTGACGACGGCTGTTCCCAGCAGTGTGCCGACAACTTTGAGATCGCCATGCGTAACTATGGAGACACCCGGCGCAAGGCCGGTATCGATGGCAAACTGCGCCGTGTCTTGTGATGTGACGAGCAGGCCACCCTGTTCGACGAAATGTCGCAGGTGATCGATCCCGGTGTAGCCCAGACCTGGACGCATGTCGTCGGTTGAGTCAATGCGGCCCAGGTTTGGCGTCAGATCGGTCGTCTTCCACGGCAAAGGATTTCCCCACATCGGCAAACCCTGAATAATCTGCGGCGTACGTGCGCCGACAGGGGCGAAGAGGATCACGTCGTATTTCGAGCGCAGATCGTCTTCCCCGCTCACCGTCTGCGTGCTGATGTAGTCATAGGGCACGCCCAGCTTGTCGAGCGCCTGCCGCCACCAGCCTTCCGTCTGCGTGGTGAGCCAGGTGTGCATCATTGCTATGCGTGGAGCACCAATCGCGTGCGCTGCGACAGAGGGCGCAGCGTTCGCGGCTGTCGCGGTCAGATTCGATTTCTCCAGGGCGGATTTCATCTCGTCGGCAGGCACGTCTTTTACGATCAGCGAGCCGGCGGGAAACTGCCTCCCACCAGTAGTGAACGGCGCATCTGTAACCAATACAGTGGCGTTCTTGAGCAGGTAGCGCAGGGTGATCATGCCTGGGTCCGCGTGATTGGCTATCAAAAAGATAGCTCCTGACCCTAAAGTGCTTTTCGCCGCGGCTTCGTCCTCAACCAGTTTCATTGGGGTTTTCAGGATTGCCGGTTCGGTCACGCGCACCGCTTCCACGCTAAACAGCGCAGGCAATGACCAGCCTGTATCGTCATAAGGGGTCTTCTGCGGATCGTTCGGCGCCCAATACTGCCGGTCGAGCAAGGCATCGGCAATGCGGGAGTATGGCTGGTCCATGCGAATGACGTAGCTGCCGGCGAGAAATGTCCTCTGCTCGGTTTTCAGATTCTCCGGCTTTGCATCTTTGTCGTCGCCTTTGTCTTTGTTCTCACGCTTTGGTCCTGCCGGCACAGCAACGGTGACGGCTTCAGTCGTCTTGCTGATCTCGACATGCTGCCCGCGCAGGATGTCGAGAAGCATGCGCTGGCGGTCCCTGGATTCCTCATTCGCAGGAAGCACGTAGGCAGCAGGGCCGGAATCATTCGGTTTGAGGATTGAACGTTTGCTCTTGAGATAAAAATTATTGAGGAAGGTCTGCGCATTCTGCGCGAAATAGCTCAACGAAACCAGCAGTGCCGTCTGCTCATAGTTATTGTTGTCGCGCTGCGACCATTTCACTTTTGGATACGGCGGATTCTGCCGGAACCATGTGCGCGAATATTCATCGGGCGTAAGAATGCGCTCCACGGTGTCCGCGCCGCCGTTGCCGAAGGTCTCATAGAGACGGCTGATGCCGTTATGCATCGCCGCCATAAACATGAGATAGCCGGGACTCCATGTATCAAAGTCGCCATGCGTAAAGACGCCCGGCATGCCGAACTTCGTCATCTCCTGTACGTTGTTCCAGCCGATCATCTGCCATTCGTTTGTCAGGATTGGATCGAGCCACGCGTTGTAAGGCTCGTCGCCAACCGTGTTGTCGTACAGGAACGGAACGGATTCATGCAGGTCGTGCAACACCTGCGCGTGCCACGCAAGGTAGGTGTCGAGCACGTTGTGGGAGAGATTGAGAGTCAGCGTCATGGCGTCGCGGTTATTGTCATGTGCGACGTAATGCCCCCAGTATATGAGGCGCGGATAATTTTCATTTGGATGCGCCTTATGCCACTTGTAAATATCGGCCATGCGGTCGCGCCCATCGACTTCGACCACCGGCGTGATGAGCGTGATCATGTGCGAGCGGATGTACTGGATGTAGGGCGAGTCGTCAACGGCGAGCCGGTAGGCAAGCTCCATCAATGCAGTCGGCGCTCCGGTTTCCGTCGAATGAATGGTGCCGGTGATGTAGTAGACAGGCACGGACTGCTTCACCAGCTCCGCTGCCGTAGCATCATTCATGTTGATCGTTCGCGGATCTGCCAGCTTCGCCAGCCGAGCATCATTCTCTTTGTAATTTTTGAGCAGCGACTCGTCGGCCACAGCTACGGCGATCATCTCGCGGCCTTCTTCCGTATGCCCAATGGTGAAGACCTTCACGCGCGGACTGGCAGCTTCCAGCATATGGAAGTAGCGATACGTATCTTCAGCATACGGGAGCATGTCGGGCGCGCCTGCGACATCGCCCAGCGCTTTCGCGGGCGTGGGCACGGTCGTCGATGCCGGCAGGTAGTCGGTCAACGATGAATTCAACTCAGGCAGCGTCGTGTATTTTCCGATGCGTTGCGTGTAGTCCTGATCGATAGCCTGCCCGGGGTCGCGGGCGTAGGTCTGGTCAACCTGCGCTGTTGCTTGCAAGCAAAAGAATGCCGCGCAGAACACAAGAGTTCCGCGGAAAAATGCAGAGGATGGCATCGCTGGCTCCCTGAACCGATTGCAAATGGCGTTAAGAATTATGATTCTGGATACAAAGGATAGCAGAGGCAGAGAATACGCTGCGTCGCTTATTCGTTCGACGATTCAGCCGCGCAAATACCGCGTTATTTCCTAAATCGTTGAGATCCCTCGCTCCGCTCAGGATGACGGTCTTTTGGGGACAGAGTGACGGCTTACGCCGTTAGCTGCTGGCTTCCTCTTCTACGATTACCGGAACCTTGGGCTGCAGGATGCCGAGTTGCTCATAAATAGGCCGTATATCTTTGCGAATGAACTTGAGCCGCGACCAGAACCACAGCGACCCCGCAATGCACGCGATACCACTGAGCATGACCGTTCGCGGCGCCCCGATGGCGTGCGCGAGACCACCTGCCATCAGGCTTCCGAATGGGGCCATGCCCACAAACGCGACCGTGTAGTAGCTCATGACACGCCCACGTTTGTCTTCCGGTACCAGCGTCTGGATGATGGTGTTGCTGGCCGTCATACCCTGCATCATGCCAAAGCCGATAACGAGCATCAGCAGGAGTGAAAGCCACTGCAGATTCGAGAATCCAAAACCGACCAGGCCTATGCCGAAAACCGTGGCCGCCACAGGAATCATCTTCAGGAGGCCGCGAACCGATTTTCGCACCACCAGCGAAAGGGCTGAGATCAGCGCACCGACTCCAAGCGCGCCCATGAGGAAGCCGAGCGTGTGCGCTCCGCCGTGGAGTACCTGCGCAGCAAACACGGGCATAAGCACCACGAATGGCATGCCCATCAGGCTTATGAGGGCAAAGAGCAGCAGGATAGTCCGGATGGGGGCAAAGTTCGAGACATAGGTCCAGCCTTCTTTCAATTGGTCCAGCATCGACGCAGCCGCGCGTTTCACAGCATCCGCCGGCACCTGCATCATGAGCAACGATAGGATCACGGCAATGTAGCTAACGCCGTCAATCAGGAAGCACCAGCCCTCGTTCGTTGCCGCGATTACAAGCCCTGCCAACGATGGGCCGACGAGCCTTGCCAGATTCACCATGGATGAATTGATCGCGATGGCATTGGAAAGATCGCCGCGGTCTTTCACCATTACCATCATGAAGGCTTGCCGTCCGGGCATGTCAAAAGCATTGATCACGCCCTGAAACACGCTCAGAGCGAGCACTTCATGAATGTTGATGACCTTGGTAAGCGTCAGAGCGGCCAGCGCCAGAGACTGTACCATCGCAAGAACCTGCGTCCAGATGAGTACTTTGCGCCGATCCATCCGGTCCACCAACACACCCGCAAACGGAGCAAGCAGAAAAGTGGGAATTTGCCCCGCAAAACTGACCGTACCCAGCAACAACGACGATTTTGTAAGCCGGTAGACAAGCCAGGCGGTAGCGATCCGCGTCATCCACGTGCCGATGAGCGAAATGCTCTGTCCGCCAAAGAACAGACGAAAGTTGCGGTGGCGTAAAGCGCGCCACGCATGCGAATAATCCCGCGAGGATGCAGGCTTTTCCGGCTCTATTTTTTCTTTAGTGTTAATGACCATTCGCAAAACAGCGTTTTTTCGATCCTACTGGTTTCGATGCCACCATAAGTTGAATGGTCCAAGAATTGGCGTCTGTCATTTCCAAAATGGGAGCAGAGTGCAAAATGGCATTCCACATCGAGCCACTTTTGGCCTTCGGCAGGCTCAGTGGATAGCGATTTCCCCGCCCCCTCCCGGTTTGTTTTTGCGAAGCAGGAAGCCGAGCGGAACAATGAGGAGCGCTGCGGCGCAAAGAATGAAATACATATCTCTATACGCGAGGGTTTGCGCCTGCTGCTGCATCAGGTTGTAAACCTGACCCTGCGCAAGATGGTCCGCATTGGCCGGCCCTGATGCTCGCGAAAAAACACTGGTAAGTGCGTTGATTTCATTCTGCAGATTCGGACTCGATGGAGGAAGATGCTTGAGCATCTGATTCTGGTGGAATTGGCCTAGCTCCGTCACTCCCGCATTGGTAAGCGAAATAAGAATGCTGCCGCCAATGTTGCGCGCGAAATTGATTAGCCCAGAAACCTGGTTGTTCTTCTGAACGGGCATGCCGAAATAAGCCGCTGTGGTAACAGAAATAAACACGAATGGAATGGCGGCAACCTGAACGACTCTGAGGTAGGATGCCATTCCAAAACTAAGCCCAAGATTGATCCGTATCGCCGTATAGAAGTAAGAAGCGGCGAAGCAGAAAAAGCCGAACACGATAATATTTCGCGCGGGCAGACGGCTCACTGCCTGACCAGCCATCGGCATCATGAAGAGCAGCACCAAGCCGCCTGCCGACAGCGATAAGCCAGCAATCGTCGCCGTATAACCGAGCTGCGACTGCAGGAACTGCGGCTGTAGTACCGTCGTCGCATTCAATAGCCCGCCGGTAAAGAGCATCAGGAAACAGCAGGTTGCAAAATTGCTGTTCTTCAGCAGGCGCAATTCCATGATCGGATTCTTGGCATACCATTCCCAGGCGATCAGCGCAATGAAAGAGATCGCAAAGGCGATCCCGAAGAAACGGATAAAGCTTGAGCTGAACCAGTCCTTTTCTTCTCCCTTGTCGAGCATGATCTGCAAAGCGCCCATCGAGATCACGAGCAGCGCGATACCCATTCCGTCGACATTCAACAGATTCTTTCGGTCAGGCTTGATCCAGGGAGGATCATCGACCATTCGCTGTGTCAGCACAAGCGCCAGAATTCCTACCGGAATATTGATATAGAAGATCCAGTGCCAGCTGTAATTGTCAGTGATCCAGCCACCGAGTGTCGGTCCGATGGACGGCGCGAGGATGGCAACAATACCATAGAGAGAAAAGGCAAGGCCGCGCTTCGCCGGTTCAAACGAATCGGCCATGATGGCCTGCGCCATTGGCTGAAGGCCGCCTCCGCCTGCTCCCTGCAATACGCGAAACAGCAGGAGAAGCCCGAGCGATGGGGCAATACCGCAGAGAAATGAGCTGATGGTGAAGATCACGATGCAGAACATGAAAAAGTTCTTGCGTCCCATGATGCTCGCGGCCCACCCGCCCATGGGCAGCACCACAGCGTTCGAAACAAGATACGCGGTCAGTACCCAGGTACTCTCATCCTGGCTGGCCCCAAGACTACCCGCAATGTGCGGTAACGCTACATTGGCGATAGAGGTGTCCAGCACCTCCATGAACGCAGCTAACGCAACCGTGGCGGCAATGGCCCAGGGATTGGCGCGGGGGCGCCAGCGCTCCAGCGCTATCAGTTTCGGCTCAGCAACAGTTTCACTTGCTGCCATCGTCCTGGTCTTCACCTTTCATTGCAGGAAATAGTAGATATCCGGATTCGCTGGAAAGAGCGTCTTTTCATAGATGCGGCTCGCCTGCATAACGACGCTAAGATGCACGATTTCTTCGGGATTAGCAAATTCTTTCTCTGCGCGTGGAAGTCACTTGCAAAGGAACCAGACTTTATTTCTTCTCTATCGATTCGTACGACTCATTGCGTCGAATTTGCAGCGAGACATGCTCCAGAAATGTTGTTGATTCGTGGGTCTTCTCTTGTTATGACCTAATGTGTTGTAGAACGATCGGCTGACGTATCGTTCACGGCCCAGTAACTGGCCCGCGCAACCACCCGCGCGTCGTAGTCATTATTAAGCTTGACCTGGATATTGTGCAGGCCAGGAGTCAGGTCGCCTGGATGAAAGCTAAGGATATATCGGTTGCGAGCATGGCTCGCCAGTTCATCGACGCGATCCTGAAAAGATTTTTCCCTGGTGAAAGCGGCATATTCGCCGCCGCTCATGATGGCGATCTCTCGCGCGGCATTTTTGTGCACCGCGGCAAGCGCCATCATTAACGGAGCGAGGACGTTGATCGACGAGCCGCCTCCTCCATTCCCGCTGCCCCAATCCATCAAACCGGCTTTCGTGGGCGAGAAGGTGAGACTCAGCACGAGCGTATTGCTGGTGCCGATGCGTTCCACCAGATCCTGCGCGCTGACAGTCTTGCTTCCGTGGTCACGCGATTCGCTAATCAACAACAATACGCGCCGGTGATCCGGCGCACGATGCTCGAGCAGATCGACCGAGTAACCCACTGCGTCGAAGATTGCCGCACCACCATCGCCGGGCCTTAGGTTTTGCAAGTCTTCGGTGATGTCGGTGGTATCGCGCGAGAAGGCCTCACGATATACCGGCTTGGAATCGAACTCTACGAAAGCCACTTCTCCTCGGCCGCCCGCGGTGAACAGATCAAGCAATGGGCCAAGCTTGGCGAGCTTACTAAACTCGAGAGCGCTTGACCGTCCACGTTGAATGCAGACGACCAGCGAAACAGGCTGGGTGTCGAGATCATCGTCGACGTGAATTTCCTGCTTTACGCCATTGTCTTCGAGGGTAAAGTCCTTCGCTGCGAGCCCGTAAACGACTTCGCCCGATGGCTTTTCCACCAACGTTGGCACGAGCACGACACTGGTGTTGACGCGAATCGTCGGCGGAAGCTGTTGGTCAGGCAATGGTTTTGCATCCGGTTGCTGCGGGATGGGTTGAGAACTCCGCGGCGCAGTGGCTGGTTCGCCTGGAAACGGCTCCTGAGCAACGCCGGCTCGCGTGATTCCGATTCCAAAACAGATCCAGACAGAGATGCGCCAAAGGGAAGAAAAAGCCACGATACTACTATGACAACAGAGCACAGCCCACCTGCCAAGTGCCCTAAGAGTCTGAACAGAGATGCTGCCCGGGCACATCCACTGCCTCGGCGGCTAAAGTTGCACTCATTTCACGTACTTACAGGCTTTCGGCACCTTCTAAGCCGCTCATTGGCCCACATCGCTGTGCGAGATATGCTTCATGCCTTCGATTTCAGCGGTCCACCGGAGAAACCGCAGAAGATTCCGCTTCTCTTTCCATAGAAAATCGAGGATATCCCGCGTTTGCAGACTCTCCGCTTTTTTCCCGGAATAGGTTTCGATGCGCCACTTAAGATAGTCGCTGCGCCAGGGCTGTAGACGATGGCCACGGGTCGCATTCCAGACAAAGCGAAGAGACGAAAGCATCATCTCGATGATACTGCAGTCGTTCAACCGGAATCGTTTACGCTGTCGGGATCGTTTACGCTGTGGCCTTCAGCTGGTTTTTCGGCTTCGGCGTAAATTTTCTGCGGTAGTATGCCGTTGTGATTGCAATCGACGGAACGCCGATTCCAGTCGGCAAAACCCAGATCCACCAGGCGCCGTGCAGCAGTGGCCCGATCGTCACGACGCTGAAGGCCGTCCATGCGGCGATATAGCTGCCAAGCATGCTCGCCAGATGCGAATACCACCAGAACATCTTTTCTTTCGGGCGGTGCGTGCACCTCCAGACGGCGGACCCTGCGATCCACATGCCAATGCCGCCGAAAACCATGGCCGGAACGCCCAGATTCTGCACCAGCGCTGGTTGAACCGCTCCCAAATAGGCAAGTGTTGCGCTGGCGGCAAACGTAAAGGCGGCCGCAAACCAGTCCAGCATGGTCGCAGTTTTCTCGCCTTTGTAGGCGGCCTTTTGCCCCAGCACGCGATACCCCACAAAAGCCGAGTAAAAGCTGAAGATCGCCACCAATGCAAGAAACAGGACAGGCCGGTAGATCGCCATCACCAGAGCGGTGAGGGCCACAACCGCCATTGCCCAGAAATAAAACCTGCCCCACCGGCGATGCGCTTTGCCGCCCTTCGCCGATATCAAAGCAAGAGGAGCCAGAAGAAAGGCCGACGTTCCGGCTGTGATGTGTACCGCAAGAAATGCTTTCATCCAAAGTGGATCATGCATGACGCACCTCACCGTTTCATTTTGCTATTCCCTATCCTTCAGTTTCTTTAACATCTCTCCGCACCAGACCAATTGGGCTTTGACAACGCATTCTCCGTAGCTCAGTGTCATCTCCCAGAATGGCAGCCCGGGATCTTTCTCGTGCTCCTTAGACAGCCGCTGCCGAATCGCTGCCAATTCGGCGAGTTCCTGCTTGTAAATCAGCCGGTGCTCTTCGATGTGCTTGCGGCTTGTCTCCTGCGGCATCCACTGGCCGAAAAACAGCTTCAACAAAAGCTCATTACGCATCACCTCAGGGTGAGCAGGCAATGCGAGCCATTGTTTTAACCGCTCAAGCCCGGCGGGAGTAAGCGTATATACATTGCGGTCGGGCTTGCCCTTTTGTCGCTGCGTCTTTTTAGTCGCCAGCCGCTCCTTCTCCAATTGCCGCAGCGTGGGATAGATTTGTCCGTAACCTTCACGCCAAAAGTGACCCACGGACCAAGTGCTGAGCTGCTTGAGGTCGTAGCCGGACAGCGGCCCCAGACTCAACAACCCAAGCACGGCAAACTGACTTTGATTCACGCGTTCTGCCATCTCAGAACCACCCCGCCGCGATCACTGCTCCGATAAAAATGACCTGGAGCAGCGCACGCACCGCTATGCCGGGAACCTTGTGGCCACCAATCGACAAGTGCTGCCGCGCGGCGTGCACGTTGGCCGGGAAGACTGCAATCAGCAAAAGCAGCAGGCCGATCGACGCGGCCTTAAAAGTCGGAGGAAAGAGCAAACCAATGGCGCCGGCAATCTCGGCAATTCCCGTGAGCGTGACCCATATGTCGGGACGCGGAAAAGCGGACGGAACCATGCGGATCAGGTCCGCGCGCTTCGCTCCCCAGTGTGCAGAGGACGTGAGCAGAAACATGGCAGCCAGTGCGAAGCGCAGGCAATGCTGCCATTCGCTGAAATACGTAGCGCCTATCCAGCCGAGGGCGCGACAGACAGCGAAGACAGCCATCAAAACAAAGAAAGGAATCACTGTTCTTTTCTCCGCTGTCTACTATATATCTAAAATATATATAACTACAAGCTATAAAATTGAGAATTGAAACATATCCGACGGCATGGTGATTGTGCTTCGCGGCCAGCGTGGGATGGAGGGTGGTTACTTCCGGGTTTTCTGGAAGATCTATTTGAGCCAGACTCGATACCTCTGGCGGATTGCTCGGTAAAATCGAGACGTCTCGCGTAGAAGCAGAAGCCTGGATCCTGTTATCCTTCAGAATTGATTGTCTGCGCAGTATGCGCGAACCAGCACTCTGCGGCAGTTACGGGAGAAATCAAGTTATGGCAAAAAGCGTTAATAAAGTCATTCTTCTTGGCAATGTGGGCAAAGACCCTGAGATTCGCGCGACTCCGAGCGGCACCATGGTGGCCAATTTTTCGCTGGCGACGACCGACCGGGTCAAGGATCAGGGCGGCAACTGGAGCGACCGCACAGAGTGGCACAACCTCGTCGCATTTCAGCGTACGGCGGAGATCATCCGTGACTATGTCAAGAAGGGCTCCAAACTCTACATTGAGGGTAAGATTCAAACCCGCTCGTGGGATGACAAAACCTCGGGCGAGAAGAAATATCGTACAGAGATCATCATCAACGACCTCTCCCTGCTGAGTGGACGCGGAGAAGGTGAAAGCAGCAGCGGTGGTGGTGGTTACACGCGGTCCGGCAGCTCTGCAACCTTTGATCAGCGGTCCTCAGCGCCCGCCGAAGACTACGGCCAATCCGCTGAGATCACCGACGACGACATACCCTTCTAGCCCTCACCCGCTTCGCTTTGAAAAACACTCAATCGCTCCAGGCACGTTTTAGCACAGAAGCCATAGCCGGCAATGGCTTCTGTGCTTTGGTATGCCTATTGTCACGAAGCCCGTCTGCCGCTCCACGATGGCCGGACGCGCACGGCAGCGCACACGAAACCCCGCATCAACGGTCGCTGGCGGAGCTGAGCTTGCAAATATGATGCGAGGGTTTTACCTTTGCAACCGGGCGCAATTTGGACTTTCGGGCGAGCCGAAAATTATCGTAGGTTCGCAATTGAATCCGCCCGTAAGGTTTGCAGACCGTTTGCAATTTCAAGTGACACGTGGAGGAGAACAATAACAACCATGCGGCGGCGTGACTTCGTCAAGGCAGTCGTGGCGGCATCTGTGTCTGCCAGGACAATGTTGGGACAACAAGCAGCGACTCCGGTGGCGCCTTCAACGCCGCCTCCGACGCCTGCAGCACCCGGGCCAGTACCGTGGATGCGAGGGCTCATGGAGGTGAAGCCGCTGTCGATGACGCCGATCGTCCCAGATGCAGTGGCGCAGACCAATGCGCATTTTTTCACCGACCGGCAAATGGCAACGTTACGGCGACTGAGTGAAATCCTGCTGCCTCCGTCTAAAGACTATCCAGGAGCAATAGAGGCGGGAACGCCGAAGTTTCTTGATTTCCTGATTGGAGTTTCGCCCTCGGATCGCCAACAGATGTATCAATCCGGGTTGGATCGGCTCGATGCAGAGTCCCACCAACACTTTGGCGTATCGTTTGCGAATGTGCAGCCGGCACAAGCGGATCAGTTGCTGCGTCCATGGTTGAGGACGTGGATGACGGACCATCCTCCCACGGAGCCCTACGCGCACTTCATCAATGTCGCGCATAGCGATATCCGCACAGCAACCATCAATTCGCAAGCATGGAGCGAAGCGGCCAGTGCAACAAGTCAGAACGAGCCGGATGTGGGTTTGTATTGGTTTCCGGTCGAACCTGACTTGTATCGGGAAGGCCCCGGGCCAGGTCGCCGACCCACCCCGCAAAAACGATATTCCTAGAGCGGACTTCAAGCGCGCGCGGGTCGTTTTTCACGGCACGTTGCAGCTTGTGCGCCATCAGAGATCGAACTACAGCAAGAGAGCACATTGAAGAATCATGGCTGAAGAAATAGTTGACGTTCTAATCATCGGATCCGGCCACTCTGGCGGGATGGCAGCAAAAGTCCTCACCGAACAGGGCATTTCATGCCTGATGCTCAACGCGGGACCTATCGCAGATGTTCACAAGGACACGGAGCTGAAACCGGCCTATGCCTTGCCCTTTCGCGGGTTCAAGCAGCCGGGCCTCTTGCCCCATGTCTTTCAATCGAACGAGTTCAACGCGAATACGTGGGTAGACGAGCAGGAAGTTCCTTACACATACGACCCAAAGCAACCCTATAACTGGGTAAGAGTGCGGCTGTTCGGCGGCCGCTCGCTTTTCTGGTCGCGACAATCGTTCCGGCTCAGCGATTACGAATTCAAGGGTAAGTCGCATGATGGTTTTGGAGATGACTGGCCGATCGGTTTGGCGGATTTATCTCCCTACTACTCACGTGTCGAGGCAATCTTTCGCGTACGAGGACGCGCAGAGGGACTGCCGCAGTATCCGGACGGTAATTTCGTTCTGGACGATTCGCCTTGGTCGGGATGCATGCAGCGCTTTATCGCGGCCGGGAAACAGGCTGGAGTTCCGGTCTGCAAGGCGCGGAGCTCGATGGGCGTGGATGGGCTGGCCAGCTCAGTCAATCTGCTTCTGCCGGATGCATTCGCGACCGGCAAGCTGAAAGCGATTCCGAATGTAGTCGTCCGCGAACTCAGCGTGGACAAGAATACAGGTCTCGTAAATCAAGTTCATTTTGTCGATCGACTTTCGCGGCGGGAAATGTCGGTGAGAGCGCGAGTGGTTGTTTTAGCAGCGGGAACGTTGGAGAGCACGCGCTTATTGCTGAATTCCAAACTGGCAAATTCCAGCGGCGTGATGGGCCACTACTTGATCGATCAGGTTTACGGGCCTGGCATTGTCTGCTCTGTGCCTGAGGCGCGCGACGGCAAAGCCACACCGGAACTGATGGGCGGGAACGCACTTATTCCTCGCTTTCGCAATATTGACACGAAAGCAAAGAACTTCATTCGCGGCTACGCGCTGAATGTATCGAGCAGCACGCGCCCGATGGACCCGCGTAACTTTGCCGCGTACGGGGAAGATTTACAGAAGAAGCTGGACAGCTATAGCGGCAGCGGATTTTCGTTAGGAATTATGGGAGAGGTGCTGGCTCACTACGAGCATTGCGTGAGCATCGACAAGAATGTCGTCGATGCCTGGGGCATTCCCGCGCTGCACATCGACACAAAATATACCGACAACGAATTCAACATGGCGCGTGACGCAGTGGATACAAGCGTTGCGCTGGCGGAAGCCGCTGGTTTTGAAGTTCTCTCGAAGAACTATGACCCGAATCCGCCCGGCTACAGCATTCATGAGCTGGGCACTTGTAGGATGGGCGACAATCCGAAGACCAGCGTGCTCAACAAATGGGGCCAAAGCCATGACATGAAAAATCTGTTCGTGGTGGATGGAAGCAGCTTCGTGAGTGCAGGATGGCAGAATCCAACCATGACGATTGTGGCGTTGGCGATGCGATCCTCGGAGTATCTTGCCGACCAGATGCGCCGGGGGAATGTCTAGGGCAATCTGGCAAAGAAGTCCGGAAGCTCTATACTTCGGCAAGTGACCTTGCATGTCGCCATTTTCTGTGTGCTCTTCGGACTTGCCTTCGGCAGCTTCCTCAATGTCTGCATCGCGCGCTTGCCGCGGCATGAATCCATTGTGCGGCCGGCATCGCACTGCCCTTCCTGCGGCAAGCCCCTCCGCGCATGGGATAATCTCCCCGTCCTGAGCTGGATCATTCTGCGCGGACGTTGCCGTAACTGCGGCTGGAAGATTCCGTGGCGTTATCCGCTAGTTGAACTTGGCGTGGCGGCCTTGTTTCTTCTGGCCTACCTCGTTTTTGGACTGACGCTCGAAGCCGCAGGCATGGCCGTACTTTGCTTTCTGCTCTTCGGTCTGGCAGTCATGGACGCAGAAACGTTGCTGCTTCCCGACGTCTTCACCATGCCCGGAATCGTGCTCGGGATCGTCTTTTCCGGCCTGACTGGAGGCTGGCGCGGGGCAGGATTGTCATTTCTTTATGCACTCGGGGCGACGACGCTGCTGCTGCTCATTCGCGGAGCTTACTGGCTGGTTCGGCGTCGCGAAGGCATGGGACTGGGGGACGCGAAGCTCTTTGCCCTGATCGCGGCGTGGCTAGGTCCATGGCAAGCCCTACTTGCACTCTTTCTGGGAGTGGTCATCGCGGCTGTGTTCGGAATTCTCTGGATGGCACGGAGATCGTCAGGGAATAAGCGCACCCAGCAGCTTCCGCTCGGATCGTTTCTCTGCGCCGCGAGTATTTATGCCATCTTCTGGGGAGAACCAACCCTCAAGTGGTACTTGCAGTTTTTCCACTAACTGTTTCACTCGCAATGATGCGCGAAAGCTGCGCAACATGATGACGGGCATGCACTGCATGGAACTCTCGCCACTGGGCTCCCGTGAGTGGTCCAAAGGTAAAGTGGGTCGCCATCGGCTGTGATCCGAACTTTTCGCAGCATTGGCTCAGTAGCCGGTCCATCGTTTCCAGCTCCGTCCGCATGAGCGAAGCCAGTTCGGCACCGGATAGAGCGGCTAGATTCATTTGCCCCGGCTTTACCCGCTCCGGCGCCCGACCCCCTGCCGGAAACTTGCCCGCGCCTATGTATTGATTCCATAACAGCTCATGTTGCGGCGTGATGGGAGCCTGCGTGGGTCGCCCTTTCTGCAACCGCTCTTCAAGTACGCCAACAGTACTGCGATAGGTGAGGACGAGATGCTCGACCAGCTGTTGCGCGCTCCACTGCTCCGGATCGCCCGCAGGATGAAGCTGCGTTTCGATTGCATCCAGACCAACCAGCATAGCGGCATAAGATTGTTGGATGGAATCGAGCACTTGATTCATGGCTGTCGTGCATTATCTTACGCTCACTTTGTCGACGGCACCATTGGTCAATGCTTTGCAGAAGCATTTAAATCATGCAGGGCCTTGCGCGCTTCTTTTGCCTTTGGACCGTCCGGCAAGGCATCGAGATAGAGCTGATAATTCTGGGTCGCTTCATCTTTATGGTTCATCCGGCGCGCTGCTTCGGCCAAATAAAAGACCGCCTCCGGATTTTCCGGGTCGGCCTGCGTCGCCTCCTTGAAGCGCACATAAGCACCCTTATAATCCTCGCGATTCAAGTAAAACTGGCCGACATGCACGTCATCGGCTGCGAGCTTTGGGTTATGGACGATGCCGCCTGCGCCGTCAGAGATGCGGGAGTCGCGGTCGCCTTCAAGGTCGAGCTTATCCAGCTTATCCCGGCTGGAGCTTTCGCCGTCGGCAGTGGGAGCAGGCTTCGCAGCCTCAGCGTCTCTCGCCTTAACGTCCGCCGCTGCCTTCTCTGAAATATCCTCCGGAAACGGATTGTCGTCTGCCGTAGATTTCTTGGGCTGCTGCTGGTCAGTTTTCTGTTGCGGATCGCCGTTCTGCGTGGGCTGCGCAGTAGATGGGTTGTCATTTGGGGATGACGGCGGTGGACAGGTATTACTTGTCTTCCACGGTCCCTTCGACCCGCGCTGCGCCTGAGCGCTGCAGCTTTTATCCGGCTGCGTTGACGGTGCCTGCGGAGGCGGCGGAGGTGGAGCATATGGGTCGGACGAAGACTGCTGCTGTTGCTGCGCAAAAGCGCCCGAAACGCAAAGAACAGCCGCAAGGGCAAAAACCGGAATAGAAACCAACTGCCGCATCAAGTCTTTCCCTAGGATTCCTTCTACTAGTGTAGACGCGATACACGGTTGAAAGGATGGGATAAATCTGCTGCCGGGCTACAACAGCTGCTCCATAAAAACATTTGCCCTTTTATATGGCGATGGCTCTACAAGCGAGGGATCGATGTGCTGAAATCCAAGCGACTCGTAGACGTGAATCGCATTCATTAGCTTACTGCTTGTCTCAAGTGTCAGCTTCCGCGCACCGAGCGCCCTCGCCGCATGGATGACGTGCGCCAACAGCGACTTGCCGATTCCCTGATTGCGGTAGGTTTCATCGACCGCCATCTTCGCAACTTCGTACGTGTCGGGGCCGGTCGAGATCAGCGCGCAGCAGCCGACGATTTTTTCGTCGAAGATAGCGAAATAAATATGGCCACCCGGATTGAGGATATATTTTTCCGGGTGACGTAGTGTGAGCAGGTCTTTTTCTTCAAGCACAAAATATTTTGCGATCCACTGCTCATTCAGCTTCCAAAATGCTTCGCCATCGCCTGCGGAGAATTCCCGAAAGGTAGCTTCCATAAGACCCTGCATGTTTTCCACTCCTTTAATTGTTATCTAGCCGTATCGGGAATAAGATGTCCAATATATTGTTCGTCTGTATTGATATTCCATGGATATTGCTGACATTGAATTGCGACACCTGCGTTATTTTGTTGCGGTGGCCGAGGAGCTGCACTTTGGCCGCGCCGCACAGCGCCTGCACATGGCCCAGCCACCGCTTTCGCAGCAGATTCGCAAGCTTGAGGAGGCAGTCGGGCATCCGTTGCTGCTACGCAGCTCGCGCCATGTAAGGCTGACAGCGGCAGGCGAAGAGCTGCTGAAGCGGGCGCAACAGACGCTGCGCAAAGTAGCGGAAGACGTGCACAGCACCAGGCGCATTGGGCGCGGCGAGGTGGGCACGCTCACAGTGGGCTTTATCGCATCCGCCATGTTGACGGTACTGCCACGCATGTTGAGCGAATACCGCAACCGCTTTCCCGAGGTCGAATTGCGCCTGCGCGAGTTCTATACCAGCTCGTTGCTGCGCGCGCTACGCGATGGCACCGCAGATATCGGCTTCACTCGCGATGCCGGCGCAGAAGAAGCTCTGCACACAGAAACACTTCTGCCGGAGCCTTACATTGCAGTTGTATCAGCACAGCATCCACTGGCCCAGAAACCATCAATTCAGGTTTCCGACCTGCGTACCGAACCCTTTGTTCTCTTTTCGCCGGAAGTCGGTCAGAATGCGTGGGAAAAGGTAATGCGCCTGTGCCATCAGGGCGGATTTCGCCCAAAGATCATGCAGGAGGCTCCACACTGGCTGACCATCATGCGGCTCGTAGGCACTGGGCTTGGCGTGACGATTGCCCCGGCATGCGTGGAGAAAATCGCTGACCAGGAAGTACGGTGCATCAAGCTTCGAAATGCGAAGATCTTCAGTCACCTGGAGCTTGCGTATCGTGATGAGACTTTAACTTCGCTCGAAGAAACCTTCCTCACGCTTGCGCGCAAAACTTTTCGGCATGCTGGCCCGTTTTCCGCAGTGAATGGGCGAGCAGAGTGAGATATACTCGGCTCGAATCCTTTTTTCATGAGCCTGATTATTCGTTCCTCTGCCATTCATGCAGCCGGTTGCTACACAACTGCGCCAATCAAGAAAGGCGCGCGCGTTGTGGAATACACAGGGCCGCGCATCACCAAAGAAGAAGCTGACGAGAAGTATCAGGACTCACCCACGACCTATTTGTTTGGCTTGGGTGACGGGTCTTTCGTGATCGATGGCCATGGCACGGCCATGTTCATCAACCATTCCTGCGATCCTAACTGTGAGACGGACGAGAGAAATGGACGCGTATGGGTCAAAGCGCTGCGCGACATTGCCGCCGGCGAAGAGCTGACTTACGAATATAACCTGTATGACGGTGAGGATGATGAAGCGGGGTGCAACTGCGGCGCGGCAAGCTGCCGGAAGACGATGTACTCCGTCGAGGAAATAAAGAAACGCGAGCGAGCGGCGAAGAAGGCAGAGAAAACGAGGCTTAGCCCTCATCTAAAACGAGATGCAGCGAGCAAGAAGCTGAATGGGGCTGCCAGAGCCAGATAGAAAACCAGAGCACATCGGTCCTGACCCTACGAACCGAAGGGCCCTGCGATCTGGGCCCTTCGAACTGCCGTTCATAGCGAATTGCGATCAGCCTCGATTTTCGCGCAATCTACTTATTACGATTTCTGCGCAGCCACGGATGTAACAGTGATCGTGTCTCCATCGACGGTTCCCGTCACCGTGACATTCTCGCCGGCCAGTCCCTTTACGGCTGCATCTGCGCCTTTCAGTTTGTAAACCTTGCCATCGCTGACAAGCACCGCCGCAGAACCGCCTTTCATGCAGCCTTTGACGCACTTGGTCGCGTCCGCGCTGGGCGAACTGTGAGAAGCACCGCAGTGCTCATCGCTGATAAAGCCATTCATGGTTGAAGCCGATTGCGCCGACAGGGCCACAACCCCAAGAATCCCAAGACCTGCAACTGCTAAAAGTTTGATTCGCATAAAGTGCTCTCCAGAACGCTAGCGAGAAGCATAGTACATCTGATGTCAAAATCGATAACCGATCTGATCATCGGTTTTCAGCCAATAAAACTCGGGACGATACCAGACCTGCGGAGGGATCTCATTTAGCCTTGTAAAAAAAAGAACGGGCAGGATTCTTTGGAATCCTGCCCGCAAGGGTATAAATAAGCGCTAGAAAGTTAGCTTGAGACCGAACTCCAACTGCCGTGGCGCTCCAAATGCGTACACGCCAGTGCCGAGTCCGATTCGGAATGGTTCCTGTTCGATGGGAGTGGTGTTGTTTGCCGATCCTGAACTACCGTCGAGAATGCCCTTGATTCTGGTGCTACCCAACGCGCCGGGAGCATCGAAGTTTGCAGCATTCAGCACATTAAATGCATGGAAGCTGGGCTGTATAGTTAATGATTCACCGAGCTTGAATGGATAGCTAAGGCCGACGTCCCAAATCCGAAGTATGTCGTTGCCGACCTGATTCGATGGGGCGAGGGCTATTGGTTGAGGAGATGCACCGATCGCTAACATCTGCGCCGATGTAAGCACTCCGGCATTTACGACCGCCGCACCAGCAGGTGTAAGCTGACCGACGTATTTCTGATTGTAGGAATTAATGGCATTGTTGATGCTGCCCGGACCAAGCTTGCGCATAAAGGAGCCGACATTGGTTCCCGGCAGCACGTCGCCCACAGTTCCGTCACCATCAAAGTCGTTGATGAAGATATCCCCAGAACCCTGCGAGGGCGCGGAGAGTGTCAGCGGAAGCGAGGAGTAAAGATGGGCAATCGTATCGAATTGAATGCCCTTCCATACCGAAGTATCCAGGCCAATGGAGAATTGCTGCCTTCTATCCAGAGAAGTCGGTCCCCAGAAGCTGGCTGGGTTCGTATTGCTGAGGGCGTTGGCACCAAAATCCTGATCGCCTCCGGAACCGCCTGAGGTGGTCATTGCGTTGGAACCTGTTCCATCGAAATGGCTATAAGCATAGGAGGCTGTCAGGTTCACCGACTTGACACCTGGCAACGGGTTCACGGAACGCTCGGTTGCGCTGATCTGCAAAGCGTTATAAATGGAGCGGGCACGCGGTTCGAGGAAGCTTACCTGTCCAAACGTGGGATTGCTGCCTGCGAACGCGAAATTTGGGCCGGCTACTCCGCCATTTGACTGGTTGATGGAGTCGAGGCCATTCGCTGCAAAATCTCCGATGGTGGCACCGCCGCCGCCGGGATGCAAACCAGGGCAGGCAGTAATGGCAGCATTGACACTGCCAACACCACAAGCGGTTACTGTGGCTGCTACTGCAGCGTTTGCAGCAGCAGGATTAAAGTTACGGACATCTCCTGCGTGGTTCTCATCGATGCCGAGGAGGAAGTTTTGTCCGACGTTGCGCAGATAATCCACTGTAACGACGAAATTCTTGGCAATCTGCTGCTGGACGCCAATATTCATCTGGTAGGACCTGGGGGTCCTGTATTTCGGATTGAAGAGCTGGTCGCCGTTGACTGCCGGCCCGACGGCCATCGCATTTCCAATATAGGCCCCGTTGGCTTGCGGTCCGGCTTGTTTTACCAACGCTTGATAAGTGGTTTGCAGGGTGGCAATTTGCTGATAGACATTCCCTACAGGCTGACCGCAGAGCGAGGCGATCGAGACGCCGTTTGGAGTGCCATCAATCGTGGTTAAAGTGCTGCCCCCGGGTACAGAAACACTGGTTTCAGGGCAAACAGGAGCGTCACCGAAGAAAAGACCCTGTTGCAGACGAACCGGGCGATCGAACAGAACGTTGTTCCAGACATTGTTCTCGTAGTAGATGCCAGCCCCGGCGCGGATGACGGTCGTTCCTTTTCCAAAGAGATCGTAAGCAACGCCAGCCTGCGGACCAAAGTTTGTATTGGGCTGCCTTACCCTGTCACCGAGCCCTGGACCAACCTGATCGAGCAAGGGAATCGCCGGCAAGTCAGCGTTATTCCGTCCGGTATCGCGGATGTAGCGAAGTCCATAGTTCACTGTCAGCTTGGGGATAATCTTCCATTGGTCACCAGCGTAAGCCGTAAAGCGCCAGTCTTGCTGTCCGCCGCCGGGGAAGCCGAACTGCGGGATTTCTGTATCAAAGCCCTGACCGTTGCCCATGACAATGGCGGCGCCGATTCCTGGCGAGGGATTAACAATATAGTTTTGGGGATTGGCTGAGCCACCGGGAAATGGCGAGTTGGTCGGATCAAAACTCGTGTATCCCAGCGCGACCTGCGGCTGAATTCCGAAGAAAGAAGCGAAACCGCCGCCAAGTATGCGGTTAATGCCAGCCCCGTAGCGAAGCGTGTGAGTGCTTTTTACCCAGCTGCCGTCGTATTTGTACTGCTTGTTGGTTTGAACCGTAGTCTGCGGGGCAAGATCGTTCGCTCCAGAGGAGAACGCACCGATCACCAGATTGATGCCGGGCGTGAAGTTGAAGGTGGGATTATTCGTGATCGCCGGTTGATCAACAATGTGATTTACGAACTTGAAATAACCCAAGCGGACGCTATGGCTGAAGTTGCCGGTGACAAAGTCAAGACCGCCGCCATAGTTGGGCGTATTGTTTTCATTCTGATAAGGCGAAAAGTTATTTCCGCCACCGAATCCGCCGATGTCCTTATTGTTGTGGTAGCTGGTGCGGAAAAACCCCTTCACTCCGAAAGGAAGATTGAAATCCATTCGACCGAGCAGGGCTATCTCATTGTAAGGAGCGCTATACGAGCCGCTTAGACTCTCCAACGGGGTGCCACCAAGGCTGACAGGAGCCTGCAGGTGCTGTGTGAAGTTTTCCGCCGACAGGAAGTAAAACATCTTGTCAGGAATAGCAGCACCACCCATGGCGCCGCCTACGTTGTTGCGCTGAAGATAATTATCGTTCCCGCCTGGAAAATTCGCGCCGCCTGCACGCTTGTCTCTGAAGTTATAGAAGGCGTCGCCGTGAATGCGATTGGTGCCAGAGCGACTGACAATATTGACAGAGCCTGATGAGGTGATGGAGGTGGAAATGTCCAGATTTGATTGCGCGACCTGGAATTCCTCAATCGCATCAGCGGAAATGTTCTGCGTGGTAGTACCGACATTTTCATCAGAGATATCGAGACCGTCTAATTCGATGCGAGCCGTACGGCCGAATCGCCCACCGAAAGAAATGGAGGAGAAACCATTTTTTGTCGGATCGAAATTGGTGCCGTCCTGAATCTGGACGCCCGGTTGCAACTGAGCCAGGTCAAGGAAATTGCGCCCATTCAACGGCAAGCTTTGAATTTGCTGCTGATTGAGAACACCCTGAATCTGCGTTTGCGTTGTATCGACCTGAACCGTACTCGCCTGCACTTCGATCTGTGTGCTGGCGCCGCCCAAACCCAGTTTAATATCGCCATTTGTGGCATTGCCGACCTGGACTTCCACCTGCATTTCTGTCGGACTGAAACCGGGAGCCTCGACGCGAATGCGATAGGTACCTGGAAGCATAGAGCCAGCAGAATAAAACCCGCTGCCGGTGGTTTGAATGACCTTCTTTGAGCCAGTGGAAGGCTGCGTAATCGTCACCTGAACATCAGGAAGCACCGCCCCGGATGGGTCCGTCACTGTACCTTGAATCGTGCCTGTTGCATTTGTGACTTGAGCATATCCGGATTTTGGTAGTGCAAGTTCTAAGGAGATAATTCCCAACCCAATCCCAAGAAAAGCGACACTGCGATAAGCAATGTCTGCAAAACCCCTAATATTTTTCATAGTAATGAAGCAGGCAATCTTTATACCGTATTGAAGGCTCCTGAGCGGATATTTATATCTAATAGATAAGTTAGTTACTTAAGTTATGTCATATGTTTATTAATAAGTTAACATTGTTAACTTATTAATTACTAACTTAGGCAGAATTTTAGATTTTACCTACAAAAAAGCATAGGTAGCCCCAAATGGTCCACCGATGGCTTCGCCTTCCTATCGCGTTCGTGAAACAATAGGGCTACCGGTGGTTCGAGTTTCACGGAGGGCCGCAATCGATGAACACCTTCAAGACTGCGCTACTGCTGACTGCTTTAACCCTCTGCCTTGTGTTGCTTGGCCAGCATTTTGGCGGCCGCAATGGCATGATTCTGGCGTTTGTCTTCGCTGCGGGCATGAATTTCTTCAGCTACTTCTACTCAGATAAACTTGCGCTCGCCATGTACCGGGCACAGCCTGCGAGCCGGGAACAATTGCCTCGTGTCTATCAAGTCGTTGAACGCATGACAGAGCGCATTGGGCTGCCGATGCCGAAGATCTTTGTCATCCCGACCGATTCGCCGAATGCCTTTGCCACGGGACGTAATCCCAAGCATGCTTCTGTCGCGGTAACGCAGGGAATTCTGAACCTTTTAAATGATGAGGAGCTGGAGGGTGTACTCGCTCACGAACTTGGCCATGTGCGCAATCGCGACATTCTGACCAGCTCGATTGCGGCGACGCTGGCGGGAGCCATCACCATGCTGGCGCGGATGGGCTATTGGGCTGCTCTTTTTGGCGGCGGCGGTGGTGGCGGCCGTGATCGCGATCGAGGTGGTGGTTTAAGCGCCATTTTCATGCTGATTCTGGCGCCGCTTGCCGCAATGTTGATCCAAATGGCTATTTCCCGCTCCCGCGAGTATGAGGCAGACGCGACAGGCGCAAATATTACGGGAAATCCATACGCTTTGGCGAGCGCCCTGGAGAAGCTGGATGCTTACTCTAAGCGGGTGCCAATGCAAGCCTCGCCATCCAATGCGCACCTTTTTATTGTGCAGCCGTTGCTGAGCGGCCGCGACTTCGCCAGCCTTTTCGCAACGCACCCCCCGATTCCGAAACGCATTGAACGGTTGATTGGTAGATCGAGCGTGCAAGGAGGCCAGAACTAGCGATGAAGACATTTCTACGCGCTTTGATCACACTGCTCATAGTCTTGTGGTTGGGCGCGGTCATGTTTTTCCCCATTCTGGCCGCCACGGCATTTAATACTCTGCCAGACACCCACGCGGCAGGCACAATTGTCAGCAAATGCCTGCGCATTCTCCACTATCAAGGCCTTTTTGCAGGAACGCTGCTAGTGATTCTTTTGCTCGCGGCGCAAAATGTTCGTGCTTACACGCGAAAGGTGTGGCTCCCGGTTGTTTTTGTGTTTGTCATGCTGGCGCTGACGGTCTTTTCACAGTTCTGGGTCATTCCGAAAATGGAAGACCATCGCATTGCGGCTGGCGGGGCTATTGATGCAGTTGCCACCGATGATCCAAACAGGGTGGCATTCAACAGGCTTCATACGGTATCGCAGTATACGGAACTGGGCGTACTGTTCGCAGGAATTGTGTTGGTATCTCTCTTGTCCCGGGACGAGGGAATGATTCATTCGGAACAACAATAAGGGAGGGATTTGCTACAATCCTCCCTTCGCGATTTCACTTATGGAATCTATGAAGCTTTACGCGCGCGATCACCAGATTCCTGTTCCTTTCCCGACTCATTGCAACCTTCATCAGGATTCTGCTTTTTCTGCTGGTCAGGGCGGAAGGTCTGATTCCCCTGATTCATATGGGAAGGCTTGTTCTGGGTAATTCTCTGTGAATCCCGCGGCCTGCTGTCTTGGCTGCTCTGCTCTTGCTGCTTTTGGTTTTGATCCGGCATGACGTGCGTCCTTTCAAAGGAGTTGGAACACGTACATAGAGTGGGATACGTGAAAACAGCGGAGGGTGGCCTCTATATCGCGACAAACTTCTATATCATTTACCCTCAATAAGTTACGATGTAGGCGTTTTGCGTATAGATTGCGGGTATGATGGAGGATTGGCACGCCCGCGATTGCCTCAGGAAACTCCATGAAAACTGACCTGCTTGGTCTAACCGAGCTGCGTAACCACTCTCGATTTAGCACTTTGAATGCGACAGGAAGATGGGATGATTTCCTGACGCGTGGTGGCAGAACCGTGCACTTTTGGCAAGGTTACTGACGTAGATGCTGCTTTCACTCGTTCTTGGAGCCGTGGCTGCGGTTGCCGATATCTTCGGCGGCCTTGTGCTGGTACGCGCAAATTGGGAGAAGCGCTATTTGCGGTACTCGGTTGCGCTGGGTGCCGGCTTCATGCTGGCGGTTGTATTTCTGGAAATGCTTCCGGAAAGCATGCATTTTTCACCGAAATGGGCGCCTCTGCTGGTACTGGCCGGATATTGCAGCATCCATTTACTGGAACATACGATCGTGCCGCATTTTCATTTTGGTGAAGAAACGCATCACGAGGAATTCATCTCCGCTCGCACAAGTTACTCCGTGCTTGCCGGCTTGGCCGTGCATGCGTTCTTCGATGGAGTGGCTATAGCATCGGGTTTTGTATTGTCGAACCTGCTGGGCTGGCTGATTTTTATTGCCATCTTTTTACACAAAGTACCTGAGGGATTCACGGTTGCTTCCGTGATGATGGCCTCCGGGCGCAGTCGCAACGCCGCGGTGATTGCCACGGCCGTGCTGGCTACAGCAACCCTGCTCGGAGTGCTTGCGATTGGCTTCACGCCTTCGTGGGTCCAGGCCGGACTACCGCTCTCCGCGGGCGTGGCGATTTATGTAGCTGCTACCGATCTTGTCCCCGAAGTGAATCGCGAACCCGGAATCCGGATGGCGCTGGTTTTCTTTGCCGGGGTGGTGTTGTTTTTGCTATTGCGGCTGTTTTTGCCATCCGTTTAGCGCGGACTTGAGCCGCCAATCAGCGCATGAAACAATCGGCGCTCCGACGCCTTCCAGCGTTTGAGAATTTCATAGACGATTACCGTTGCATAGGTAACTGCTACCCATAAAAAGACCTCTTCCACCGGAAGACGAGCCCATGCGGTGACGCGAACCCCGATCATCTGCTCGTCGCGGAAGTTCCACCATCCATAGGGAAGGGCCAGTGTGACCTCCCAGAGCAGGCTGATGAGCACGATTATGAACATGGTAAGGCTGAAAGCGCGCCAGTTAATCACCGGCCGCGCTGTGGGCAGAAACATGGCGGATGGCAACAGCGCGGTGAGCGTCAGAAATGTGAAATAGCCCGGAAACCCAGGACCACCATGATTTCGCTTGTAGAGGATGGCCACCAGGATCAGGAAAATCGCGAGCACCAGCGACTGCGGATGCAGCTGCAGCAGGCGGGCAAAGTTGGTCCGCTCGGCTGCGTTGGCAGGAACGGTGTAGGCGGAAAGCCAGTATTCGTCCAACCAGATGTACAGCAGGAGAACGGCAAGAAAACCTGTGAGATAGAAGACATATTCTTCCAATGGCACGCCACCGCCCAGGGCTGGCGCCTTGATTCCCAGCGTCGCCTGCGCATTCGGGAAATAAAAGAAATATCTGGCGAAGAAAAAATCAAGCAGCGCGCCAACGGGAAACAGCAGGGCGATTGTCGACCAGAACGCCTTTTTCGAAACCTTGATTTCTTCCTGGGGAATCAGCCAGAAGGCGATGACGACGATGGGCACGATGAATAAGAGCAGGCTCACCGTATAGCCGCGGGGCGAAGCATTCGCGGGTATAAGCGGTGCCAGAGCTGAAACGCGGACTGTATGCAGCGTCATGGCGGCCGGCACCGCAACCATGGCAAGCATAGCCAGCACCAGCCAAAAGCTGGCACGCGGCGAAGATGAGGCCGAAGACTTACGCATGACAATCCCTCAGGAAATTGGCGACGGCTGGATAAGACTCGGAGTTTACGAGAAATGGTTCGGCATCTTCAAGGACACGGCCACTAAGCCGGACTGGCACCTGGTCTGGTAACCGGAAGGCGTGATTTTAGTCACCGCGATATTAAAACCATTTTGTGCCCATAAATCGTGGGTTTTCTTCATTATTTTGCTAGTTTTTTCTATAGGGCCAGATACTATGCAATTTACTCAGAAAAAAACAGGCCACGGAAGCCTGAATTCAGAATGATCAAGACGATCACATCGCTGGCAGCGTGCTGCGCGTTTGTTTGGGCTGTGGGCGCTGGACTATTTTTGCTGATCTGCTATTTTTTCGGTTTTTCATTTGCCGCAGGTCAAGATATTCACAATATCGACCAGTCTTTCTCGCTCTATCTTGTCTCCATTTTCAATGCGCTGCGAGTGCAGATGCATAATACCTGGCTATTTCTGGGAGCCTTTGGAGCCATAGGGGTTGGCGGCTTGTTATGGGTCATTGCAGAAAAATGGCAGCATGGAACGAAGTGGGATGCAAAGGAAATCGCCCGCATTGCAGGATTTGAGGCGCTGCTCGGCTTGGGTGCAATTTTTTATGGACTAGGGACAAACGGTGTGCTGGCAAAAAAGTTCGCAAGGTCAGTAACGGTCACGGATGTGCTCAGCATAGGCGTGGCAATCGCTGTGCCCATATTTTTGTGGTCGCAATGGCGCAAGGGGAAGTCAAATTCCGGTAGGAATGGTGTCGCGGATTCAGCTTCCGATTTCAATTCGTCACGAAGTATTCTTGGGCTGCAGAAGATTTCTTCGCCGGCCCTGATCGGTCAAGCTGTCCATCCGACGAAAATTATAGAAGCGAATGCTCGAGTCATGCTGCGCCCAATCTCTCAGCCAGCAGAATGGCTTGAGAGGACTCTCTACCACGGAAACGAATCGAAGAGTGAACCAGCGAGGGATACCGCTGTAAAGAACGAGGCAGCCATTATGGAAACGACAAGCAATATCGTAAATATTGACGCCGAACCGGGACCATCCGAATCCGCGGCGCAGACACGAACAGTGATTCCAGCCGCAACTTTCCGTTCGCTGCTCGCCGATATGAATGCCAGCTGGCAGCGCATTGAAGATACCGGCAAAGAAGTGGAAGAGTGGTTCCAGAGCCAGCAAAAGCGCGTGCTTGCTCATTTGGAACGACATGCCGGAACGGTTCAGGATGCCCGCCTCGATCTTTCGCGAGACTTTATTGAGCAGAAAATCCAGCTGGTGGATGCTGAATGGATTTTTATCCATCAGGTTGTGCGCGAAATGAACCAGTGGCTGGAAGGCAGCAGCGCAGCCCAGGAACTGTCGGAAGCGACAAAGGTCGGATGACTCAGCACGCGGAAGAAATTAAGACACAGGATCGTCACTCCCGTTTTCGATGGAAGGGCGTCACCTACGCCGCACTCAGCGGCGCGATGCTGTGCGTCATGTTCGCGGCAACGTTCGCTTCCGGAGCTTGGAACGAGACGGACATTCCAGTTGGCGAGGTAGTGGCTCAGGACGCATTCATCAGCGGTGTCGTCCGACTGCATGGCTCGGATTTCACGTTGTACAGCGGCGCGCGCATTCAGTCGCTCAGCAAGGGCCTGGATGTAAATCTGGAGCATGGCGGGACCGTAACACTATGCCCTCGCTCAGAGCTGCAAGTGCTGAGCTCGCGCGAGCAGCCCGGCGTGATGCTCGCCTTTCAATCAGGCGGAGCTGAATCGCCCTTCATCATACGATCGAAGGATGTGGTGATGACTCCGGACTGGCGCATTGAACTGAAGGGATCTCAGGACGACGTAGCACCGGCTTCCCTGCTCCTTACGATGAATGAAAAGGGCGAAGTGTGCTTTCAGGGTCACGCGCCACTGTCTTCCTACTTCCATGTCAGCCAGCTTGCGGGCGATGCGGCCTTCGATCTCGATGGCGTCAGCATGGCGCGTTTTGCCAACGGGGGCGTGCAACGGACTACAACGGCGTGCTCCTGTCTCGTGAGCCCACCGCCTGCGTCTTCGGTGGCAGCCAGTACTTCGCCATCGTTTTCAGACCGCCCGATACTCTCGTCTCTTCCGAATAGCGGTTTACAGCATACTGATGCTGCGCCTCTTGCTGGCAATCCAACAGATGGCCCGATCCATTCCGCGGACACTGGAGGGTATCGCCGGCGGCCGCAGGATGTCGTAGGCTACGTTGGAGCGGCCATTCACTTTTTATTCGGGCGCTAGTGTTGTGAATCTGAATTCGCCGTGCAACCGGAGGATGTATTTGGGGCGCGCATCGCTAAAAGCAGATCCTTCGCGCTGCTCAGGATGACAATCTAGTTGACGACAATTTTAGACTGAACACTAGCGGCTCGCGAGAGCGGAACCATCCACTGCTCTTCCCTGCTTTTCCTTCCAGAGTTTGTAGAGCCCCCATGCCGCCAGAGTAGAGCAATCGCGAATCGTGCCATCGAGCAGCATCTGCTCGAATTCAGACAGGCTAAACGAGTGCATCGTCAGATCGTGCTCTTCGGCGTCGAAGTCCGTTCCGACGTGCGTGAGGCCCGTTGCCAGAAAGACATGCTGCTTCTGGTTGGCGAACCCATAGGCGATATAGAGCATGCCAAGATGCGTCATAGTCGCGGCATCGAAGCCTGTCTCCTCGCGAAGTTCGCCGCGCGCGAGCTCTTCCGGATCGATATCAGCCGTCTCCCATCCTCCCTGCGGCAACTCGAGGCTCCGTTGTTGGATGGTGTAGCGGAACTGCTCGACCAGATAGATACGATCGCCTTCTATGGGAATGATGATTGCGCAATCGTCTTTGTCGACGACACCGTACACGCCTCGCGCGCCATTGCTGCGTTCAATCTCATCTTCACGGAGGCGAAGCCAGGAGTTGCGATAGACTTCGCGAGAGCTGATTGTCCTAATGCTCATAAGAGTCATCTGTATTCTGCCATGCTCACGTAAAGGCGAGTCAAAGGCGCGCTTCGTCATTGAACTTCACACCATCCTTGATTGAAATCAAATATGGAGAATTGGGCTGGAGAGAGGGTCTCTGAACCAACGTTTGTGTCCGGTTCCGGACGCACGAATTGAATTTCCGGACACTTAGTAGGATTGCTGATCTCCCATCGCTTTGTTTTCAGACGCTTAGCGGCCTCTGAATGGGCCGTGAAGATGCTTCTACCATTCTCAATCATCGCTTTCACCGGAAGAGGGGGCACCGTCCTTGAGTACATTTCTGAATGACCTACGCTACGCAGTACGGCAATTGAGAAAAACGCCCGGGTTCACAATCGTCTGCGTGTTGACGTTAGCTCTGGGCATCGGCGCGAATACCGCGGTCTTCAGCGTGATGCATACTGTTCTGCTGAAGTCGCTGCCGGTGGCTGATCCGCAGAGTGTGGTCTATCTGCAGACGTCAAACCCTCCGCACAGGACAGGCACGATCGACACGCATGAGACGTTTTCGTATCCGGTTTACGATGCGCTTCGCCAGCAACGCAGCGGCCTGACGCAGGTGATGGCCTATGTGCCGCTTTCTACCAGCAAAGTCGCTGTGCGTTACGGAGCACAGCCCGAGGAAGCCGAAGGGGACATGGTAAGCGGGAATTTCTTTTCCGGATTGGGGATAAGACTGGCTCGCGGTCATGCGTTCACGGAAAAAGACGAGTCGAGCCACGCGCCCATTGCCGTGATCAGCTACAACTACTGGACGCAGCGGTTTTCGCGCAGTCCGGATGTACTAGGGAAGACGTTGTATGTGAATGGGGTCCCGATCACGATTGTGGGTGTTGCCTCTGAAGGCTTCGAAGGCGTGGAAGCGGGCGGCTCAACTGACTTCTGGATTCCATTGCAGAGCCGCGCCGAACTGAACGCGTGGGGCAATCCCCCAGAAAATGGCAAGACCTATCTGGAGAATTCCACCTGGTGGTGCCTGCGTATGCTGGGGCGGTTGGCACCTGGCGTATCGAAAGCGCAGGCGGTTGGGCAACTTCAGTCTGCGTTTCAAACCGCGGCGTATGTCGGCCTCGGCAATCCTGAGCCGGGAGAAAAGCTGCCGGTGCTGAGCCTTCAGGATGCGAAAAGCTTTCCCGGTTACGAC
>DATHQH010000135.1:0-2499 GCA_035482895.1 Alloacidobacterium sp. | reverse complement strand
ATGATTTAAATGCAGTGCGTATGCTGCTGGGCCCGGCGATCATGTACTCGGCGAACACGTTTGTGTTCACCGCCGCGGCTCTGTCGTTCATGTGGCGAATCAGTCCCAAGCTGACGTTCTACGCGTTTCTGCCGCTGCCCGTAGTCAGCATCGTCATTCAATACTTTGGACGTCGCATCCACGAGCGCTTCGAAAGAATTCAGGCAATGTTCTCCGACATCTCGGCACGTGCCCAGGAAAATTTCTCCGGAGCGCGCGTGATTCGCGCCTATGTGCAGGAAGAGGCGGAGATTGCGTCTTTTGAAAGCGCGAACCAGGAGTACATCAAGCGTAGTTTGAAACTCGTGCGGTTGATGGGCATGCTGTGGCCAACGCTGGAGCTCATGCTCGGGTTGGCAATGGTGCTGGTGCTATGGATCGGCGGGCGTCAGGTTTTGGCTGGCCGCATGGACATAGGGGTGTTCACGTCCTTCAACCTTTACATGTTGCAGTTAATGTGGCCCGTGATCGCTCTTGGCTGGGTGGTTAATATTTTTCAGCGGGGCACGGCATCGCTAATCCGTCTGAATGAAATTCTGCAGGAGCAACCCGAGATCAAGGATGAAGTTGGGGCAAGCGATCTCACAGTGGCAGGCGAAATCGAATTCCGCGGGCTGTATTTTGCCTACGACGGTAAGCCCGTGCTGCACGACTTGAATTTGCGCATCCCTGCTGGCACCAGCATGGCGATCGTTGGTCCGACCGGCTCGGGGAAAACCACGCTGGTCAATCTGATTCCGCGCATCTACGACGCGGACCCGGGGATGGTTCTGGTGGATGGCCGGCCGATCCGCGAGTTTTCGCTGGCTTCTTTGCGCAAGAATATTGGGTTTGTGCCACAGGAAACTTTCCTTTTCAGCGACCGCATCCGGGAAAACATTGCGCTCGGCGTGGAATCGGCCACGGACCAGGAGATTCACAATGCGGCCGAAGCCGCCAACATTGCCCAGGACATTGAAGGCTTTCCCGAGCAATATCAAACCATGGTGGGCGAGCGTGGCATCACGCTTTCTGGAGGACAGAAGCAGCGCACCGCGATTGCGCGCGCCTTGATCCGCAACCCGCGCATTCTCATTCTCGACGATGCGCTCTCCAGCGTCGACACGCATACGGAAGACAAAATCCTCAATCACCTGCGCGAAGTAATGCAGGGCCGCACCACCATCTTCATCTCCCACCGCGTTTCCACGGTGCGCAATGCCGACCGCATCGCCGTGCTGCACGAGGGACAGATCGTGGAATCGGGTACGCACGACGAACTGCTCGCCTTGAATGGCTACTACAGCGACCTGTATAACAAGCAGTTGCTGGAAGAAGAGCTGGCCGAGGTTTAGACTTAGGCCGCTCCACAGCCGCATCGAACAAATCCTGCATGGGGAAATAATCAATGAAGGGATTCAGCGCACTTGCTTTGCCGTTGTGTGCATTGGCCTGTGCTTCTTATTCTCTGGCGCCATTCGCAGCCGGCCAGTCTGCTCCATCTACGCCGCCTGCCCCGCGGGCCATCACGGTCGACGATGCCTTTGAAATCCGTGGAGTCGGCGATCCCCAAATCGCAGAGGATGGCAAGTGGGTCGCGTACACTGTCTCGACTTCGTCGTTGAAGGAAGACAAGGCGGAGACGCGCATCTGGATGACGCCGACGGGCGGCGGTGATGCCATTGTTATGACCGCAGAGAAAGTCTCCTCCTCGCATCCACGCTGGAGCCCGGACGGAAAATTTCTGGCGTTTCTCTCCAAGCGAAACGAAGGTAAAAACCAGGTATGGCTGCTCAACCGCATGGGCGGCGAGGCGCAGCAACTGACGGAGGCAATCCAAGATGTCGATGACTTTGCCTGGTCCCCTGATAGCAAGCGGCTGGTCCTCATCCTGCAAGATCCCTCGCCGGAAGAGTTGGACGAAGCCAAAGCCAAAGAAAAAGACAAGCCCGGGAACAACGATAAGGATAAAGGCAAGGACGCAACTGCGAAGAAGCCGAAAACTCCGCCTCCATTCGTGATCGACCGCTATCGCTTCAAGACCGATACCGTGGGATATCTCGACCGGCGACGGACGCATTTATATGTGTTCGATGTCGCCACAAAGGCGGTTGTGCAGATTACATCCGGCGATTTTGACGACGACGAGCCGGCGTGGTCTCCTGACGGGAAGCTGCTGGCATTTCGCAGCAACCGCTCGACTCCGGACCCCGACCGCACCTACGACACAAACATCTGGGTGGTTGCTGCCGACAACACCGACAAGGGCGCGCACCTGACGCAAGTGACGACGAACCCGGGCGCGGACGCCTCACCGGCATGGTCGCCGGATGGCAAGTGGATTACCTACGTCACGCAGCTTGATCCGAAGCTGCTTATCTATGCCACCCATCACATTGCTGTTTCTCCGGCTGCCGGAGGCGAAGCCAAGGTGCTCACGCTAGCCTTCGATCGCATGTCGCGGTCGCCGCATTTCTCGCC
>DATHQH010000134.1:0-3027 GCA_035482895.1 Alloacidobacterium sp. | reverse complement strand
TGGTGATGCTGGTAGTCGGATTGGTGAAGTTGTTCCGCATGCCCGTTGCTGCAGTGCAGGAACCAGTGTGGATGGCAGAGACAGCGCGATTGCTTGGGCAGGCAAATGCCGGCTGGATTGCTTTTGCGTTTTTGTTGACCTTTATTTCTACATGGTTTTCGATCCGGATGGCCGTTGGGAAGCGTTGATTGTGCGGCAGCAGCGCATGAGACAGTAGGGTGACGCATAGATCACTCTGTTACCCTGACCAGCATGTCTCGCATTCTGTTGATCTTGGCACTATTTCTGGGGACAGGTTTGAGGTCGGCTCAAACGCAGGAGGCAACACCTCTGAGCCCAGGGCTGATTGGAAATAAATGGCATGCGCAGTGGATCGCATGTCCTGACGCCCCTCCGAAAGACATCGCTGTCTTCTACTTCCGCAAAGAAATCACGCTTGCATCCGTGCCGGCGCATTTCTGGGTGCATGTGAGCGCGGATAACCGCTTTCTGCTGCATGTGAATGGGCAGTATGCGGGCGAGGGTCCTGCACGAGGAGATCTATTTCACTGGCGATTCGAGACGATCGATCTGGCTCCCTTGCTGCGCCCGGGCAGGAACATTCTTGCGTCGACGGTCTGGAATTTTGGCACACGCGCTCCTGTCGCGCAGATGAGCAGCCGCACCGGTTTTATGCTGCAGGGCAATACGAAGATGGAAGAGATTGCTAATACCGATACATCATGGCAGGTGAAGGAGGAAAAAGGACGTGGGCTCGCCGCGAAGAATGGCGTGTCTGGGTACTATGCGGCTGGACCCGGTGAGCGTGTCGATGGCCGATCGATGACATGGGACTGGGATTCCGCTTCGGTTGCGGGCGGAGCCGCGTGGCATGCGGCGGAGGTCATAGGTCGCGCCGCGATGCGCGAGGCACAGGATGCCGACAATAATTGGGAACTGGTGCAGAATCAGCTTCCGGCAATGGAGCATCGACAGGTTAGCGCAGGCCGAATCCTTCATATGGAAGGAGTGGAGGGCATAATCTCAAATCCACAAGGGTCGCTGGAGATTCCGGCGAATACGCGTGCTACGCTGCTGCTGGATAACGGCGTCTTGCAGACAGCTTATCCGGAATTGACGATGAGCGGCGGCCGCGATGCGGAAATTCAGCTTACCTATGCGGAAGCGCTCTATGACGCGCAGGGTAATAAAGGCAATCGAAATGAGATTGCCGGACGGCATATTGAAGGCGTCTCTGACGAGTTCATCAACGATGGTGGCGAGTGGCGTTCGTTTCAGCCGCTGTGGTGGCGGACGTGGCGGTATCTGCAGATTGAAGTGACGACGAAGTCGTCCGCGCTGCGGCTGGAAAAACTCGATGCGTGGTTCAGCGCGTATCCATTTCAGGAAAAAGCTAGCATAGACGGAGACATTCCTGATCTGAAGAAACTTTGGGATACGGGCTGGCGCACCGCGCGGCTCTGCGCACACGAGACATACATGGATGCGCCGTACTGGGAGCAATTGCAGTATGTGGGTGATACGCGCATTCAGGCGTTGATTTCCTATGCGATGACGGGCGACAGCAGGCTTGCGCGTCAGGCGATTACGAATATTGAGGCGTCGATTATTCCCGAAGGACTAACCCAGAGTCGTTATCCATCGCGATTGCCGCAGTTCATTCCGCCGTTCTCTTTGCTGTGGGTGGACATGCTGCACGACTACTGGATGTATGTGAATGATGAGCCGCTGGTGCGCGAAACATTGCCGCGTACGCGCGGAGTGATCGATTGGTACGCGTCGCATCTTCGCCCGGATGGCTTGGTAGGACGAGTGAAATGGTGGGAATTCGGCGATTGGACGAGCGGCTATGAGGGTGGGAGCCCGCCGCAGGATGCAGATGGCGGCTCGACATTTCTCACCCTGCAATTTATCGAGGCGCTGCGGAACGCGGGCGAACTGGAAAAGCAGTATGGCAGCCGCGAACGCGCCGCGGAGTATGAGGGCATGATCCGGAAAGCTGCCGATGCGCTGAATCGCTTGAACTGGGACGAACGTTACGGTGTTTATGCGGATACTCCTGCAAAGAAGAGCTACAGCCAGCAGGCAAATGTGCTGGCCGTATGGCAGGATGTTGCCCCGAAAGCGGAGCAAGTGGGAATTTTGCGGCGTGTGTTGGCCTCGCAGGAAGAGAAGGAAACGGCTTTCGGAGGCAGGACGGTTCCGCCAATGTCGGCGATGAGCTATTACTTTCGGTTTTATCTGAGCCGTGCTTTGGAGCATGCCGGGCTTGCCGACCTGTATGTAGACCAATTGACGCCGTGGTACGACATGTTGAAGCTGGGATTGACGACATGGGCCGAGAAGCCCGAGCCGACACGCTCCGATTGCCATGCGTGGAGCGCCAGTCCTAACTATGATTTATTGACGGTTGTGGCCGGAATTCATCCCGATGCACCGGGGTTCGCCAAGGTGCGGATCGAGCCCCACCTTGGCAAGCTGTATGAGATTCATGCGTCCATGCCGCATTCTCGCGGTGCGATTGAGACGGTTTACCATCTGGTAGGAAGCGTATGGGTTGCCACCATTACACTGCCGAACGGTTTGGACGGCAGTTTGATTTGGGGCAGACGCGAATATCCATTGCATTCCGGGGTACAGATGTTTCGGTTGTCTCAAAGCAGTTCAATGGGGAGCGAATAGGAGAATTCCATGTCCTCTTCGTTCTTGTTTCATAAAGGGAGCGATGGCAACCGTACGGAACAGCTGATCCTTCACTCCGCTCAGCGCCTAGGATGACAACTTCAGGTGGCGGCAGATAGCGGCGGCGATTGTGGCATCGCAAGGCTCGTCCTCACATGCGACCAGCACTATTCGTTTTCGTCGCGCCTGTATGGGGTTTGTAGATACTTTCTGGCTTCGTTTAATGCGCCCTGCGTGTTGTCATTGGTTTGTAGAGCCTGGCGATATTCGGGGACGGCTCGATCGCGCTGTCCGGTCACGTCGAAAATTTTGCCGATCTGGATATGGCTCCATACCTCAGTCCAT
>DATHQH010000133.1:0-27802 GCA_035482895.1 Alloacidobacterium sp. | reverse complement strand
TGCGTGTCCCAACAGTGTGACGGAACTGATGTGCCTGGAAGCGGAACAACTTACCCCTGGCGTCGCGGCACAGACTCAGACCGATGCCAGCATGGTTTTGAAGGAAGCAGCCGAACACTACAGGGTGGATATCGATGCCATTGCGCTGAAGATGAAGCAGGAGTTTGCCGCGAAAGAGGAGACGAGAACACCTAAGTACTCCACACCGAATCAAAAGACGAACCCTAAGAAGAAGCCTGCCGCAGCGTAATACCCCGAACAACTGGCACGGAGCCCGAAATTCAGGGCTCCGTTTTCTTTGTTTTGCCTGCATCCCGAGGGTAAGTCCCAGCCGCGCCGATTCGAATTTACTGCTACAGGAATTGGCGGTCAAAGATTACTGCACAATCCGTAATCTACTGCACGATCTACTGCACAAAATCGCCCTACTGTGTCCGATTTCACCCGAAACTGTGCAATCCATGCCGACTTAAGCTATTGAAACCAAATGGAGCCGCCAAAGTAGGGCGATTTTCAAGACCGCCTGTTTCAACCACTCACACATCCCTCCGCGGGAGCGTTATCAATAGCTTAACAGCAGTGCGACACAGTCAGAACAGGTGGTCTTTCAGGCCGCCTGTTCAATCGCTGAGGAGTCCTTCTCGCATGATGATAATGCGCGGTTATCAGCCTCTGAGAGTCTAGGAATCATTTGAGGGACTTTCACTTTGGGTGTGATGAGCAATATTGAACATCCTCATTGCTGCCGGATGTTAAGGATGTTGATTGGCGAGTGAAACCTGCTGCTAAAACACGACCTGACCATTGGTCTACGGCAATGTTTGTAAACCGGAGTGATTCTGTAAGGGGACGCTTGCGAACAGAATCTGACACGTCGTGGTTAGGAGAAGGAAGAGGACGCACTCGCGGTGCACCCTGGTCCACCGTTCGAGCAAATCATATGACCCTGAGTAATTATCGAAAGGCCTTTCTTGGTAGAAAGGCCTTTCGGCGGTTCGTTGTCATTATTGCCAGACTTAAGGCGGGAAATCTTTAGAACGGATCGTCGGCGATTTTGGGAGCGACGACGATGCGGTCAAGGTCCGGTGCGAAGTTTGTGGGATTGTCGAAACTTAAGGTGTTCGTTCCTGCATGAAGATGAACACTATATACATTGTTGGATGGCTCGTCGAAAGTGCTGCCGTTCAGATCCAGTTCTTGCGGGGTTCCGTCGTTAATTGTGAGGAAGAAGGAACGCGGGCCACTGGTCGCAGCATCGACTTGGAGCTGGTAAATTCCGTCAGACGGAACATTGACATTCGAGAACGTGACGGCATTTCCTGTTCCTCCGATGTTGCCGGCTTTCGCAAGTCCTGAGGAGTAATTGCTGAAACCTCCAGTGACAGAACCGCTGAGAGTGGCCACTTCGGCCTCATACGAGACCGGAATGGGCTCAATGCCGTCTCCGTTTCCACGGATGACGATACGGTCAAGGTCTGGTGGATAGCTGACCGGACTACCGAATTGGATGGAGTTAATACCCTTCACAAGACGAACAGGAACAACCGTGCTGGCTGGAAGAAGGAAGCTGCCTCCGCCAGAGTTAAGTGTTTGGTAGTTGCCTCCATTGACGGTATAGAGATACGAGCGCAGGCCCTGTGTCATGGAATCAACCTGCATATAGTAGACACCAGCACGGTTCACGTAAACGTTGTCGAAAGTAACGGTGTTTCCCGCGCCCAGCCCCAGGTTGCCGACTTTAGCTCCACCTGAGCAGGGAGCGCAGTCGGCCACACTGGCCGAGCCTCCGAGTGTAGCCGATTCAGCCTCATAACTGGTTGATGGCATGGGTGCTGCGTGTCCCAGACCGACAATCTTGAGGAGTCGCATACTGTGGCCTTTGAGAATGGTGGAATAGGTTCCCAAAGACGGCGTCTGATTTGTATGGTTCCAGAGATCGCGGATGGAAAGAGCCCCATTGACGCCGACCAGGTTCCAGGGAACATGAGCAATCGTGGAGACGTCGTCAAGGTTGAAGATCGCTACGTAGTAGGTGTTATTCCCAAGGCTTGAAACCCAGACCGGCTGGTTGCCTCCAAGAACCTGCGTGGCCGGATGGCCGGACTGATTGATGGCGATAACCTCATCATTGCTGAGAAGTTCCTTGGCGAAGCTGTCGAGTTTGGTAAGGTCCCCGCCCAGATACATCGGAGCATTGGCCATGGCCCAGAGAGAGAACGCGGTTCGCTTCTCGTCATTGGTCAGGCCGTCGAGCGCGCCCTCGCCAATATCGAGCGAGTCAAGATCGTTCCATCCCAGCGACGTGCTGGTGGCATATTGCCATGCGGGCAAGTCGCGGAAGCGTTGATAGATGCGGTTCCAGTCAGTAAGTGTGGCGCAGCGACCTTCGCACTCGATATCGTCCTCGATGCGGCGGGCGTTAGAGTATTGCTGCCAGGTAGAGAGATAGTCCGAATCGATCGCCCAGGAGACAGTAAGCCAGATAGGCCGTCCGCTCAGAGCAATCGCCTTCGACCACGCGGCAACATCGGGCCTGTTATCTATCGAAGTGTTGTCGCTATAAGATCCTGGTGTAACACCGTCGAGCTTGATGAAATCGATGCCCCACGAGGCGAACAATGCAACAACAGAATTGATGTACTCCTGAGCACCGGGCTTGGTGAAGTCGATCTTGTCGTGATAGGGATTGGGCAGAGCTCCCGCGAATGCGTTGCCTTGGGCAAGCGGTATCGCTACGATTTGCTGCGTGGTGTAGGAAGTGCCGAGAATCGGGTAATTCCCGTCGACAGCTGGCTGCTCGATTCCGGGAATCCAGTAGATTCCGACTTTCTGGCCGTTAGCATGGATGTGATCGACGAGCGCCTTAATGTCAGGAAACGTCGGTGCTGCGGGGATAGGACGGCCATTCGCATCAAAGGTCGACATCCAGCCGGAGTCGATATTGATGTACTTGAAGCCGTGCTTCTGAAGGCCAGAGGCCGCGAGGGCATCGGACTGCGCCTGAATATTGGCTTGAGTAAGGAAGCTACTATTGATGGTCTGCTCGCTGAAGGTGCTCCAGCCGAGATAGGGTGTCTGGCCTGCATCGTTGACCTGTGCCTGCAAGGTTAAAGATGTAGCGAACATGCTACCGGCGAGAAGGATGGGAAGGGAGAACTTGCGAGTCCGGTGAATAACTGAGCCGCAAAGGGGGATTTTCATGGAAATGCCTCCGTGCAGTTAGGTCGATCGTTGGAGGTTACGAACCTGATAAGCGGGAACGTAAACGCTTACATTTTCGATGAAACAAACCGAATTTAGAATTGCGCTTTTGCGTCTGTCAAGTACCGCTGGAAGAAATGGGCTACTAGAAGGTTGCGTCGACGGCGTTAGAGCCACTGCTGGATTGCTGGTTGCGTCGAAGTGCACTCGAGCCCGCGCAAGTCCGTAACTGCTGAACCAGACAAACCATAAGGGGAACATTTCGCCGGCACGATGGAGCTTGACAAGTGCAATTGAGACGACATAATGTGGGCTCGGTAACGTACACGATAAATATTTTCCTGAGCGGTCTATGAAATACCCGCTGCCTATAGAAATGGAATACAAATTGAAGACCCAATAGATGTCCACCCGGAGAGATGAACGATGCTGCAGGACGAAATTGCATATGAAAAGCGCAGCACCACGAAACGCGCGCAAACAAAGCTGAAGCTGCCTGAGGCTCCCGCGTCGGAAACGGGCCTGGTAAAAGCATGGGAAGAGCCCGTTGTGATGCGCACTTATATGCCTGCTTCACCGGATCCCAATCCTCTGTTTCTGGAAACACGCGTCTATCAGGGCAGCAGTGGCCGCGTTTATCCATTACCGGTGATCGACCGCATTGATCCTGAGCCCCGGGAATACGCATGGAAGGCCGTGCACCTGGAGAATGAATACATCCGTCTGATGGTGATGCCAGAGATCGGCGGACGCGTGCACGTCGGACTCGACAAGGTAAACGGCTACGATTTTTTTTATCGGCAGAATGTGATCAAGCCCGCGCTGGTGGGACTTGCAGGCCCATGGATTTCCGGTGGCGCCGAATTCAACTGGCCGCAGCATCATCGCCCTGCGACGTTCATGCCAGTGGAAATCTTCATCGAGCGCGATCCGGATGGTTCCGTGACCGTATGGTGCAGCGACCATGATCCGATGGCGCGAATGAAAGGCATGCATGGCCTGTGCCTGCGTCCGGGAAAAACGTATCTGGAGCTGCGCGTCCGCCTCTACAACCGGACCGCCGATACGCAAACGTTCCTGTGGTGGGCAAATGTAGCGACGCGCGTCCATGAAAAGTATCAATCATTCTTTCCCAAAGACGTACGCTTTGTGGCCGATCATGCCAAGCGTGCCGTTACCGAGTTTCCTCTCAGCCAAGGCAAATATTATGGCGTTGACTATGGCGAACGTGCGATCCACGGGGTGCCGAGAGAGGAGCAGCCGAGTCACTTTGTGCCGGACGGCTCATATCCGCCCAACGATCTAAGTTGGTATGCAAATATTCCGGTACCCACCAGCTACATGATTGCGGGTTCTCGCGGCGATTTCTCGGGCGGCTACGATCACAAACATCAAGCCGGTATGGTGTATGTCGCGAATCATCACATTGCGCCGGGGAAAAAGCAGTGGACCTGGGGTAATCACGAGTTCGGCTATGCATGGGACCGAAGCCTCACCGACTCGGATGGCCCCTATGTGGAGTTGATGGCTGGCGCGTACACAGATAATCAACCAGACTTCTCATTCCTGGCGCCGGGCGAAACGAAGACCTTCAGTCAATTCTGGTACCCCATCCGCGAGATCGGCGTTCCGGATTATGCCACCATTGACGCGGCACTTCGTGTAGAGCGCGGGAGCGACAGCGTTCATGTGTATCTGCAAGTGACGAGCGAGCGAGCTCATGGCACTTTGCGTCTGCGGATCGGCGGTAAAGAATGCGGGATTTGGCAGGGCGCATTGAAGCCAGAAATACCACTGCACCACACATTCGCTATCTGCGCAGTCGGAGATATGGAAGTGCTGCTTGAGGAGGCGAACAACGTTCTACTCCGCTATGCACCGGCGGCAATCGTTCCAGCAAAACAGCCTGGAGTAGCCACCGAGCCGGCGCTCCCAGAAGAGATAACAACGAACGACGAGCTTTTCCTGATTGGTCTACATCTGGAACAGTATCGTCATCCTACGCGCAGCCCGGAAATTTATTGGTGTGAGGCGATTCGGCGCGACGAGAAAGACAGCCGTGCCAATCATGCGATGGGACGGTGGCACATGCGGAACGGCGAGTTTACCAAGGCGGAACAGCATCTTCATACTGCCATTGCACGACTGACCGAGCGCAACCCAAACCCCTATGACGGCGAGCCGCACTACAATCTGGGACAGGTTCTCCTCTATCTGCAACGTCCTGTAGAGGCATACGAAGCGTTTTACAAGTCCACTTGGAATGCTGCCTGGCGCAGTCCTGCATATCATCGCCTCGCAGAGGTAGATTGCACGCGTCGGGAATGGGCTACTGCGCTCGAACACATACAGCGGTCGCTGCGTGCCGATGCCGACAACTTGAATGCACGCAATCTGAAGGTAGTCATTTTGCGGCAATTGTGCCGCGACAAAGAAGCGAATGATTTGCTCGACGAAACAAGCGTACTTGATCCGCTCGATATCTTCAGCCGATTTCTCGCTACGGGCAATCCCCCTACCGACGGCCAGCAGCGGCTCGATTTGACGTTCGATCTCCTGCGTGCCGGACTACTCGAAGATGCACTATCCGTTGCCACTGTTCTGCAATCCGGAGCGAAAGACGGCACTGCTGCCATGCTGCTCTATGCCAAGGCGCATGTACTGCATAGGTTGGGACGTGAGCAGGAGAGCGCAGCAGTATATAAGCTAGCGGCTACGGCAGATTCCGACTATGTCTTTCCGAGCCGTCTGGAAGAGATGCTGTTGCTTGAAGGAGCGATGCACGCAAATCCCGATGATGCCCGGGCGCCATACTACCTCGGCAATTTGCTCTATGATCGCAGACGCCACAAAGAGGCGATTGCTTTATGGGAGCGTGCGACGCAGCTGGATCCCGACTTTCCGACGACGTGGCGGAATCTCGGTTTCGGATACTTCAATGTGCTGCACGATTCCAAGCGTGCCTTGGAAGCTTTTGCGCGGGCACGCATGCTGGCACCCTCGGATGCCCGTATTCTTTACGAGCAGGATCAGTTGCTCAAGCGAACAGGAGAGCCGCTGAACCGGCGTTTGGAGTCGCTCGAAGCACATCCGGAACTCGTGGAAGAACGCGACGATCTCTCCGTTGAGTTGGCTTCGCTATATAGCAGCACTGGAGAGCCGGAACATGCGCTGGAGATCTTGCTTTCGCGTCAGTTCCAACCCTGGGAAGGCGGTGAAGGTCTGGTGCTGACGCAGTACATCCGTGCTAATACTCTGCTCGGGCAGCGCGCTCTTGAGGCGGGTGATTCAGCTAAGGCGCTGTACTACTTCGAGCAGGCATCGAATACCCCCGAGAGCATCAGCGAAGCCCGGCATCTATTGATGAACATGAGTATGATCGAATACTGGCTCGGGGTTGCGAATGCGGATAAAGGAGAAACTGCGAAAGCCACAGAACACTGGGAGCGCGCTGCACGGAACCAGGGCGACTTTCAACAGATGCAGGTACAGTCTATCTCCGACATGACGTACTGGAGCGCCACAGCTCTGCGTCGCCTGGGCCGTGGAGATGAAGCGCGCTCTCTTTTCCAGAAGATTTATGATTACGCCCTGACACTGGAACAGCAGACGCCGAAGATTGACTACTTTGCGACATCGTTGCCAGCGATGCTGCTCTTCGACGAAGACGTGAAGGGACGGCAGACAATTACAGCCCGCTTTCTGCAGGCACAGGCACAGTTTGGGCTGGGTGAGCGGCAGAAGGGACTTGAGCTGTTGCGGCAAGTACAGGAACTTGATCACAGCCACACCGGTGCAATCGATATGTTACAAGCGCGCGAAGAGTAGAGATGCAGGGTCCAATCACCTCGGGTACAACAGCAACTTCATCGATTCCGGCTGAGCGGTCAGCCTACGTCTGGGGCATCGCGATTGTTGCCGCTTTGGGTGGACTTCTGTTCGGGTATGACTGGGTGGTCATCGGCGGAGCAAGGCAATTCTACGAGGTGTACTTCCAACTCACCTCAGCTGCGCTAATAGGTTGGGCCAACAGCTGCGCGCTTGTCGGCTGTCTCATCGGTTCCCTCGCTGCTGGGTACTTCGCCGATCGCTACGGACGGCGGCGAGTATTGCTCGCGGCTGCGATTCTGTTTGCAACCTCTTCGGCACTCACCGGGTGGGCATATTCGTTCGGAACTTTTATTTTTTGGCGCATCGTCGGCGGCACAGCCATTGGCCTCAGTTCGAATGTCTCTCCCCTATATATTGCGGAGATCAGCCCCGCTGCAATTCGAGGACGTCTTGTAAGCCTGAATCAGTTTGCCATCGTTGTCGGCATCCTGCTGGCGCAAGTGGTCAACTGGCGCATCGCTCGGCCTGTAGCCGCGAATCTTACCGCGGATGCGACATTCCACTCATGGAATGTACAGTACGGTTGGCGATGGATGTTCTGCGCGATAGTAATTCCGGCTGCGATTTTTACCGTCGCTTCACTGTTTCTTCCAGAGAGCCCGCGCTGGCTGCTGGCCCGCAACCGGGAAGACGAAGCACGCACAGTGCTGCAACACATTGGAGGCACAGACTACGCTGCCAGCGAGATAGCCGGCATCGAACGCGCGTTGCTCGCAGAAGCCGCCGATCAGTCTTCCTGGCGCGATCTCTTGCGTCCTGGCATTCGCCGCATCGTTCTCATTGGTATCGCACTTGCAGTACTGCAGCAGTGGACCGGCATCAACACACTCTTCAACTATGCTGCCGAGGTCTATCGCAGCGCCGGCTACGGCGCGAACGATATCTTTCTGAATATCGTCATCACGGGCGCAATCAATCTCGTCTTCACTATAGTGTCCATGCTGCTGGTGGATCGCGTGGGCAGGCGCTGGATGATGCTATTCGGCTGCATCGGTATCGGCATCTCGCACCTCCTCTGCGCTCTTGCATATCGGTCGGGATGGCATGCCATTACGGTGCTGATTCTGACGCTGTGCGCCATTGCCTGCTATGCCCTCACGCTCGCGCCGGTAACGTGGGTATTGATCGCGGAGATTTTTCCTAACCGCGTTCGCTCGCATGGCATATCGATAGCGGTTAGCAGTCTGTGGATGGCATCTTTCCTTTTGACCTATACATTTCCCGCTATGAATCGCAGCTTAGGAACTGCCGGCATCTTTCTTGTTTATGGAGTGATTTGCCTGCTGGGATGCGCACTGGTTGCTTTCTTTGTCCCAGAGACGAAAGGCCAAACACTGGAGCAGATCGAAGCAGCCACGGCGCTGAAGCACAGTGCGCGCGCGTAAATAGCCGCGACGCAATCTGTACAAATCTTTCTGACAGCGCATAAGTGTAACTGTTCGTGGGACATTCATCACGACGTCGCATGACCTTGACGGGCTGCTTGACAATTCTTGATTCAAAGGAATACTGTTTTCCCGGTAACGTACACAAGTCTTGGATGTAAACAGTTACATATGGCTTTTCCTCATTAGCAAAAGAAATCAGCTGTTTCCATTTTTAGAGGCTTGTCAAAAGAAGATTCAGAAAAGAGGTCAGAGAATGTACCCAAACACTTTTAGGAGATTGGCGCAAGCAATCGTTAGTTCACTGGGGTGCATTGTGGCAACAGCCGTGCTATTGCTATTTGGCGGAGCCTGCTTTGCACAGGTCGACCAGGGTGCGATCACGGGTGTTGTGCAGGATGCCACCGGGGCAATTATCCCAGATGCATCGATTACGGTAACGAACGTCGATACTGGACTCGTTCTGCAGACAAAGGCCAATGCAAGCGGCACATATGTCGTGTCGCCTCTCAAAATCGGAAACTATACCGTAACAGCAACTGCAACGGGATTTGAAACGGTAACGCATGCAAATCTGCATGTGGACGCACAATCCCGGTTGAGTGTGAACCTGACACTACACCCTGGTGCTGTTACGCAAACTGTGACAGTCTCCTCTGCTCAACCGCTGCTACAAACGCAGAACGGAGCAGTGGGACAGGTCATCAGCACAGAAACGATCAACAACACGCCGCTCAACGGGCGCAACTGGGTATACATTGCGCAACTGACTGCGGGCGTCGCTCCCCCATTTGGAAACACCCGTGGCAGCGGGACGGGAGACTTTGTCGCCAATGGTCAGCGCGCGGAACAGAACAACTTTATCCTGGACGGTGTCGACAACAATACCAATCTTGTCGATTTCCTGAATGGCTCAAGCTTCGTTATGCGGCCGCCGCCGGACGCGCTGTCGGAGTTCAGCCTCCAGACCAGCAACTACAGCGCGGAATTCGGGCATTCGGCTGGAGCGGTCTTAAGCGCCAGCATCAAGTCCGGCACCAACCAGATTCACGGAAGCGTATGGGAATATTTCCGCAACACAAATCTGGATGCAACGAACTGGAACGCACAGACGACTCCTCCGTATCATCAGAACCAGTTCGGGGCGACACTCGGGTTCCCGATCCTCAAAAACAGGCTTTTCTACTTCGGAGACCTGGAAGCAAACCGCATCTCCATCGGCCAGACAGGCGTATATACCGTTCCAACAGCGCTGATGCGGCAAGGCAATTTTTCCGAATTGCTGAATACATCCCTGACAGGTGCGAGCGGCCCCATTCAGCTTTTTCAGCCAAATACCGGCGGCGCGCAGACGTTGTCCTGCAATGGGCAAAACAACGCCTATTGCCAGAACCAGATCAACTCGGTCGCGCAGAATATTTTGAATATGTACCCTCAGCCGAACGCCAACAATGGGAGGCTGCTCAATAACCTGATTGAGAATGTTCCAACGCGCAACAACACCTTTCAGTGGGATCAGCGCCTCGACTGGAACATTACCGCGAGGGACCAGGCTTACGCACGCTATAGCTACGATCACCAGATTATCCTGAACAATCTTCCTCTCGGTCCGGTTCTTGACGGCAGTGGGTACGGTGGCGAGCGCGACACCAACTTGGCCGAAAACTTCATGCTGAGCGAGACGCACATCTTCGCGCCTACTCTGACAAACGAGTTTCGGTTTGGATATAACTGGGGCGTCTTCGCATTTCTGCAGCCGAACGCGAATAACAACGGCCTGGCAGCATCGCTTGGACTAGGCGGCGTTCCTGATCTGGGGCATAACCAGGGTGGACTGCCGCTTGGGTTGTTCTATGCCAGCAACGGCATTCCGAGCGCCAATTCAACTTGCTGCGGCGGCGTGGTTGCCAACCAATGGGGTTCGGTGGGCACCTCCGACGAATCACAGAATGTGTATCAGATCCTGGACAACGTCACTAAAATTGTTGGAAATCATTCGCTAAAATTTGGTGTTTCGTTCCAGGCCATCCGCTTCTTCTATCGTTACGCTCCTGCTTCGCTGGGACAATATACTTACAATGGCACGGCTACGGAAAATCCATCCAACCCAACTCTCACCGGCTATGCAATCGCAGACTTTCTAGCTAACCAGATGAACAGCGCATATATTGCGAATGCTCCGAACGTCAATAACGCGCAGTGGTATAACGCGGCCTATGCAGAAGATGACTGGAAGATCGCTCGTAACCTTACCCTGAACCTCGGCGTGCGCTACGACTACTTCCAACCTTACAAGGAAAACGCAGGACAACAGGCTAACTTCATCGCTGACCCATCATCTCTCGGCTTTGGCACAGGGTCAGCTGTGTACGAGCTTCCCACCAGGGCCAGAAATGTAGACCTCGGCACGCTGTTCCTGAACACGCTGGCCGGGAATAACGTTACAGTGCAATACAATAACAATGAGCGTCTGGCGACCTCGCAGAAGACGAACTTTGCTCCCCGCATCGGGTTTGCTTATCAGGCAAAGCCGGATACAGTCTTCCGCGGCGGCTTCGGTATCTTCTATGGCGGATTGCAGAGCCAGGGAAACACCAACCTTGGAGCCAACTTTCCTTTCTCAAACTCCGCCAGCATTCCCGCCTTAAGTTGTCTTCCGGGGAATTGCCCATCGTTGGCCAGCCAGGGCATAACGCTTGAAACTGGCTTGCTGTCACAGACTAGCGGCGGGCTGCAGAACTTCGTCTCCCACCCTGGCTTCCATGCGATCGATCCGCAGATCAAAACACCGTACACCATGAACTACAGCTTCGGCATGCAGCAGGCGTTATCGTCCAACCTCGTAGCGACGATCAGCTACGTGGGCAACGTCTCCCGCCATCTTACGCTGTACTATGATCCGAACACGGTGCGTGGATTGTTCAATCCGAATATCAGCACGCAGCAGTATCAGCCTTTTCCCGACCTTGGCGGCGCAGGCACAATCCATTACGGCGGTGTGAGTACCTACAACTCGCTGCAAGCCAAAATGGAAAAACGCTATTCGTCCGGGTTGAGTTTCCTGGCCACCTACACATGGGCGCACGCGCTCGATGACACCAGCGATGCGGGCGGCCTTTCAACCGGTATCGGCGACCGAAACATAATTCTGCTCCCGTTTGACACAGAGTTCACCAACTCGGTCTACGACGTCAGAAACCGGTTTACTCTGAACGGCAACTATGAGCTGCCATTTGGCAGAGGAAAGGCCTTTGCGAACCAGTCGTCGGCATGGGCCAATCAATTAATCGGTGGTTGGTCAACAAGCCTGACCTTTACCGCACAGACAGGTACGCCGTTCACAGTCACTCCGAATAACACTGGTCCGTCAGGCGGCAGCGCCCGGGCGATCCAGGTATCCGATCCCTTCTCGCCTACTGTTGGCGGTGCGAATGGTTGCCCTACAAAGGTACGCAACAAAACCAACTGGTATAACCCGTGTGCATTCAAGAACCCGTTGTCGGGTTCGTTGATAGCGCCTCCTGGTGTAACGCCAGGTGCCATCGATCCGACAACCGGACAACCCAATCAGTTTCAGTTTGCCTCTCCGGTTACCGACACTGCCACTGTACTCGCGCTGCTCGGCGGAAGATCCAATACGATCTATGGGCCGGGATATTACGGCATGAACATGTCGCTGTTCAAAAACTTCCCGACATGGCGCGAGCAATATCTGCAGTTCCGTGCGGATGCTTTCAATGTTCTCAATCATCCGACTCTGGCCAATCCGTCAAACACAAGCATAAATCCCAGTGGAGGAAATATTACGGGTCCGAAGTTCTTCCAGAACAATACGCCGGACGCGCGTTTCTTCCAACTTTCGTTTAAGTACACCTTCTAAACAAGCCTCCCACGTGTCGCGCTCGGGACTGGAGCGCGACACGTATTTTTTCTTTCACACACGAATCGTAGGCTTCCCTGATCGCCTATCAGAATTTCTGCTTTGAGGTAAATCTTCTGTGTTGAAGCTGCCTGTCTCTCTTCTTGCGTGCGGTATTGCCCTTGTGGCAAATAGGTATGCTGTCTCCCAAACGGCGGCTCCTGTTGTTCTTTCTTCCCCGAATCAGCAACTGATAATGCGCTTTGCGACACAACCGGCAAAGAATGCTCAGGGCGAAGGTGGCAAGCTGACCTATTCCCTTACTTTTCGCGACAAGCCGGTCCTCGACGACTCGGCCCTTGCGCTGGAGTTGGACGACCAGCCTTCGCTGGGCTCCGATGTGCACATCGTCAGCAGCGAAGCAGGCCAGGGTGTTGACAACTACACCTTGAGCAACGCCAAAGTCGGCAAGGTCCACGATGTCTACAACAGCGTGGCCGTGCACCTACTAGAAAACGGCGGACAGCATCGCATCATGACGGTAGAGGCGCGCGCTTACAACGACGGCATCGCTTTCCGCTATGTTCTTCCTGAGCAGGAGACCATCAAAGCTCTGCACCTTCGGCAAGAAGACACGGAGTTTCGCCTGAACACGGACGCCACCAACTGGGCGTTAGCGCTGCCGAATTATCGCAGCAGCTATGAGAGTGAATATGTGCAGTTGCCTACCACCGCATTCAGTAACCAGGGCGGCGTATCCAGCAGCTTTCTGATCGGACTGCCGCTGTTGATGCATGAACCCGGCACGGCATGGCTGGCCCTGATGGAAGCCGACATCGAAAACAACAGCTCCATGTATGTTACGAATCCATCGGGCAACTGGGCCGGTCACTGGTTTGTTTCAAAGCTCGCTCCGCGCTTTGACCATCCGGAAGTAGCCGTCGAAGGCACGCTGCCGCATCATTCTCCCTGGCGCGTCCTGATGGTGGCGGATGATCCGGGACGTCTTGTTGAATCCAATCTTCTTGATGACCTGAATCCGCCGAACCGGCTGGAAGATACGAGTTGGATTCACCCAGGCAAAGCTTCGTGGAACTGGTGGGTGAACGATGCGGACAAGAATGGCAATCCCGCCTACACCACCGAGAACATGAAGTATTACGTCGACTTCGCCGCAGAGTCCGGCTTCCCATACATGATGCTTGATGCGGGTTGGTCCGTCGGCCGCGACATTACCAACCTGAACGGCAAAGTGGACGTGCCGGAGCTGGCGCGTTATGCCGCGACGAAGAATGTGAAGATCTGGATATGGCTCTACTCCGAATCGGTGATGCAGCAGATGAAAGAGGCCTTCCCACTTTATGAAAAATGGGGAGTCGCCGGCGTGAAGATCGACTTCGTCAATCGTGACGATCAGGAAGGAGTTCAGTTCTACTACGATGTGGCGCGCGAGGCCGCACAGCATCATCTGATGGTCGACTTCCACGGCACGCGCACTCCGTGGGGAATCGAGCGCACCTATCCGAACGTATTGAGCTACGAAGCCGTGCTGGGCATGGAGAACAACAAAGTGGGCCGCCGTGACAGCCCGGTCGACCGCTCGGTATTCCCATTTACGAGGCTGCTGGCCGGCCCGATGGATTACACTCCCGGCGGGTTCAACAATGCCACAGAAGATGGTTTTGTGGCGCGCAATACGAGTCCAATGGTCATGGGCACGCGCGCGCAACAGCTTGCCCTGTACGTCATCTTCCAGTCGCCGATACAGATGGTCTCCGACAGCCCGCAGACTTATGCGGGCCAGCCCGCATTCCAGTTCATCAAAGACGTTCCGGTGACATGGGATGAGACGCATGTGCTGAATGGCAGACCGGGAGAGTACGCTACGATTGCCCGCAAACATGCTGACGAATGGTACCTGGGCAGCATGACGAATTGGACACCGCGAACGTTGCAGGTTCCGTTGAGCTTTCTCGGCTCTGGAGCATATACGGCTGAAATCTATGAAGATGCTGCAGACGCAGCGACAGAACCCAGGCACGTTACGATTCGCAAGCAGGCAGTGCGCAGCGGAGAAGCTCTGACCTTGCATCTGGCCCCAGGCGGCGGCTGCGCCATTCGTTTCGTCCCGCGGAAAGGACGGTAATGCCACCACATGTTGTCTGCAGGTTCAGGATTGCTGCAACTCCGTTTCAAACTCATCGTCGCTATTGGCAATTTGGCTGGAAAACAGGGAAAGATTGCTGCGAAAGATGAGATGAGGCACGAGTCGAATAATGGGTTGCGGCTTGCCGCCTTCGAGCAGGCACTTCAACAGGGTTTCGAGTGCGAGTTTGCCTTGCGTGAAGGGGCGCTGATAGATGGTGGCGAGCACTTTACCGGTTTCAATCAACGGTACGAGTTCCCGAAAGAGGTCTGTCGTAACAACCTGCACTGTGCCCAGAAGCCCAAGCTCTTCGAGTGCTTTAAGGACAGGCATGCTATTCGCGGTGCTCAGGTACAAGCCTTCCGGCTGTGGTTTACTTCGCATCAGCGCAAGCGCCTGCCGGTATGCTTCATCTGGCCGTTCGTGGCTTTCAAGCGCCGGCAGCAGGCTAAGGTGCGGAGCCTGCACTGCAAGCGTGGCCGCAAACCCGCGCAGCTTTTCGGCGTGATCGAGCGTGGAAAGCTCGCCGCTAAAAATGGCTACAGTCGCCTTCCGGTTCAGCTTATGCGAGAGCAACTCGGCGGCCATGGCGCCGCTGACTGCAGCGTGCGCCGCGACCGAGCCGATGCGATCGGTATTGGGCGCATCGCTGCCGACACACATCATGGCGGTGCCGGAACGAGAGAGAGTGTGGATGAGAGGATCGAACCTGCGCATATTCCCCGGCAGAAAAATAATGCCGTTATAGTGCCGCTGCAACGCTTCTTCAAATGCCGCCACATCGCCCACACCAAGGCGTGGATATTCGTGAAACTCAAGCTCAATCTTCATCCCCACAGTTGCCGCAGCTGCTGCTCGAATGCCCTCGCGAAGGGGATCGAAAAAATGAGAGATGTGCTTAGGCAAAATGGCGGCGATGGAGAGATGCCGGTTCAGCTTCAGCGCCTGGGCTGCAAGATTTGGTCGGTAGCCCAGTTGCTCCGCCATTTTCAGCACACGCGCCTTGGTCTTTTCGCTCACGCCAGGACGTTCGTGCAGCGCGCGGTCGACGGTTCCGATAGAAATCTTCAGCGCCTTTGCGATGTCTTTAATTCCTGCGGATTTTCTCAAATAAGTCATGGCAAGAACTGCGGGTTCGTTCCCGAGCGTACCTTTAGATTGGCTCATGGTCAATCCTTTCAAATGCGTTCATGAACGAAACGTCAATCCATATAAGGAGAATGTGAGTGCCGGTAACAAGGCGTAATTTTTTGCAAGGAGGGTTTGCGCTGGCTGCGCTGCCTCGAACGACCAAAGCGTTGTCGTCGCTAACAAAAAGTCCGCAGGACGAGCTTTGGTATTTGCGCCCGGCCGAGCGTTGGCTCGAAGCGTTGCCTATTGGCAATGGACGGCTAGGCGGCATGATCTTCGGCGGCGCGGGAAAAGAGCGCATCGCTCTTTCCGAGGCCACGGCATGGTCCGGTGCGCCAGGCAAAAACGATGTGAATCCAGGCGCGATCGAGCATCTTGCTGAGATTCGGCAGCTGCTTTTTTCGGGCAAGTATGTTGAGGCACGCGATCTCTCTCAGAAGCACCTGCTCGGACGTCCTACCTCTTTTGGGACAAACCTGCCCTTGCCTGAATTGCAGCTCTCGTTTGAGGATGAGGGAGCCTCGACACAGTATCGTCGCGCCCTCAGCCTGGACGAAGCCGTAGCGCGGGTGGATTTTCGCCGTGGAGAAGCGCGCTTTTCGCGTGAAGTCATCGCATCGCATCCGGATGATGTGATTGCTGTGCGCCTCACTTGCAGCAAGCCGGGGCAATTCAGCTTTGCAGTAGGCTTCGGCGCGATTACCATACCCGCGGACATCACGACGGATGAGCAGAATACGCTTGTTCTGCGCGGCCACGCCTTTGAGCGCCTGCATAGCAATGGGCGTGACGGTGTGGCGCTACAGATTCACGCGAAGATCATTGCCGAAGGCGGAAACGTCTCCGCAGCCCGCCAAAGCTTGCAGGTGAAAAACGCAGATGCCGTAACCGTCCTCATCGCAATCGGCACAAATTTTGGCGGCAGTGATCCGGAAGAAGCCTGTGTGCAGGCATTGTCACGCGCATCGCGCAAGAGTTACGCGCAACTTCGAGCAGCGCACGTTGCCGATCATCAGTCGCTTTACCGGCGCGTGACGTTGAATCTGGGAGCAAGCAGCACCGCATCCAAAATGCAGCCAACCGACGTGCGTCGAAAAGCATTCGCGGCAGGTACAAGCGATCCTGAGCTGCTGGCGCTTTTCTTTCAATACGGGCGTTACCTTACGATTGCAGGGTCGCGCGCAGATTCATCACTGCCCCTGGCTCTGCAGGGAATCTGGAATGATGGTCTGGCCAGCAGCATGGGGTGGACCAATGATTATCACCTCGACATCAATACGCAGCAGAATTACTGGGCCGCAGAGGTGTGCAATCTTTCTGAATGCCAGACACCGCTCTTCGGATTGATCGATGGTCTGCGCGAGGCTGGTCGCAGAACAGCCAAAGAGATGTATGGCGTGCCGGGATGGGTGTGCCACACAGTAACAAACGCATGGGGCTACACGGCTCCGGGGTGGGGCATCGGCTGGGGACTATTCGTCACCGCAGGCATCTGGATTGCGTTGCAGATGTGGGATCACTACACCTTCAATGCAGATGTTGGGTTTCTGCGTGCACGCGTATATCCCGTGCTGCGCGAGGCTGCCGAGTTCTTCCTCGCCTACATGGTTCCGGAGCCGAAGCACGGTTGGCTTGTCACCGGACCATCAGACTCGCCGGAAAACTGGTTCCTGATTCCTGAGGGCGAGCGCTGCGCTGAGTCCATGGGCAACACCGTCGATCGCGTCTTTGTATATGCGCTTTACAGTATGTGCATCGAGGCTTCGAAGATACTCTCTGTCGATGCCGAGCTGCGCAGCACGCTTGAAAGCGCCCGCGCGAAACTGCCACCTTTCCAGATCGGTCGTCATGGGCAATTACAGGAATGGCTGGAAGACTTCGAAGATGGGGAACCGAACCACCGCCATACAGCGCACCTTGTTGCGCTCTATCCGGAAAACCAGATTTCGCCGCGAACCACGCCAGAATTAGCCCGCGCCGCTGAGGTGACGATTCAACGACGCATGAATACGCCGAACTGGGAGCAGAGCGAGTGGGGACGGGCCAACCTGGTTGTGTACTATGCGCGACTGCTGAACGGCGACAGCGCGCACAAATATCTTGAAGGTCTGGTTGCGAAAGCCGCAGACGACAACCTGCTCACATTTTCGAGCGGAGGTATTGCCGGCGCAGAGCAAAACATCTTCGCCATCGACGGCAATACTGCAGGCGCGGCTGGTATTGCGGAGATGCTGCTGCAATCACAAGGTGGAGAAATCCAGCTGCTGCCTGCGCTTCCCTCCGCATGGCCCAGCGGCTCGGTCAAAGGTCTGTGCGCACGCGGCGGATTCAAGATCGACTTGACATGGCAAAATGGAGCGCTCCTTTCCGCCGCAATCACAAGCAAGGGCGGAGGAGACACTCCAGTTCGATATGGCAACGAAGTTTTGGCGCTACACTTACGTCCGGGAGAAGTCACACGCTTGCGCCCCGAAAGCTTCAAACGCCGCGGATAAGCCGTGGCGTCCTTTTTCATGAGAAACAAGGAGGGCCGCGTTTAGTACACTTCAAGGTTGATTGAGACAATATCATTGTTGACTGGCTGGAAAGCAACAGGAACATACAAACAGTTTCTTCATCGCTTGTCCTTCAGGAAGACGCTGCATTTAACCCGATCTGTGCGTCTTTGCCTGAATCATTCTGTATTTTGGCCGGCCCTGAAAATAAATTGCCGGTGACAACGGCACGATCTACCCCTTTGCCTAACAGGATATGTTGCTTGTTCTGACGAAATTCACAGCCCTGAATCAAAATGCTCCCGGAAGCAGCCTGGATCGCGGCGCGATCTCCCTCTTTTCCCCACTGCACAAACGTGCAATCGCTGAATCCAACGGTACCTTGACCATCGATCTTTGCAATCTGATTGCATGGACCCCAGAAGGCGCTGTTACTGATGCGGACCACTCCTTTATTTGCCGATCCGACCTCTACCATCGTGGGGTCGACGCCGTCGAATGAAGTAAATTCACCATTCGCGATAAGAAGCCCGTAGGGCGCAGCCTGCTCAACCAGAACGGCGCGATTGCAGTCGTCGGCTCCGATGCCGAGGAAGTTTCCGTTACAGCCTCCAGTCGACGTTTCTACGAATTTGTAACCGATACGGTAACCAAAACAGAATGTGTTCAGTACATATTCCCAATCGGAGCGGCCAAAGATAAAAGCTTCTCCGTTCCGTGTCTGCCATTGGTAGACCTTGGTGTGAGAACTCCACCACGGGTTGAAGTGAACATTCTCGATGCGCCCAATATCGTAAATAGCATCGACCCAGATACCTCGACGAAGAGGCTGCCCGGTGACATTACGTATGTTATGGCGCTCATTCCGGCTAGCATCAATGCCTTGATATGGATTCAACAGTTCGACATCAAAAACCGCCGGATTCTTGCCACGCATCGCAATCGTCCACGGATAGGCGACAGGTTCGCTATCAAGCTGCTGTTCCGGGTAGTAGATGGTCAGGCCGCAAACGGAACTGTTTGTATTCAGCGTCAGAAATGGCGTTCCGTCCTCGCTTCCACGGCCTGACACTACAAAAAGTGCGGTTCCATCATCGCCTGGTTTAGGCTCTCCCTTGTCTCGAATCCCGTTGTGCGACGGCACGCAACTGAACGAACCCCGCAGTGTCACTCCCTGCGGCACAATCAGCGTTCCACGGAATAAGTACCGGCCCGAAGGAGCATAGACGGTTCCTCCTCCAGCTTGGTGTGCAGCATCGAAAGCTCGCTGGAATGCAGCTGTATCATCTGTAGCCGCATCGCCTCTCGCTCCATAATTTTTTACATTGATAACAATTCCCGCCCCAATTTCTGTCGAGGCTGCGTACGCATGGTTCGAAGGTTCAAGGAATGCCGCCAAGCCAGTCGCAGCGCTCAACGACAAAAGACGCCTGCGCGATGTAATTCCAGTATTCTTCACGGTTGCTTCGATATTCTTCTCAAAATTCATCTTTTATACTTTCTGGTTTTCTAATATCCCGACTACTTATCCAACTGTTTGACAAGAACGACGGACCACGCGGCAAGTTTCAAATTCACATGCAGCCTTCCTTCTTCGTCTGCCCGAACGATCTGCTTCTTTGTATCCGAGGCCAGTTTCTCTAAAGCTGCGGTCTGTTCTCGATTGGGTGGCTCCGGTTCTCCCATCGCTTCCCACGCCGCCACAGCGTCCCCGTGCTCTTTATCGAGCGTCTCGATCAGAAAGGAAGCATTGGCGGGCAGATGATCGACGTTGAAGGCAAGGTCGCGTGCACTTCCACTGTTGTCGATCTGATCAGCTGCGGCCAAAGTATCACTGACGGGCAATGAGACTTTGATCTCGGGCGGATAGTTATAGAAGACAGCGGTGATGTATCCAGTTTTACTGTCGCGCGAAACTACTCCGCCTGGAGTTTGCGCAAGCAGTTCGTCACCTAGCTCATTCATGAATCGATAAGCATGGAATGCGGGCTTGGGGATTTCCTGATAATTGATCAGGCCAAAGCCTCCATGAAAGATCGAATCTGTTTTTCTGTTTTCTTCGAAGACGTCCGTGAAAGTCCAATAAGAAAGTGAGTCAACCAGCCCGATCGATTCAAGATTTGTTTTCGCGACAAAGGTCGCGGCGGCCAGTGAATCATGCGAGTGATCGACGGGCGAAGGGCTGGAATTCCATTCCGTCAGGTGAATCTCTGCCTTTGGATAGGGACTTGCATCAATCATTTTGCGCATCGTGTGAAGATCGTCACGTGTTGAATCGATGCTTCGTCTGAAGCCTTTGCCCTTTGGCCTCCCCGGCTCATCAATTGCAAAGTCCTGCGGATAGGGATGTGTCGAGACAAAATCTACGGGCAAGTTATTGTCATGGCAGTAGCGGAGAAAATCTTCAATCCATACTGGCCGCCACGGAATACTGAGAGGGTCGAAAGGCTTGCCGGTTGCCTGCGCTTTCTTTATTGCGTCACCATCCATGTTGAAGTTGCTGGTGGCAGGACCACCTATACGAAGCTGCGAATCGATTGTCTTAATCGTTTGTGCGGTTATTTTATATAGCTCGAAGTACTTTTCCTGAGATCCGCCGCGGAAGAACGACTGGTAGAGGTTCGGCTCGTTCCAGACTTCGAAATACCACTGGCGTACTTCGTCTATGCCATAACGATCAATGCAGTGCTTTACGAATGCCTGCACCAGGTTGCCCCATTTGGTGTAGTCAGAAGGAGGGCTGCCGTCTGCCCGCCACCAGAATGTCGTGTTGTGGACCGGCGACAGGGGCTCTGGAGAAAAACTCAACTCGACAAACGGACGTACTCCCTTTGCCAGCATCCGGTCATAAAGGTCATCAACATACTGAAAGTTATAAATAGGATTTCCGTGCTCGTCTTCCCTGTAAACGAACATATCGTCCTGGAAGATGCCGTGGAAGCGGACATATTGAAATCCGTCGTATTTCCTGCCCATTTCCAGTTCTTCCTGCCACGTTGAGCGAAGCCCTTCATTCGCGCGGCCTGCGCCTACAACCTTGCTCCAGAAATGAATGAGCGGCTTGCTACTCCCTTTCGCATTCGCGGTGAGATGGATTGCCGTACTTGCGTTATTTATTTGCCCGGATGCAATCGCCACATGAGAACCGCAGATGAGGCTGCTAACAATGAGTGAGGATATCCAACGCATGATCGTTCGCCTGTTGATTCAGTGTTTTTTCAGAGGGGTACGTAACTAGAAACAAAATGAGTTATTCATTCGATCTGTTTCTATAAGGAAGGCGGACCTTCCAGTCCGCCTCTATGCCTTACAGTTTTCGATCAGAATGCCAGACGCGCGCCGATTTGCAGATTTCGCGGTTGGCCGCTACTCGTGATCTGACCAAACGTGCCATCCGTAACCGAGCCATCCGGCGTACCGAGGTTCCGATTGTTAAATGCGTTGAACGCCTCAAAACGCAGCTCGAAACTCATGCGTTCTCCGAATTGCTGTTTGCGATCCAGGCTCATGTCCCAGTTGCCATAGGCTGGTCCACGAAGGTTCGGTTCGTTGCGGTTGCCGTTTCCTGTCGTATACGGTGCGGGAATAGCATAAGCGGACGTATCAAACCACTTCTCGGGATTCTGCGCTCCGTTATGGAGATGAGGATCGTGCAGCCTGTTCGCTACCGCGCCGATTCCCGGCAGGTTGGTATTGTTAGGAACTGTGATCACTACCGGAAGTCCTGCGCCGAAGGTGGTTACACCGCTCCACTGCCAGTTGCCGATGATATTGCCGATCGCTCCCCTACCCAGTACCTGATGACCATGTCCAAAGGGAATTTGATAAATGTAGTTCACAACCAGGTATTGCGGGCGATCATATTCCGCAACAGCTCTTGATAGCCCAAGGTTTGTCGGATCGATAATCGAGCCGCTGCGTCCTGCATAGCGTTCCGGTATATCGTTGATCCCCTTGCTGAAGGTGTAAGAGCCTTGGAGATAAAGACCGTGGGCATCATCACGATGCTGCACTTGTAAGGTGAAAGCATCATAGTAAGAGTCGCCGACCGGATCGTGATACCAACCCACTCCCGTGTACTGAGGAAACGGACGAAGCAGTTGATTGTACGCAACCGTAGGCGCGCCCAGTTGTCCCTGCAGTTCTCCCGCAAATGGATTCGCCACCTGCTGTGTTAGTTGTGACCCCAGGCTCAAATCTGTGATCGGCGCGGAATTTCGATCAAGGTTATACCAGAGATGCTCACCGCGCGATCCCGCATAGGCAGCCGTAAGCACCGTATTCCCAGTGAGCGAACGCTGAATGCTCAAGTTCCAGTCCTGGTGGTTCGGCAGTGTGCCGGGACGGAACGGTGCATTAATGCCTTGTCCAACCAGCGAGCTCGCCGGAGCAGGATACGGCAGATATCCGGCAACAAATGGATTCGAGAGGCTCGCGCCAATCGGCGGCGTATTTGGAGCCGCTACCGGAGGGCCGGTATAAACATTCGTGCTTACCTGATACCCGGTGCCTGCGACATTGCCATCACTGTTCGTAATCCAGAAGAGACCATAGCCTGCGCGTATTGCGGTCTTGTCTCCGAGCTGGTAGGCAATGCCGAGACGTGGAGCGAAGTTCGTGTAATTCGTATCGTTTTCTGCTCGCGGATTTCCATTCACTCCCGCAAACTGCACGATGCCCGGTAAGCTGGTGACCGGATCAGGCGTCGTAGGATCAAACCATGTCAGCTTGTTGTAGCGATCGGTCCAGCCGGTCAGCACATCGTAACGAAGGCCCAGGTTAAACGTTAGATTATTCGTCAACTTATAGTCGTCATTCACATAGCCATCGATGTTCTTCTGTGAAGAAGTGGCCGAAGCATCTTTTGTGGTATATCCGCCATCCGGTGCGCCGAGCAGGAATGAAGCAAAGCCCCATCCAGCATTCGCTGTAGCGCTGGCCGGATCGGGTCCCTGCGTATAGGCTCTTCCGAAAGTGAAGTTGCCCGCTGGGTTCAAAGGACGGAACTGGTTGAAGAAGACAAACCTATATTCAAATCCAGCCTTTATGGTATGCGGTCCAGTCATCCAGGTAAGATGGGCCTGCCCCTGATAGCTTCCTTCTGTATCAGCATCTACCGCGGAGTTTTGAATGCCGAACGGACTGTCATCGGAGATTCCGAACTGGGGAAATACCTTGCTTTCCGTCTGCTGAACAAAGGAGCTTGGGAATCCGAGGCTGGCTACATCGAAGCCCTGGCTTGGCAGAAGCGTTCCAAAGAAGCTGCGCACGAAGTTCCCGCGGAACTCGATAAGCAGATTGGGCTTGACCACCCACGTATCGCTGATTGTGCCGGTCCAGGCGGTGTTCGTTGCGCCGCCTGGATCGCCGTTGGTTCCAGTCTGCGGAAATGCAATGTTCACCGAGGGAGTAATGCCCGTATAAGCATGGCGCCCAATAGTGACGAAGGCTTTATGGCTGCTGCCAAAGTTCTGGTCGACACGGGCAAGAAACGTATTTTGCGTTGTCTTCCGCGTCGGCGTGATGACAAAGTTGTTATAGATACCCTGCACGCCAGTCGTGTTCGGCAGGGGGTAATAGCTGAGCGTCTTCTGTACAATCGGATTATTGATTCGATCGGCAGGAATGATATTGCCTTGGAACGGACTTCTCGTCCAGGTATTGGTCGTGCCTGGAACCAGTGTCGTCGTCGTTGGATCGTAGATTGTAATCTGGTTGCCGTTTTGATCGACCAGACCCGAAAAATCGCCGTTACGCATGGCAACGGTAGGCACGCTGCCCGTAAAGATATCGGGAGTACTCTGCGGGTCCCATTCGAGGTTCAGGAAGAAGAACGTCCTGTTCTTGGCGCGATAGACCTTGGGAATCGATAAAGGGCCGCCAAGGCTGAATCCGTAGTTATTTTCGTGATAAGCGCTCCGCTCTTGGCCTACATGGTTCGCATACCAGCCATTGGCATTGAAGTCCGTATTGCGGACATATGCATACGCGCTGCCGTGATAGATGTTCGTTCCGGCTTCGGATGCAGCTGTGACCACACCGCCGCCGGACATGCCGTATTCAGCTGAATAGTTGTTCGTGATGAGTTTCAACTCACCAACCGATTCAAGTGGCGGCGTATATGCCAGGTCGCCCGACGAACTGTTGACCTGCGTAGCTCCATCGAGCAGAACGTTGCTGCTGTTGGCCATGCCGCCGTTGATCTGCGCCTGGATACCGGCATTGAAATATACCGGCAGTACGCCCGGCTGCAATGCGAGCAGGTTGTAGGGGTTCCGTCCCAACTGCGGCAGCTCGATAATCTGCTGACGGGAGACCGTCCCGCCCAGTTCGGAGTTTTCCGTCTCAAGCTGGATAGCGTTCGCCTGAACGGTCACATTCTGCGAAACTGAACCGATCTGCAGCGTCAGGTTGACGTTGGTCGAAAGATTAACCGTAATGTGAATGCCGGAAACAGTCGCCTGGGAAAACCCGTTCGCTTTCGCCGTGACTCTATAGGTGCCCGGATTGAGATATGGGATCGTGTAATAGCCGCTTCCGTCCGAGACGGTAGAGCTCATGACATTCGTATCCACATTTGTGGCAATTACCTGCACACCGGCAATAATTGCTCCGGTCGGATCTTTTACCGCGCCCGTGATCGTGCCCTGTTCCGCCTGCCCAAATGCCTTCGGCAACGAGAGAGCACTCGCTAAGAGCAATAGGATTCCGACAACGGAGAGGAATAAGGTGTCGGCTTTCGTTCGTTTTTTATCTAAAACTGAGATCGCAGACAGAGATAGATCTCTGTCTCGAGATTGCGTGTCTAGCATGCGGGTCCCCTGTTTCATTGAAAACCAAAGTTTTGCAAGCGCCATTGGCACGAGAAATTGTCTCTTTTAGAGCACCCACAAACCCTACGTGCCGAAAACAGGGTTTTGGCAACGTTAGGAAGGCGATTAACGGTGACAGGAGGGACCCAAAATCAGCTATTTAGAGAGGGTGGAGCAATTTAACCGTAGTGACTGACAAGATAATGGCCTTTCCTATCCATATATTTTGTCAGTAATGGCAGTTCATGAAAATACGTGCGCGGAAAAGCCGACGCCAGCGCAGAGTACTCCATAAAAAATCCAAAGCTGAATCACCAATGTTCCGGGTGTCTAAACGTTCCGTAGAAATGGATGCTAAAATTGCCTTTCGCCTCCAATTTGCCCATGGCCCAGACACATCAGGTTGATGCGAGAACAGCAGAGTTAGCAAAAATTACCGAGACCAACGAAGACATTGCCCTTCTTCAACGGCATGTCAAAGAGGTCATTGAAGGGGCTGCCTTCAAAGGAAGCAACCGCAGCGGGCAATTTCTTCAATACATCGTGGACCAGGCGATCGCCGGTCATTTCGAATCTCTCAAAGAGCGCGTCATCGGAGTCGAATTGTTTGGGCGTACCCCTTCTTACGATACCGGCGATGACGCCATCGTTCGTGTGACGGCAAGTGACGTGCGTAAGCGGCTGTTGCAGCACTACGGCAGATATGGAGCGACTTCGGAGTTTCGCATCAGCCTGCCCCTCGGGTCTTATATTCCCGAAATAATACGCGATCTGCCTCACGAACCGACCCGGCCTGCTCCGGAGCCAGCCCCCCAGGAATCACCAGTTCATGCACCGTCAGCTCAGTCTGCTGTAGACGCTCAGGCAGAAGAAGCCGTATCCGCAGTGGAAAGCACTGTGGAGATTTCCGTTCATCCAGCGAAGGAAGAACGTTCTCATGCATGGAGCCGCCGCAAATGGCTTACGCTGTGCCTCCTTGTTATGGCGGTCAACGTGTCGCTATGGGCATTTTTCTGGAACCACTTCACGCACAAGACGAACGCGGCATCCTTCATATCTCCCTGGTCAGTGCTATATCGCTCGCCGCATCCTTTGCAACTCATCACCAGCGATCCGGACATAGCCGAGATACAGGGATACACTGGCCAGGAGCTTTCCGTCTCCGATTACGCAAATCACAATTACATTCCGAATCCGGAAAAGTTGTCGCCCGAGATCAACCAGCTTTGTCATATTCTGCTCCACGGAAATAAAGCAGCGCTTGTCGATACTCCAATCGCTGTCAGTATTACGGAGCTTGCCCAGGCTAATTCCAAGAAGGTCGAGGTCCACCCTGCACGAAGCATTCAGCTCGCCAACCTGCAGACTGACGACAATCTGATTCTTCTCGGAAGTCCCCGTTCGAATCCGTGGAGTGCATTCTTCAGCGACCAGCTGAATTTCCGTTTCGTCTATGACGCGACCTCCGGACAGGAAGTCATTCGTAATCTACATCCCGGGCCACATGAGCAGGCCCAGTATGTGCCCACGGCATTAGGATGGGCTACTGGTCGATCCTACGCCATTATCGCCTTGGTTTGGAACCCCGACCAGAACGGGCATGTACTGCTTTTGGGGGGAGCCAACGCCGAAGGCACGGAGGCTGCAGGAAAGCTTGTGACCGATCTGCCGCGCTTGTCTGAAGCGCTCAGAAACTGTGGGATTTCTCTTTCAGGGGCGCCACAGAACTTCGAATTATTGCTGCGCCTGAATATGATGGCCGGCTCTCCCACCAATATCAATGTAGAGGCCTGCCACATTCTGCCGGGCAACGGCAGCCACTAGATTGACGGTGTTCCTTCTTCGCCATGCGAAAGACATGATCGCAGGGTATCTACCGTTACGCTCGATTTCCCGAGCCTCATGATGGATTTTCAGCTAGATAGCGCAGCGTTAAACTCCTCTCTAACGTTGCTTGAACCTCTGCCATCTCCCATAGCTTATAGAAAGACGGGCACGCAGCGGCATGACTGCAACGACCCTGTTCTATCGCGCAACCAGTCAATATAGCGATAAAGCCAAAGGGAGAAGAACCCAATTGATTTCCAGAAGAAGTTTCCTTTCAGGCAGTTCTGCTCTTGTCTTGTGTGGCCTGCAAAAAGCTCATGGCGCGTTGCGCCAATCCCGCGTACAAGATCCCCTTACTCCGGCGCCTGATGGAGTATGCCGATTTGTAAAAATCGAGATTGGAACTGGCGGTCATGGACACACTTATCCTGGAGCCACTGTCCCGTTCGGCATGGTTCAGCTGAGCCCGGATACTTTCAACCAGGGGTGGGACTGGTGCTCCGGCTATCATTTTTCGGATAGCTCAATCATGGGCTTCAGCCACACCCACCTGAGCGGCACCGGCATCGGAGATATGCTCGACATTCTGCTGATGCCCTGCACTGGCGATGTAAAAACAGATCCCGGTAGCCGCGAACATCCCGAAGAAGGCTACCGCTCCCGCTTCTCTCACGATGATGAAATTACGACTCCCGGCTATTACTCTGTGCTCCTGCGCGATTACAAGATTCGCGCGGAGCTGAGTGCCACGGCACGAGCAGGCATTCATCGATATACGTTTCCCGAAGATAACAGTAGCCACTTCATTCTTGATCTGGATCACGGCTACGGGAGCGGGCCAGGCAGCGTGTTATGGGCAAATCTCAAAATTGTAGGAAATGACATGATTGTCGGCGGACGCAGCACAGCGCGCTGGGCCAAAAACCGGGAGATTTATTTTGCCATGAAATTTTCCAGGCCCTTCGACAGGATTGAAATTCTCGCTGACGGCCTTCTTCAGCAGAACACAGGCGAGGAGATAAAAGGAAAATCGCTTAAATGCATCATCCATTACG
>DATHQH010000132.1:0-25296 GCA_035482895.1 Alloacidobacterium sp. | reverse complement strand
CCGCTGGCTATAACTTTCTTGAAGATGTGACCTGCGTGGACTGGTATCCGAGCGAGCCGCGCTTCCATGTGACCTATCACATTCTCTCGCACAGCTTAAAAGACCGCGTGCGGCTTGTGTCTCCGGTCGAGAGCATCGATCCCACCATCGACAGCATTACACCCATCTGGCCTTCAGCAAACTTCTATGAGCGTGAAGTGTGGGATCTCTTCGGCGTGCGTTTCGCCGGGCATCCGGAGTTGCGGCGTATCATGATGCCGGAAGAGTGGGATGGCCACCCGCTGCGCAAAGACTATCCCGTGGAGGGCTACCGCTAATGCCGACAAGTCCTGAACTGGCAAAATTCGTCGAGACCACCACGCTGCTCAAGGGGCACCAGGAAGAGGGTGCAAAAGATCGCACCATGGTCCTCAACATGGGCCCGCAACACCCGTCAACGCACGGCGTGTTGCGCCTCGTGATCGAAATCGACGGCGAAACGGTTTTGAATGTCGTCCCGGATATCGGCTATCTGCACACCGGCATTGAGAAGACCTGCGAGGCAAAGTTTTACCAGCAAGTCGTTCCAATGACGGACCGCATCGACTATCTGTGCCCGATGACCAACAATTTGGCCTACTGCCTGGCGATTGAGAAGCTGCTGCAGCTTGAAATTCCCGACCGCGCGCAGTGGATTCGCGTGCTCCTGAATGAGCTGACGCGGTTGAACTCGCATCTGGTCTGGCTGGGCACGCATGCCATGGACATTGGCGCGCTGACCGTCTTCCTCTATACCTTCCGCGAGCGCGAAGATATCCTGCGCATCTTCGAGCATGTCTCCGGACAGCGCATGATGACCTCGTATTTCCGCGTGGGTGGACTGGCGCTTGAGCCGCCGCTCGACTTCTTCGACCGCGTAAAGGCTTTCATCAAGCGCATGCCGGAGAAGATCGATCAGTATGAAAATCTTCTGACCGGAAATCCTATTTTCATCAACCGGCTTAAAGGTGTTGGGCATTTAAGTGCTGAAGACGCCATCGCTCTGGGCGTCACCGGGCCGCCGCTGCGCGCGTCGGGCGTGGACTGGGATCTGCGGCGTGACATGCCGTATTCCAGCTACGAGAAGTTTCAGTTTCAGGTGCCGGTTTCAAACGACTGCGACGTGTGGGCGCGTTACGTTGTCCGCATTCAGGAGATGCGCGAGTCGGTGAAGATCATCGAGCAGGCGCTGGCCGGCATGCCGGAAGGGCGTATCACAGCAGACGCTCCGCACGTAGTCCTGCCCGACCGCGAAAAGATGAAGACCCAGATGGAATCCCTCATCTATCACTTCAAGATTGTGACCGAAGGCTTTGCGGTTCCTGCCGGGCAGGTGTATCAGGCAGTGGAATCGCCGCGCGGCGAGATGGGCTACTATGCGGTGAGTGACGGGACGGCGAAACCATACCGCGTCCATATGCGGAATCCCTCGTTTGCCACGCTGCAGGCCCTGCAGACCATGTGTGCGGGACGGTTGATTGCCGACGTGGTGGCGGTGATCGGATCGATCGACATTGTTCTGGGAGAGATCGACAGGTGAGCGAGACTGTCGGTGATGAACAGGTTTTCAAAGAGCTTTGGATTTCGTTTGCTTCTCTGGTCCGTTCGTATGCAGCGGCGCATGATCTGGGTAGAATTACAGGCCACGCACTTGTCGATGACGGAAATGATGGCCGGCTGACCGTCCGCGAAGAGAAAAAGCTTCTGGTAATTGAATTCGACGCGAACAAAGGTTCAGGCCAGTGGGCAACCTATGAAGACGAGCCTGGGCCGGAGCGGCAGTTGAGCAGCGGCGAGTTTCGTTTCGGACTCGATAGTCTCGTGACGTTCAGCGACCGCCGGGGCGCAGTGGAACTGGAAATTGCGGCTGAAGCATTCACCGCAAAGGTTTTTGACCAAGATTAGCTTGAACGGGAACAGTTTGAACGAGGAATTAGAATGAGCACTCCTGCTACCACTATCTTTTCACCGGAACTGGCAGCGCGCTTCGATCGCCTGGTTGCGCTTTATCCGGTGCGGCGCTCGGCGCTCGTTCCCATGTTGCTCTACGCGCAGGATGAAGTCGGCTATATTTCCGACGCAGTGATTTCCGAGATCGCGCAGCGCGTCGGCATCGCCGACCACGATGTTCGCAGCGTGTTGAGCTACTACTCCATGCTGCGGACCAAGCCCGCGGGCAAGTACAACGTGCAGGTCTGCACGAATATCTCCTGCATGCTGCGTGACGGCTACGGCATCTTCGAGCACTGCAAGAAGCGGCTCGGCATCGGGCACAAGGAAGTAACTCCGGACGGATTGTTTTCTCTCGAAGAAGTGGAATGCATCGGTGCCTGTTGCTGGGCTCCTGCGATTCAGGTCAACTACGACTTCTACGACGACCTGACAACCGAGAAGGTCGACCAAATCCTAGAGGACTACAAAGCAGGACGTGGAAAGGAGACCGTGTAACCATGCCGAGACTCGTCTCCCATCCCGATGAAGTCAAGATCATCTCGCGCCGCTTTGGACAGGGCGCCACGGACATCGACAAATACATCGCCCTCGACGGCTACAAGGCCGTACAGACCGCGATTGCCAAGGGTACCGACTGGATCATCACCGAGATGAAGGCATCCGGTCTGCGCGGACGCGGCGGCGCCGGCTTCCCTACCGGCATGAAGTGGTCGTTTGTCCCCAAGCAGTCCGAGCGCCCGAAATACGTCCTCGTCAATGGCGACGAGAGCGAGCCGGCAACCTGCAAGGACCATCTCATCTTTCTGCACGATCCGCATGCAGTGATTGAAGGCACCATGATTGCCGGGCTTGCGATCGGCTCGAAGATGGGCTTCATCTACCTGCGCGGGGAGTATCGTTACCTGCTGAAGATCATGGAGAAAGCCGTGGCCGATGCCTACGCAAAGGGCTTTCTTGGAAAGAACATCTTCGGCTCGGGAATCGATTTCGATATCATCACGCAGACCGGTGCCGGCGCTTACGAAGTGGGCGAAGAGTCGGCGCTGATGGAATCGCTCGAAGGCAAGCGCGGCGTGCCGCGCATCAAACCTCCCTTCCCTGCTGTAGTGGGTTTATACGGTGGTCCTACCGTCATCAATAATGCTGAGACGATTGCCAGCGTGCCGCACATTCTGTTGATGGGCGGCGAAGCATATGCCAGGGTCGGTTCAGAGCGTAATGGCGGGACACGGTTGTTCGGCATCAGCGGACACATCGAAAATCCCGGCGTATATGAACTGCCGATGGGTTACAACCTGAAGAAGGCCATCTACGAAATCGGCGGAGGCATCCCCGGCGGACGCAAACTAAAGGCTGTTGTTCCGGGTGGCTCGTCTACACCGGTGCTGACGCCAGACGAGATTGATGTCGGGCTCGACTTCGACCAGATGGGCAAAGCAGGAAGTATGCTTGGATCGGGTGGCATTGTCGTCATCGACGACCAGACCTGCATGGTCGAGTTTGCTCTGCGTACAATCAAGTTTTACCAGCACGAAAGCTGCGGCTGGTGCATTCCCTGCCGTGAAGGCACGGACTGGCTGAAGAAGACCATTGGCCGCGTACATGCCGGCGGCGGCGTTGCGAAAGACCTCGACAACATCCGCTATCTTGCCGAGAACATGCTGGGCCGCACATTCTGTCCGCTAGGCGACGCAGCCGCGATGCCGACAATTGGATTTATCAAGAAATTTCGGCATGAGTTTGAAGATCACTTAAATGGCAAGCCTTGCCCATACGCACATACAGAAGAACCGGCGCTCGTATAGAGGATTAGTAAGAGATGGCTGACGTAACGTTCACAGTCGATGGCAAGAAGCTGACCGCACCCGCCGGGACGCTGCTGATTGATGCCTGCAAAAATGCCGGTATCGAGATTCCGGCTTTCTGTTATTACCCGAACCTGTCGGTCCAGGCGGCGTGCCGCATGTGCGTGGTCCGTATCGAAAAAATGCCCAAACTGCAGACAGCGTGTACCACGCCTGTTACGGAAGGCATGGTTGTTGCGACGGAAACCGACGAAGTCAAGCAGGCGCGTAAAGGTACGATCGAGCTTTTGCTGGGCAATCACCCGCTCGACTGCCCGGTGTGCGATGCAGGCGGCGAATGCGAACTGCAGGACATGACCTTCAAGTACGGGGCTGCTGAATCGAAGTACGTCGAGATCAAGCAGCACCGCGAAGAGCAGCAATGGTCGCCGGTCGTCTACTTCGATCGCCCCCGGTGCATCCTCTGCTATCGGTGCGTTACCGTGTGCGGTCAAGGTATGGATGTTTGGGCGCTTGGCATTCAGAACCGCGGTGTTGGCGCGGTAATCGCACCGAACGGGCAGGATCACCTGAACTGCGAAGAGTGCGGCATGTGCATAGACCTTTGCCCGGTCGGCGCACTGACCTCCGGCACCTATCGCTATAAGACGCGCCCCTGGGAGATGAATCACGTCGCCACTATCTGCACGCATTGCGGCGATGGCTGCAAGACAACATTGGGCGTGCGCAGCGTGAACGATGGAGTGGAAATCATCCGTGGCGACAACCGCGACAAGAGCGGCATGAACGGCGATTTCCTTTGTAACAAAGGCCGTTACGCATTCGACTTTGCCAACCGCACAGACCGCCTGACGAAACCCCTTATCCGCCAGCCTGATGGCAAGTTTGCCGAAGTCAGCTGGGACCGTGCGCTCGATTTTGCAGCAAAAAAGCTGCGTGAGATTCGCGAGGCGCGAGGCGCCGAGTCCATAGGCGTGATCGGATCGAACCGCACGACCAATGAAGAGGCCTACCTGCTGCAGAAGTTTGCGCGGACCGTCCTTGGCACGAATAACATCGATCATCATCGTACAGCGGACTATGTTTCGTTTGCTGCCGCTCTTGCCGGAAAAGCAGGACGCACCGCATCACTCCGCGATACGGCAACCGCACCTGCGATTCTGCTGCTGGGCAACAATCCTACGGAGCAGCACCCGGCGCTGGCCTGGAATCTGCGCTCGAATGTCCGCTTGCACCGCGCTCGCATCTATGTCGCCAATCATGAAGAGATCAAGTTGCGCAGGCAGGCGAAGGCGTTCGTCAAGATTCCGCAGGATGGCTACGCGTCTCTGGTGCAGTATCTTGCCGGAAACGATGGTGCAATTGCCGGCAATGACAATACAGCAGCCTTCCGTGATGCGATTCGCAAGGAAGAGTCTCTGCTGATCGTCTTCGGCTCCGAATATAGAGGACGCGACATTCAATCTCTGGTTGAATTCGGACTGGGGCTGCCTAACTCGAAATTTGCTGCGCTGGGTGATTACGTCAATTCGCACGGCGCAGCCGATATGGGTCTGCTGCCCGATCTCCTGCCTGGCTATGTTCCGGTAAACAACCCGGCGCAGTTCGCGGAAGAATACGGCTCTGTCCTTCCGCAGGCTGAGGGTCTCAATTTGCTGCAGATGTTCGACGCAGCTGAGCGCGGCAACCTGGCGGCGCTGTATGTTGTCGGCTCGAACCCCGTATCGCGTTATGGAGTGGACCCCGCTTCGCTCAATAACACGTTCCTTGTCGTGCAAGACATGTTCATGACAGAAACTGCGGCACGGGCCAATGTAATTTTCCCTGCTGCCAATCTTTATGAGAAGGCGGGAACGGTCACCAATACCTACGGCGATATCCAACTGGTAAAGAAGGCAGCGGACAAGTCCGGAGTGCGCACAGATTTTGAATTGATTGTGCGTCTTGCAGACCGCATGGGCGCCGACCCGAAGAAGCTGGTTCCCTTCGGGCGCGGTAGCCACGCAGACATGGGACAGTCGCGGGGCGTTCACTCGGGTGAAGCCGACCGCCACGCCGTATGGCTTGCGGCCAATCATCTGGAGCCGAAGCTCAGCCCATTTGATCCATTTGCTGCGTTCGACGAGATTCAGCGGCTCGTGCCGAGCTATAACGTCTCGCGTCTGGAATTAATGACAGGAACGGATCAGCAGGAGAAGCTTGATCTGGTACAACTTCAACCTGCTGCTACACGGCGCGACTTAGTGCTGCCGGCTGAGGACACACTCTTTACTTCCGGGACGCTTGGACGTTTCAGCGATATGCTGAAAGCGGTCGTCGAGTCCCACACAACACCCAACCCCGCGGAAACAGCGGCGGATTAGTACTTTATTTTTTGGAAGGCCCGATGGAAGTTAGCATTTGGATCTTTTTACTGTTAAGCGTGCTGAAGGTCGCCGTCGTGACGATGATCTTGCTGATGGCCGTAGCTTATACAGTATTGCTGGAGCGCAAGGTGGTGGGGCGCATCCAGAACCGCTGGGGACCCAGCCGCGTCGGTCCGTTCGGCCTGTGGCAGCCACTGTGCGACGGTCTGAAGCTCTTCCTCAAAGAAGACCTGATGCCCACCAGCGTGTACAAGCCGCTGTACATTCTGGCGCCGCTCATCGCGCTGTCTTGCGCACTGATTTCGATCTCCGTCATTCCCTTCGGCAAGGAGATTCATTTCAAAGGCGTCGACCTGTTCCAGATCTCCGATGTGAACATTGGTCTCCTGGTGATTTTAGGAATCACCTCGATTGGCGTATACGGCATAGCCCTTTCCGGGTGGTCCTCGAATAACAAGTATTCCCTGCTGGGCGCGCTGCGCGGCAGCGCGCAGCTTATCAGCTATGAACTTGCGCTTGGGCTTTCGCTCGTAGGCGTGGTATTGCGTACCGGCTCGCTGCGATTGCGCGATATCGTGAATGTGCAGTCGACCCATGGGCTGTTGTCATGGAATGTTTTTGGCGGACTGCAGATCGTTGCCTTCTTCGTCTACCTGATGGCGGCCTATGCCGAGACGAACCGCGCTCCCTTCGACCTTCCTGAGGCGGAGAGCGAACTGACGGCCGGCTATCACACGGAATACAGCTCGATGAAGTTCGCCATGTTCTTTATGGCGGAATACGCAAACATGATTACGGTAAGCTGCGTGGCTACGCTGCTGTTTCTCGGTGGATGGTCAAGCCCATTCGGCAATCTTCTGCCTGTGTGGGGCGGGCCAGTAGTGCAGGCGCTGCTGCCGGTCTTCTGGTTCGTGGTAAAGGTCTTTTTCTTCCTCTTTCTTTACGTCTGGGTGCGCGGCACATTGCCGCGTTTCCGCTATGACCAACTGATGGGTTTTGGCTGGAAGTTTTTATTACCTGTGGCGATTGCCAATATCATTGCGACAAGCCTGTGGCTGGCTTTTCGCGCGGCCTAGAGTGAGCTGGAAGTTCTCTCACCCGAACGCTGATTTTCAATTTTGTTTCTTCATGGATCGTTTCGCTTAAGAGCATGCATCTAGTCCTGTTTTTCATCTTCGGCGGGTTATGTGTTGCGGGAGCGTTGAATCTCCTGCTGCAACGCCACCCTATTAACAGCGCGCTTTCGCTGATTGTGGTGATGACGTCGCTCGCCGTGCTGTATCTTCTGCTGGGCGCAGAGTTTCTGGCGGCCGCCCAGGTGATCGTCTACTCCGGTGCAATTATGGTGCTGTTCACATTTGTGATCATGCTATTGAATGCCGGAGCGGAAGAGCGCACGCATGGCAGCAAGGCTGCGTATCTGGTCGGCTTTCCCGGAGTCGCAGCACTGCTCGGCATCCTTACCTACATCTTTCTGAAGCAAAGCCACCATCTTGGATCGGCAAAATTAGGCGGCTATCTCGTAACAACGGCCGATCTGAGCCAGATGCTCTTCCGTGACCTCTTGCTGCCTTTTGAAGTCACGTCGGTGTTAATTCTGGTTGCCATCCTCGGCGCGGTTGTGCTGGCGCGAAAGGAGCACTGAGCAGAATGGTTCCGATTGCTTATTACCTTGTGCTGAGCGCAATTCTCTTTTCGATTGGAGTCGCGGCGTTTCTAATCAAGCGCAACATCATCACTGTTTTCATGTCCATTGAGCTGATGCTGAATGCGGTGAACCTGACGTTCGTCGCGTTTGCGCACCAGTGGCATCGCGTGAGCGGGCAAATATTTGTCTTCTTTGTGATGGTGGTAGCGGCGGCTGAGGCGGCTGTGGGCCTGGCGATTATCATCGCTATCTTCCGCACGCGCAACACCCTTGATGTTGACCAAGTGGATTTGATGAAACTATGACCAGTTCCCTACATCTCTGGCTGATTCCGCTCGTTCCCTTCGCTGGATTTCTGGTGAACGGTCTGCTTGGCCGGCGCTTTCCGAAAGCGCTTGTCACGGCCGTGGCGCTGATTGCCACGTTAATTCCATTTTTGCAGGTCGCAAATATCGCGCTGCATTACAGCTCGTTGACGCTGCCCTATACCGAACGTGTGGCGACATGGATTGCTGCGGGCGGTTTCCACGCCGACTTTGCCTTCGCGTTCGACCAGTTGACGCTCATTATGCTGCTGGTGGTGACGGGCGTCGGCTTTCTCATTCACATTTATTCAGCCGGATACATGGCCGAGGAAGAAGGATATTGGCTATTTTTTGCCTATCTGAATCTCTTCATGTTCTTCATGTTGACGCTGGTGCTGGCGGAGAATTTCCTGCTGATGTTTGTTGGCTGGGAAGGTGTCGGCCTCGCCTCGTACCTGCTGATCGGCTTCTACTTTGTGAAGGATTCCGCAGCAAAAGCTGGCAAGAAAGCCTTTGTCGTCAACCGTATTGGCGATTTCGGTTTCCTTCTTGCGATGTTTCTGCTGATCGCGCACTTTGGCACTCTGAGCTTCAGTGAAGTCTTCAGCCAGGTAGCGCAGCATCCGGAGTGGCAGGGCGGTTTCCTGACAGCGATTGCGCTGTTTCTTGTGCTTGGCGCGACCGGCAAGTCAGCGCAGATTCCACTGTACGTCTGGCTGCCGGACGCGATGGAAGGCCCGACACCGGTTTCTGCTCTCATCCATGCGGCAACCATGGTCACTGCCGGTGTTTACATGGTCGCGCGCACGCATTCCATTTTCGACCGTTCGCCGTTCGCGTTGAGCACCGTTGGGATCATTGGCGCGGCCACGGCATTCTTCGCGGCAACGATTGGCCTGGTCCAAACCGACATCAAGCGTGTGCTGGCTTACTCGACGGTCTCGCAGCTTGGCTACATGTTCATGGCCTGCGGCGTTACAGCCTATTCCGCCGGAATCTTCCATCTGCTGACGCATGCCTTCTTCAAGGCGCTGCTCTTCCTTGCCGCCGGCTCCGTGATCCATGCTTTGAGCGGGGAACAGGATATGCGCGTGATGGGTGGTTTACGGAAGAAGATTCCCATTACCTTCTGGACGATGACGGCTGCAGTCCTGGCAATCACGGGAGCACCTGGATTCGCCGGATTCTTCAGCAAAGACGAGATTCTGTACCAGGACTTCCTCTCGCCGCACGGCGGAAAGATCATCTGGCTGGTTGGGCTCATCACGGTGGGTTTAACCGCGTTCTATATGTTCCGGTTGTGGTACCTGACATTTTTCGGTGAAAGCCGCGCGCCGAAAGTTGCGCACGATGATCATAGTCATGGGCATAGCCACGGCGCGCACGAGAGTCCCTGGATCATGCTGGTTCCGCTGATTATCCTTGCAATTCTCTCCCTGATCGGCGGCTGGGTCGGGGTTCCTTCAGCGCTCGGTGGTCACAATGAGATCCAGCACTTCCTCAGTCCCGCAATCGGGGCGCCTCAGGAAGCTGCCGAAGGCAGCAGGTCTCTTGAGCTCCTGCTGGCAGCCGTCTCTGTTGCGGTGGGTGCCATTGGATGGTTTTTCGCGCACCTGCTTTACTTTGCGAAGCCGGAACTGCCCGCGCAGCTCGCGGCAAAGGTGCGCGGACTCTATTCGCTGCTGCTGAACAAATACTGGGTCGACGAGTTTTATGGAGCCATCGTCGTCACGCCGCTTCTGCTTGTTTCGCGCTATGTGCTGAAGGGGCTTTTCGATACGGGTGTGATTACCGGTGGCGGCCTGGCTGCTGGATACGCAACGCAGGGATTAGGATCGCTCGTGCAGCGCGTGCAGTCCGGCAACATCCGTTCCTATGCTGGATGGCTCGCCCTGGGAGCGGCTGCTTTGTTGCTGCTGACGTATTTTGGATTTGGAACGCACCTCTTGTTTCGATAGGGTGCCTTAACGAAGGACTGAATCAGGGAACGTATTTGTGCTGAACGATTCCATCTTATCGACCATTACGTTTGTGCCTACAGTAGGCGCGATCGTCGTTGCCCTGTTGCCGAGGCGCGGAAAGCTTATCCAGTGGTTTACCTTGCTGGTGACGCTGGCGACCTTTGCGCTCACGCTGCATCTGCCGGCGCACTATCAATACGGACAGACGGGCTTCCAGTTTGAAGAAAACCATCCGTGGATCACGAGCCCGAATATCCACTATCACCTCGGCGTCGATGGCATCTCGCTATGGCTGGTGGTGCTGGTCGGCTTCCTCGGGCCGATGGCTGCGCTCGCCTCGTGGAAGGCGATTGAGACGCGCACAAAAGAGTTTTATTTTTTCTTCCTGCTACAGCAGACAGCGATGATCGGCGTCTTCGTCTCGCTCGACATGTTCCTGTATTACGGATTCTGGGAGCTGTCACTGGTGCCGATGGCGATTCTGATTGCCATGTTCGGCCGCAATCGCGGGCCGCAGGCGGCGATCAAGTTCTTCCTCTATACCTTCCTGCCCTCGGCGCTTCTGCTCGTTGCGTTGCTCTGGCTGTATGCGAAGACAGGCACCTTCGATTTTGTTGAGACACAACGCATTCTCTCGCAGAACAGCGGGCTGTTTGCCCCGCAGGCACTTTGGTGGATATCGCTGGCCTTCCTGGCGGCTTTTGCGGTAAAGGTTCCGGTCTTTCCGCTACACGGCTGGCTGAGCGACGTCTTCTCAGAAGCCCCCACGGCGATGGCAATGGTTGTGGCAGGCAAACTGGGCCTCTACTCGATTATTCGCTTCAACCTCGGCCTCTTCCCTGCCCAGTCGCGGGAAATTGCTCCGCTGATGATTGCCCTGGCGGTGATCGGCATCTTATATGGCGCGCTGATCGCGCTGGTGGAGCAGGACATGAAGCGCTTCATCGCCTTCTCAACCATTGGACACCTGAGCTTCTGCACTCTCGGTATTTTCTGCTTCACTATTGTCGGATTGAATGGAACGGTCTACCACATCCTGAACCATGAGCTTTCCGGCGCGGCAATGCTGATCCTCTTCGGCATCCTCTACGAGCGCTACGGAACGTATGATATGACGCTCTACGGCGGTATGGCTGCAAAGCTGCCGCGCATGGCAACGTTCTATCTCATCACCACGCTTTCGTTGATCGGGTTGCCGATATTGAACGGCTTTGTCGGGGAATTCCTGATTCTCAGCTCCAGCTTCGGCGTTCATCCCTATTGGGGAGCTGCGGCTACCCTAGGTGTGATTCTCAGCGCTGCCTACATGCTCGGCATGATTCAGAAACTCTTCTATGGGCAGCAGTCGCAGTTAGTCGCAAATAAGACCGTACCCGATGTGGTGGCGCGCGAAGGGTTTGCGCTCGTTCCGGCCGTGATTCTGATGCTTGTGCTTGGGGTAGCGTCTCCCTATTGGATTCGCGCCATCGGCGGAGCTGTGAGCGGCCTGGCGCAAAACGTGGCACATGTGACAACAAACCTTACAACGACTGTGGCGGAGAAGCGATGACCGGACCAGCCCAGATTTTCCGTATTCTCCCCGAGGCGATTCTCATCGTTACCGGCGTGATCATCATGCTGGCAGAACCGCTGCTTGCTAAAAATGCCAGTCGCAAACCGCTTGGCTGGCTCGCTGTGCTGGGAACGCTGGTGACGCTTGCCGCGAGCCTCTGGCAGATGCAACTACCCGCGGGAACAGCCTTCTTCGGCACAGTTCAGACAGATGCCTTCAGCGTCTTCTTTCACATCCTGATTGCGGGCATTGTTTTGGCAACGCTGCTGGTAACGCTCGATGCAGCCGGTCCGAATGAAGAGAATCTTGGCGAGCTCTTTGCCCTTACCTGTTTCGGCGCAGTCGGCATGATGCTGATGACGAGCGCGGTTGAGTTGCTCCTGGTCTTTATCGGGCTCGAAATTTCATCGATCTCGACCTACATCCTGTCTGCCTTCCGCAAAAAAAGTGCCAAAGGACCCGAATCCGCGATCAAGTATTTTCTGCTGGGATCGTTTGCGACGGCCTTTTTCCTGTACGGCATCGCGTTGATCTTCGGCACGACCGGAACAACACACATTCCAGAGATTGCCGGCCTGCTGACAACGAGTCAAACTCCGATTCTGGCGACTATTGGCCTAACGATGATTCTCATTGGGCTCGGTTTTAAGGTTTCGGCTGTGCCGTTTCAGGTGTGGACGCCTGATGTCTATGAGGGTGCGCCGTCTCCGGTCGTTGGACTCATGTCCACGGCGCCTAAAGCCGCCGCTTTCGCTGTGCTGCTGCGTGTTCTTTATGTGGCCCTCCCTGCGCTGCACAACCACTGGCAGCCGCTGGTCTGGTGGATGGCGGCGCTATCCATGACGTTTGGCAACCTGGGTGCGTTGCGGCAGCAGAATGTGAAGCGCATGCTGGCCTATTCATCGATTGCGCATGCTGGCTATACGCTGGTGGCATTTACCGCGCTTTCGACGGACGGCATTGCCGCTGCAAGCTTCTACACGATGGGCTATGCTGCCATGAACGTGGGCATCTTTGCCGTGTTCAGCCATGCAGGCGGAATGGGCGACCGGATTACTCTCATTCAGGACTATCGCGGGCTCGCTTACCGTTCGCCTTTGCTCGGCGGAGCGCTCGCATTCTTTCTTGTGTCTCTGATCGGGATTCCCTTCACCGGCGGATTCTTCGGCAAGTTTTATGTGTTTACCGCAGCACTGCATTCCGGCATGGTTTGGCTCACAATCATTGGCCTCGTCAATAGCGGAATCGCAGCGTACTACTACTTGCGGCTGCTGGTGTCGGCCTACTCGAAGCCAGTGCATAGTGACCTGTTGGATGGGATACCGCCCGCGACCGCGCCGTTGCTGGTCGCGCTTCTGCTGACTGTCGCAGCCACATTGATTCTGGGCATCGTCCCCGGTCGTGTGCTGGCATTGGCGAAGGCTGGTGCGAACACGCTGTCTCCATCGGCCCCGGAGAGCGGCGCGAACACCGCTGCAGCTAATCCGCAGTAAGGTTCAGATCGCGGCGGCCGAATATCCAGGCGGCCGCTGCGAACCATACCCCACCTCCAACCAGCGTAAGCAGCGCATCGATCCCGATGGTCGCGGGAGTGTTGTGTCCGGAGATCGCGATCTCAAACAAAGCGAGGAGTAATCTTCCGGGGCCTATCATTCCCAAACCACCAACGAAGACAGCAAGTCCCACACAAGCGACAGAGACAAGCGAAGCCAGAATCTGCGGTAGCAGAACCGACCAGAAGATGCTCACCGATCCGGCCCACACGCCGAGCACAAGCTGAGCGAGCGCCATGACAAAGATGCCACGGTTTGGCTGGCGGATCATGGCTGCCAGCACGATCCCGCTGACGATGAATCCGCTGACATAGAGCACCAGCGGTAGCCACGCCGTGGCAAGCAGCGAAAGCAAATATTGCGGGCGACTCACAGCGCGTGACAGCACCATGATGATGCGGCGCGATCGCTGCTCATTGCCAAGCAGCGTGCTTCCCGTCACGGCCACCAGCGCGAGACCCGCAAAACATTCCTGATGCAGCATCCACGTAACGTCGTCGGGGTCCGGCTTACCTCCGACAGTCAGAATGAGAGCCATGACATAGGGCCAGAACATCAGCATCAGAAAGAGCCAGCGATTTTGCCAGAGGAGACGTCGCGCAATGAGCCATACCTTCGTCATGCCCGGCCTTCCTCGCTCCAGGCGACAAACAAGTCTTCGAGCGTCCGGCGCAAGGGAGAAACGCTGACCAGTTCCCCACCAGCGGCCCACGTCCGTTCGATCAGTTCGCGTTGCAGCTTCAAAGGCAGAACAAAGTGCAAAGCTCCGTCAGTGGAAGGGCGCAGATACGGTTGATAGCGCTGAACCACCTCTGCACTGGCAGACAATCCCCGAATCGCAATCTCGGATTGCCCGCTGTCTTCCAGAAATGAGGCAAGCGGGCCATGGCGCAGCATTCTGCCACGGTCAAGAAATGCGATGCGATCGCAGATATGCTCCACCTCAGAGAGTTGATGTGAGCTGAAGAAGATGCTCTTGCCCTCGTCGCGGGTAGCTCGCAACAGCTCCCGCACTTCGAGCACGCCCGGCGGATCGAGCGCCGATGTCGGCTCATCGAGAATGAGCAGCTCCGGATCATTGACCAGTGCCTGCGCCAAACCGAGCCGCTGCTGCATGCCGCGAGAGAAGCGCCGCGCATCTTTCCCTGCCGACGAGAGATTCAGCCGGGCAAGTAATGCGTTGGCCCGGTCGCGCAACCTCGGATTTCGCATATTGTTGAGGCGGCCAGCTAATTCCACGGTGCCGGGGGCGGTTGCGGCGAAGGATGTGGGTGCATCAGGAAGAAAGCCGACGCGCTCGCGCGATGCCGTATCGCCAAACGGCTTGCCAAGAATAGTGCCTCCGCCGGTAGTTGGCCGCAGAAATCCCAGAGCTAAATAAATGGCGGTGGTTTTGCCCGCCCCGTTGGGGCCAAGAAAGCCTAGAATCTCGCCGCGCTCGACGGTAAGCGAAAGTTGGTCGAGGGCCACCTTGGCGCCGAAATGTTTGCTAGTGCCTTGAAATGCAAGCGGGGCAGCCACAGCGGCATTGTCTCATGCCATTTTCGAGAGGCAAAAGAACAGAGAATCGTTCGATCCCGCCTGAACGAACCCAGCACGATAGGATTTTTCTTTTCTGAGACTAAGCTTTCATTTAACCTCGATCACGAATGCGCCAGACAATTGCTTTTCTGTTCCTTTTTGCAGTAACTCTATCTGCGTCGGCTCGAGACTCAACGGACCACTGGTTTGAAGTGCGTAGCCAGCACTTCGTGGTGCTTACGGACACCAATGAAAAACAGGCGCGACACCTGGCCGCCCAGTTCGAACGAATGCGTTCAGTCTTCCACCTTCTGATGCCAGCCGCTTCCGATAGCGCCGGGTCTCCCATTATCGTTCTCGCGCTCAAGGATAAGAAGGACTTTCAAGCACTTGAACCGGAAGCTTATCTTGCAAAAGGGCAGCTTGATCTGGCTGGACTTTTCCTGCGCGCGCCGGACAAAAATTACATTCTGCTGCGCCTGGACGCGCAGGGCGAGCACCCATTCTCCACCGTGTACCACGAGTACACTCACTACATGATGCGCAACGCGAGTGAGTGGATTCCACTGTGGCTCAACGAGGGGCTCGCGGAGTTTTGTCAGAACACTGACATTCAGGAAAAAGAGGTGCTGCTTGGCCAGGCAAGCCAGGATGACATTTTGTATCTGCGGCAGAACCGGCTCCTGCCGCTCGCAACACTGCTTAAAGTCGATCAGACTTCGCCCTACTATCATGAGGAGCAAAAAGGTTCTGTCTTCTATGCAGAATCGTGGGCTCTTACGCATTACATTGAAGTCACAGACCGGCAAAAGGGCACGAATCGCATAGCGGACTATGCCAATCTCCTGATAAAGAAGGAAGACCCGGTCGTTGCCGCTCAACAAGCCTTCGGCGATCTGAACCAGTTGCAGAAATCGCTGAATAGCTATATCGCGCAAGGCCAGTTCATGATGTTCAAGATGAATACGGTTGTCGCCGTGGACGAATCCACCTATCAGAGCCGCGCCATCCCAACCTCCGATGCCGATGCGATTCGCGCCGATGTGCTGGTCTACAACGATCGGCTCAAGGATGCACAGGTGCTGATCGATTCCACCCTGCGCGACGATCCGAAGAACGCTCTCGCACACGAGACGATGGGCTATCTCAAAGTTCGCGAAGGTGACCAGCAGGCCGCAAGAAAATGGTATGGCGAAGCCGTAAAGCTGGATTCCCAGAGCTATCTCGCGCATTACTATTACGCGACAATGTCTATGGAAACACCGGAAACTGCTCAGGATCCGGAGATTGAATCAAGTCTTCGTACCTGTATCAAACTGAATCCTGGCTTTGCGCCTGCGTATGACGCCCTTGCCATGCACTACTCGACGGATCCTGCAAAAACCAGCGAAGCGCACATGCTGAATATTCAGGCCATCCTTCTCGAGCCTGACAACCTCAACTATCGTCTGAATGCCGCCGCCGTTTTTATGCGTGCACAACGATATGACGACGCCATTCATGTGCTGCAGGCGGCGATCCACGTCGCGAAGACCCCTGAACAGGTTGCCGCCGTTCAAGGCCGCATCGATCAGATCGAGCAATTCCAGGCATCTGTGGCCCACAGCCGCGAGGCGAATAGCGAAGCCGCTGCACAGACCGCCGGTGTCACCGTTATAGACACCCGAACGATGACGATAAAGAGCAGTGATGGCCGTCAATTTGCTATCAAGCCAAACACCTCGTCAGAAGGCCCCAAATACCCGACGGAAGCGCCTAATGGCCCACATCACACGGCAAGAGGCATTCTGCGAAATGTACAGTGTTCCTACCCGTCCATACTTACGCTCAAGGTCGATCCCGCTGATAAAGCTCCGGCCATTCTTTTGTACCGCAACGACTTCCGCCAGATCGAATTTACCGTGACGAATTTCACCCCTAAAAGCGATATCAATCCCTGCACAGACATCCAGGGACTGAAGGCCAAAGTCGAGTACGCTGAGGTCTCCGATAAATCCATTGCCGGCCAGATCATCTCCATCGAACTCAGCAAGTAGGAGCTGTTTCGGCTAGTCCAAAGCTCTTTTGATAAGTAAATTCTATTTCCAATATTACTTTTTCTGATATCGGCGATATCTTTATACTGTCACGGTACCCTGTTAAGAGAACAACCAGCCAGGTCGAGCTCATCTGTTTGCCGACAGGGGTGAGCCACGGTGGGCGCCGGTTATACCCATCCAGAGGAGATGCATGTCCAACGAACTTCGTAAATTCCTGTCGCTCTCATACGGAGAGCTGGAAGACCTAAACCTGAGTGCCAAAGAACAGCGGAAGAACCGTGTCGCCGCCCACAAAATTCAGGAAGAACGCCTCAAGTACCTGACCGATACGAAGGAAATCAAGGCGGTTACCGTGCTGTTCAGCGACCTTGAAGGCCGCCTGCACATGCTCGACTACGACAAAAAATTCCTGATCAAGAGCTACGACAACCTCACCTTCGACGGCTCGTCGATCCGCGGCTTTACCGCGCAGCGCGAGAGCGACCTGCGCCTCGGCATTGACTGGAGCGCGTTTTACTGGGGCCCGTCGGACATTTTCGGCTCCGGCAAGGTGTTGGTCTTTGGCGAAGTCATTGACAAGCAAGGCTCTCCCTATACTGCCGATATGCGCGGCGTATTAAAAAGCTTTGCTCATGAGCTGCATGAGAAAAAGGGCTATACGCTGAATGCCGCGAATGAGATTGAAGGCTTCATCTTCGCGGGTACGGACGCCGAGCGCCGCTTCCCCGAAACAGGCAGGTTCGAATATGTAAATACCGGCGGCTACTACCACTCATTGCCGGGCGACCCGCTTCGCACCTTTATCGATACGACTGCCGAAGTGCAGCGCGCCATGGGCTTTGAAAATGAGAAAGACCACCCGGAAGTCGCGCCGTCGCAGTTTGAAATCAATTATGGATACGGTGAGGTCGTCGCCGCCGCAGACCAGATCCAGCTCTACAAGCTCATCTGCCGCGAAGTAGCGACCAAGATGGGGATGACCGCCTCCTTTCTGCCCAAGCCGGTTGTGGGTGTGAACGGAAGCGGCATGCACACCAACGTTTCGATCAGCAAGGAAGGCAAGAATATCTTCTGGGACCCGAAGGGCGAGGAGAAGCTGGCCAAAGTTGGGTGGGATTTTGTCGATCGCATTCTGACGCACGGCAACGACATTTGCCTGCTCCTGAACTCCAGCGTGAACTCGTACCGCCGCCTCGATCCCCATTTTGAAGCTCCGAACCAGCTCAAGGCCTCGGCCGTCGATCGCGGCTCGATGATTCGCATTCCCATAGGCAACGAAAAAAGTATGCGCGTGGAAGTGCGATCGGTGGCTCCGGACGCCAATCCTTACCTGGTGCTGTATTCGATCTTCAAGTCCGGCCTCGATGGCGATACCGCGACGATTGAGAACCTGCGTCAGGCACAGCGCTTCCTGCCGGACAACATCTATACGGCAATCGAACATTTCCGCGACTCAACGTGGACAACGAAGCTGCTCGGTGAAGATGTGAAGGCTCGCTTTGCCGATCTTAAGCAGGCATCCGCTGACCGTTGCCCGCGCCTGTTGGGAACGTTCGTCAAGGCGCAGGAAGTGCAATTCCATCACGAGGTCTATAACCAGTTCCTCTGGAACCAGTTCTAAGACGCAACCGGGTTGTTGCTGGAATCGCCTCGGCTTTGGCCGGGGCGATTCTGTTGGTTCCGCCAAATTTCCATGAAGAAGTCAGCCACATCCCGGCTAAAACTCTCCCCCTGTTAGGCGAAGCCCTGGCAGTGGGTTAGTTTGAATCCCCGGAAGATTGAGGCAGTTTCCCAGATACATCGTATCCAGTCTGTCAGGATCGAGAGGACAGCTGCCATCGCACCTCAAAGCCACCCTTTATTGCGAGCATCGATGACAGTTGCTACTGTTTTTTCTGGGCCATCCAGCGCATTCTTCTTTTACGGTCAAGAGAGAGAGGGATCATGAATCTCGAATTCTTATTTAATGCACTGGCAACCGTATGGCTCGTAGGGGAAATTCTCATCGTTGTGCTCACCCAAACACGCCGGAGTGAGGGCAAGATCCAGGATCGCGGGACGCAGATCGTTCTCTGGGTCGTAATTGTTCTATCGTTCAGGATCGACCAATGGATGCACCGATTGTTCCCCGTCGACATGCCAGGGAGTCATAGTTGGCTGCGGCCGGCGGCCTTGGTGATTTTGCTTCTCGGTCTGGGAGTTCGTGCCGTAGCCATCGTTACGCTGGGCAGAGCCTTCAGCACAAACGTAGCCATGCGCACCGGGCAGAGACTGCAGCGAAGCGGGCTCTATAGCCTGGTCCGTCATCCTTCCTATCTCGGTTTGGAACTGATTCTTCTGGCTTTTGCCCTTCACGCACGCACATGGGCCTGTTTTGCCGTTATCCTCGTTCCACCGACGCTGGCTGTGTTGTATCGCATTCATGTTGAAGAGACTGCGCTCCGCATGGCTTTTGGAGCCGATTACGAAGACTATTGCCGAAGCACTAAGCGGCTGATTCCGGGCGTCTATTGAGTGTTCTTACATACCCGGGTGAGCTTCCTCGAGTAGCGGTAGACGAGTAGCTGAGCACTCCGAAGCAGCCGACCGCGTTCTTTTTATTGGACCTCGACCAGCCGGTCGGCTGTGGAATATACGCTGCTCAGATAGTCATGAATTGAATGAGCAGCACTTCTGACTTGAATCTGTTCGTTGGCTGTAAGTCCGTCGAGCTGTGCGACTTGCCATCCCTCTTGATTTACGTTAAGTGGGACGCCACAGACTCCGTTGAGATTCAGAAACTCACCGTCAAGCATTACCTGGCCATGAATGCGTCTATGATCGTTCATCATTGCCGCGGCAATACATTGTAGAGTCGCGTTTGCTGTTGCATTTGGTGTTGAATGCATCGTGTGGCCGGTAATCATCGGTTCAACCAGGATTCGCGCGTCTGGTAATGCGCGCCGAGTGATTTCGTATGCTTCAGCAATCTTTGCGGAACGAAGCAGCTCGGAGACTTGGTCTTGAAGTGCTGCGACCCTTTCTTCAAGCAGTATGGCTCCGCTCAATTCCTTCAACTGAGAAAGGACGGCCTCCAGGGCTGGATCGGAGAGCATGAGCTCGACAGTGCTCCACAAGGGCACCATAGCCTGACCATGTTCGCCGAGAACGGACGCGTGGACATCGTAGCGGCTGATTCCCAGATCTTTTGCAATCGCTCGAGCAAAGCGGAGTGAATCCTGCTGTGCCCCCATTCCCAGAACACGGTGCCGGTTGAGCTTATTGGAGAAAACCTCTACCCCCAGTTCCACAGGATTGCTCACGACAATAAAAAGTGCTTCGGGAACACGAGAAGCGCACGCATCCGCTATATGCTCAAATATCGGAAGATTTGCAGCGCCCAGTTCGCGCCGGTTCATGGATTTAGATGAGATCGTATTTCCAGCGCATACGATGACAACGTCGCCATCTACGTCTTCGATGTTCGGGACCACTTCGATTTCGACGCGTTCGTCATCGAACGCGTCGAGCAAGTCGATGCGAGTCGCTAGTAATTTTGCTGTGCTTGCGGATATGCCTCTTCCGACAAGTTGAAGACGATCGTATGGCCCCAGCAAGTCACTGCGCAGGATGTGAGTAGCTAGCGTTGTGCCGACGGCACCCGAAGCACCAATGATGGAAACCGCGATAGACATATTCACCCCTTCATTCAAAAAACAGTTCGTGATACTTTCCGTAAGATCATCGATCAAGATCGACTGCATCGAATGGCAGCGCCCCGTCCTGAGAGGAAAGCGCGAGATGCAAATATGCACCAGCTGCGCGTAAGCGAACCTTTTCATTCCTGTCATGAAAGAGCGGGACGAGACTTCCACACAGATCCTGGCGGTCTGTGAATGCCCGCCCAATCAAAAGTATGAGAATTGAAGACAAAAAAACATAGAGGGTACTACACGGCGAAGTGTGTGGTTCCACACAGTTGTTCACGCCATGCCCTCTGTGTGCTTTGGCGTCGCTTGTGCTGGAGATGCCTAGGAATTCGCAGAGGGTGGTGCTAACAGGCCAATGTGAGGGCTGGTCGCGTCACTGAAGCCGCATGCTTCTGAGCAAATCCTGGTAGCGAGGGTCAGAGCGATAGGGCCAGAAGTATGGCTCCGCATCCATGCGCGTGAGGAAGGGTTCACGCTCCGCCAGCGCAGCGTTGAGGCTCTCGAACATGAAATCGGCTTGTCCCATGGCGGCATAGTAGACCGCAAAAGCTGCGGATGAGACGTAGGATCGCTGTCTGCGCTCTGCGAGCTCAGCCATTAAGTTCTCAGCGTGCTCAGTGTTGCCCGCGCGGCCATACAAGGCGGCCAGATAGCCTGTCGCCAACGCAAACGAGGGCGATAACTGCAACCCAGCTTCCAGGTTGGCGATCGCTTCCTGAACCGCTCCCTTTTGCGACTGAGCCATGCCCATGGCGAAGTGGACGAGCCAGTAATCGGGATAGAGGTCGAGTGCTTTGGCGGCGTGCTCAATGGCCTCGTCGTACCGGCGATCGCAGTAAAGAGCAAATGAAAGTCCGAAGAGGACCATCATGGAGAGGGGATCTGTCTCCAATGCGCGGTGGTATTGCAACACCGCCTCCTCATATCTCTTCAGAGGTAACAGGAAATAGAGTGCGTAACGCGACCGGACCAGCGGCGGCACCGGGTCGACAGCCATCGCGGATTGAAAATGCAAACCTGCCCCCCTCCAGTCATACTGAACGGCACCGGCGAGCAGCCCGAGAACACTATGAGCCTCGCTCAGGTCCCGATCGATGGCGAGTGCCTTCTCTGCCGCTGCCCTCGCCAGGGGTCCCACGTCGCTCATGCGCTGAATGCTCAGCGCGCCGATGCTGTAATAGAAGACAGCCAGGCCTGCATGCGCCGGCGCATAAGTGGGATCGGATGCCAGCGCCTGCTCAAACGATTCTTTGGCCAGGACAAGGCTGTGCGCCGTATATCGCTGATACCAGTAAATGCCCTTGAGATAGCTCTGGTAGGCATCTATGTTCGTGGGCCGGCTCTCGCGCGGCGTCAGCTTTACCTTGAGGGCACTGGCGATCTCCTGCGATATGTCGTCCTGAATGGCAAATACATCGGTCAGCTCACGGTCGTATCTCTCTGACCAGAGATGCGATTCATCGTCGACCTTGATCAACTGCGCCGTAATGCGGATACGATTTCCGGCCCGGCGCACGCTGCCCTCCAGGATGGTCTCGACCCTGAGCCTTTGCCCGATGGTGCGTAGATCGTGTTCCTGACCGCGGAATGCGAATGCCGATCCCCGCGCGATAACTCGCAACTCCGGGATCTTGGTGAGCGCATTCAGCACTTCTTCCGCCAGACCATCGCTGAAGTACTCATTTTCCTTGTCCGCGCTCAGGTTGGCAAAAGGCAGTACGGCGATGGAAGGCTTCTCGTAATTCGCCGCGCCATTCAGCGATATGCCCGCGAGCGCCCGTTTCACCTCGGGCATGGTCTGAAAGCGTTCGCCGGGATCCTTGCGCAGACAGTGGATTACGTGCTGTTCAAGAATAGCCGGGACTGCAGACTGCAGCTGGCGCAGCGGGGTTGGCTCGCTTCTTAGGATGGCCGCGAGCGTTGCGACCCACGATTCGCCCTCGAACGCCCGCTTGCCGCAGATCATTTCGTAGAGCACACACCCAAACGAAAAGATGTCGGACCGCACATCCAGCACGCGGCCTTGCGCCTGCTCGGGCGACATGTAGGGCGCGGTGCCCAGTATCGTTCCCTGCAGCGTTTGCGCGGTCGTCGTAATATCGCCAGGCAACGCACGATGCACAAATCTTGCCAGCCCAAAGTCCAGCAGCTTGACGCGGCCGTCTTCGGTAATCATGATATTGGCCGGCTTGAGGTCGCGATGAATAATGCCGGCGAAGTGCGCCGCAGCAAGTCCATCCGCGATCTGAGCGGCATAGTGCATCGCATCCGCGATCGATAGAGTCTTAGTTGCAAGCACCACTTCGAGCGTGCTGCCGACGACATATTCCATGACCAGGAAGCACATACCGTCTTCTTCCAGGCTTTCATGGATGGTGATGATGTTCGGATGGTTAAGCTGTGATGCTGCCTGAGCCTCGCGAAGAAAACGTCGACTCTCATCGGCATCGCCGACTCTTTCTCCGGAGAGCGTTTTAAGGGCGATGAAGCGGTTCAGCCGTGTGTCCCGCGCTTTATAGACAACCCCCATGCCTCCCGAACCTAAAGAGGCGACGATCTCGTACGGGCCGATGCGAACTCCGGTAGATAGAGCCATAATCTCCAACGATTCTAGCTTGCCATCGCTTGATATCTGAACGCTAAACCTAAATTGTCGCAAGTTCGTCTAATAAAGAAACTGAACCATCGAAGCACGATGGAATGAGTCTCCGGGAGGTTCCGCTGAAGTCGTCGTTGAAGAATTCATGGCTCTACCCATCTCTATTTCTCTCGGCATTCTGTTCTTTCGTTAGATTCGTACGCTTCGGAGCCTTCAGCCGGTTTGTCCACCAACACGCTTCGACATCATGCAGGCGGCGCGGCGCCATGGCGCTCACTTTGATCCTTGCCATAGGAGCCTCGCCGCTTAGCGCAAGCGCCCAGAACACTGTCTTCAAAATTCCACCCATAAAGATACCGCTTGATGTCAAAGGCCAGCCCATCGCAATTACCGCCTCGGCGATCCTCACCCTTTCGTCAAGGAACCGCAATCCGCTGACATTGAATCTTGAGCTCACTGGCGATCTCTCCGATCTGCAGAGCAACTTGACTGATCTGCTGAGCTCCCAGATGGATAAGGATGACCGCTGCGGTGAGCGCATGACGATTCAGAATGCCACGCTCACCCCTGCCGATCCCGCAAGCCTGGCCGTGATTCAGCTGCACTATGAGCGTTGGGCGTGCGTCAAGGTACTGGGCAAACAGGCAGCCAGGAAGTTGATCGGAGGCGACGCCCAGGTCCAGATCAAGCTCACCCCTGCAGTTGCTGAAGACGGCACAGGATTACAACTGGTCCCGGAGCTCGGGCAGATTCAGGCGGATGGTTCTCTCGGCGAACTACTGCGCTCAGGGATGCTTGGCCAAACGATACGCGAAAAAATTCAAAGCGCAATGCTCTCCGCGTTGCAGAAGGGCACGAATCTGGGTGCAACCCTTCCCCCAGCGGTACAGGGTTATGTCGCGATCCAGAATGCTCAATTCAAAGATGCCGGGGACGGACGCCTATTGGTGGTTCTGAACGGCGAGGCTCACATCACCCAGGAGCAGGTGCGGCTTCTCTCTGCTCAAGTGAAAGAACGGCTGGCATCGCGCTGACTATTCTTACCTCGGGTGTAGGGCCTGTTTATTAGGACCGGAGCGAATTTTCCCGAGTGCAAGGAGTGAGGCTGATGGACTGCAAAACACCACGGCTCGAACGTTTCTCCCTCCGGAAAGACGCGCCAGCTGTGATGGCGGCTGCGTATGCTGGAGTGATAACGCATCTCGCATGAGCCTCATCGGCACCACACCGAATCCGTCAGCGCCGTCCGCTTCGACCAGGCATCTGCTGCCCTGGCTGGTCGCGGTTGCATTTTTTATGGAGTCGTTGGACACAACGATTCTCAACACAGCTGTCCCCGCCGTTTCGGCAGCACTGAACGTATCTCCGCTGAGCATGAAGTCAGTGTTGGCCAGCTATACGTTAAGTCTGGCTGTCTTCATTCCGATCAGTGGCTGGATGGCGGATCGGTTCGGGACTCGCCGGATTTTTGCATCTGCCATCGCCCTGTTCACCCTCGGATCAGTTCTTTGCGGCATTTCAAGCAACATCCACTTGCTGGTTGCCTGTCGCCTCTTGCAGGGGTGCGGCGGAGCCATGATGGTACCGGTAGGCAGGCTCACTCTGGTGCGAACCTTCGCCAAGTCCGAACTGGTCCGCATCATGAGCTTTGTTGCCATTCCCGCTTTGATCGGTCCGATGCTCGGCCCCATTGCAGGCGGCCTGATCGTCAGATACTTGCACTGGCGATTCATTTTTTTCGTGAACATCCCGATTGGCTTGGCTGGCTTATTGATGGTGTACCTGCATCTGCCCGATTACCGCGAAGAGAAGACACCGCCGCTCGATATTGTCGGTCTCATCCTGTTCGGTTCAGGCATCGGGCTGCTCTCCTATGTGCTGGAGATTTTCGGGGAGCATACGCTAAGCAGTCGCGAGATCCTTGGGCTGTTGACCGTCTCTCTAGCACTCATCGGAGGCTATGGCCTTCATGCGACCCGGACCGCGTTCCCGCTCTTGCAAATGAAGCTGTTTGGGATTCGTACATTTCGGTCAGCAGTCAGCGGCGGCTTCTTTACTCGACTTGGTATCGGGGGCGTGCCATTCCTTTTGCCGCTCCTTTATCAAGTGGGTCTTGGCTTCAGTCCCATTCAATCGGGACTGCTCATCATGCCACAGGCGATCGCTTCGATGAGTACGAAGTTCCTCTTGCCGCGAGTCCTTACACGATTTGGATACCGCGGAGTTCTCATCTCCAACACCGTGATCCTCGGCCTGCTGCTCTTGCTTTTTGCCACCATCGGGCTTC
>DATHQH010000131.1:0-8081 GCA_035482895.1 Alloacidobacterium sp. | reverse complement strand
ACTGGAAGGTCAGCGTGGAATGTGAGAGTAGGAAGCGATAGATGCACCACGGTCGTTGCTGGCGGGTTGCTGGCGTAGGGCACTGTAAGCTGCGCGGGTGGTATCTGAAAATCGCCGGGTTGCTGTGGATACAGCGAGTATATTTCAGCGATACCTGCGTAGGTGGTTCCGTTCACTTTTGCGTTCGTATTCTGGGCTCTCTCCTGCGGCAGGACTACGATGGCATTTTCAATCTCAAACTCCGGAAAGTCTGGGCTGCCTGTGAAATAGTTGGGCACGAGAACCTCGACAACAAGATGCACTGGCTGGCCCACGATAATGCCGGTTGCCGGTTCGAGATGTGCGTGGATGATAGGCGTTTGCGCCGATGCGATAGAAGCACAAAGAACAGGTAGCAGCGCCAGAGGCAATCGTTTCATGGATGTGACTCCTTCGCGGCCTGCACTTCAAAGCGACGCCGTAGAAAATCTGCCGGAGTCGTCTGGATATTCCGCATCCAGATTTCTGCCATCTTCTTTGGGTCCATCTTGATCTGCGTCTTTTTGCCCTGTTCGCCTTTTTTTTCGAACTTTATTTGATCGGGCGGCAAGTCGGGAGGAATCTCCTGTTCCTGCTGATTTTTGTCTTTTGGCTTTGTCTTGGGAATGAGCGATGCGACGAGTGTGAGGTTGTCCTGCGCTTCCGGCCAGGGACTGCGGCGTGCTAACGCCTGCTGGTATGCTTGCACGGCTTCCGGATATTTTTCCAAATGTGCGAGAGCATTGCCCTGGTTGTACCAGGCTTCGGCGGTGTCGATGAGGGCAAAAGCGCTGAGAGCATCTTCATAGTCTCCGGCATGTGAGAACGCCAGCCCCTTCCATAGAGGGTCTTCAAATTTCTCAGCGGCTTTCTGATACTTGCCTTTCTGGTAGTAATAGCGGCCCTGCTGGTCATGTGTCAGCCAGAGGTCCATCCATGAGAAACGGCCGCTGTCGCCAGGAGGCATAATAAAGATCACAGCTAAGGCGGTTGATGTCCAGCGCACTGTCCAGCCTTTGCGGAACCAGAAGACAGCTACGACTGCTATGGGGACGGTGAGCCAGTAGCCTTCGTCGATCCAGCGCGTTTTACTGTCGCGTTGCTGCACAGCTTGCAGATGGTGCTGGGCGCGGCGTTGAATCCAATCAACGTCATCGTCATTCAGTGTGAGAGTCGTCGCGGCGATGTCCATGCGTTTTAAAGATCGCAAGGTCTCTACGTCGAGCTTCGCGTAAACGCGTCGTCCCATGCGGTCGGTAAGAAAACGGTTCGGAGCAATCTGTACAGGGCCGCCCCGCGATGTACCCACGCACATTACAAGGATGTCATCTTTGTCTTTTTTGTTGGCGGTGAACTCACGGAAAGCGAGAATCGCCTGAGACTCGATTCCGTCGGTGACGAAGAGAATGGTGCCCGGAACCGGTTCGTCTTTGAGAAAATCCTCAATTGCATGGAGCGCCTTCGCTGTGTCCTTCCCACTTCTCGGCATTAAGGAGGTGGAAAGTGAAGTGAGATAAAGATCGAACAAAGAGAAGTCGGTTGTAAGCGGCAGCACCATATGCGCCATTCCTGCATAGACAAAGAGGGCGGTGCGCGCACCATTGCGCACTTTCAACAAGTCGCGCAGTTTCAGCTTTGCGCGTTCGATCCGCGTCGGATCGACATCGATTGCATCCATCGTTTGCGAAAGATCAAGTGCGATGACGAGTGGCGCTTTATCTTCCGTGAATGGAGGCTGCTCGCGCTTCCATGCCGGACCTGAAAGGGCGACTGCTCCAAGAAGAATAAGCAGGCAAACCATATGAATGGGGCGATAGCGCCAGTGCCGGTGATGGGCGACAATCAAGTGCTCCAAAAGTTCTGGGGCAATGTAGCGCTTCCAGCGCGCCTTCGCGTCATCGCGGATGCGAAATGATAGATAGATGAGAGGTATGGCCAGCAGGAGCCACAACCAGTGTGGACGTAGAAAGTGCAGCGCGGCGAACCACGCTCGTATCTCGCTCATACGTGCACCTTGAAGACGTCCGATGTTGCTTCGTCCTCTATCTGGCGGCGACCGGAAAAGATGCGCAGCAGTATGTTAATGAGAAGCATGAGCACGTGATAGCCAACGAGCAGCGCCAGCGCAGCTCCGAGCGGTACCATAAAGAGCTCACGCTTTGGCTGGTAGCTGAGCGTCTTGAAGTTCTGCAACGTGATCTTGTCGAGGGTATCGTATGCCTTTCCCAACTCTGTACGGTTTTCCCCATGAAATACCTGGCCGCCTGTAGCCTTCGCAATCGCGCCCAGCGTCGCGTAATCCACTTTGTCCTCGCCTGTGGCGCGAGGATCACCCAGCCCGACGACATGAATCGTAATACCTTTCTGGCCGGCGATTTCTGCGGCTTTGCGCGGAGGCACCCTGCTACCGGTATCGTTGCCGTCGGTCAATAGAATAAGAACGCGCTGCTTGGCTTCGCTGTTGTCAAATTGCTTGATCGCCAGGCCGATGGCATCGCCGATCATCGTTTGTGGGCCGGCCATTCCTGCATCGGTCTGGCTGAGGATTTTGAGGCAGGCATCATGATCCAGCGTAAAAGGAACCACCGGGTAAGCAGCCTGTCCAAAGACGATCAGGCCAATGCGGTCGTTCTTGCGTCTGCTGATGAATTGGCTCACAACCTGCTTCACAGCATCGACGCGGCGCATGCGCTTGCCGTCCGGAGTGTGGAAGTCCGGCGTCTCCATCGACTGAGAAATGTCGAGCGCGAGCATAAGATCGCGGCCAGGCTGGATTTTCTGAATCGGCGGCTCGACGAATTGTGGCCTTGCCAGCGTGAGCAGAATGAGACACCACCAAACCGGCGCGAGAATCTTCTGGAGCCAGTTCGTTTTGGGAATCACCGCTCCAGGCTCGGGCGTAACTCCTATGGCGGAAGTGATGTAGTTGAAAAATGTCAGGCGAAGTGAATCCTGCTCTTCTTTGTATGGCGGCAGCAGCCAGTAAACAATCAGCGGGAGCGGAAGCAGCGTCAGCAGCCATGGATACTCAAGTCTGTACACGGTGCCTCCGTATCCAGTTGGCGGTGAGCTGTCTGAGAGTCTGCTCGTCTGCTGCCGATAGGAGAGTGGATCGCAACGCAATGTCTTCGATGAGGCTGCCGGGAGCGTGATGGAAGGCACCGTCTGCGGCAGTCTCGCTGAGAAATGTGAGCCACGCTTTGCCGTTGAGCGAAGCTACGCGCTCGCGCGGCCACACTGCCAAAGCTGTTCGCTTGAGCAGCGTCGAGAATTGGTCGGGTGACGTTGCTGCCAGTTCACGAAGCGCTTCGCGGCGATAGCGGTTTCTCATCCAATGACGGACGGTGCGAAAGATAAGCCACACAATAAGGAGGCCGAATAGGACAAAGACCACGTACCAGCCGATTGTTTGCGGAGTCCATGCTGGTGGGGAAGGTTGATAAAAGTCGTGCAGCTTGTCGAGAGGCGCTGTCATATCCGCTTCCTCGCCGCAATCACACGGCCGAGCAGATGCCGCAGCTGCTGTGATACATCTTCTGCTGTACTGATGGGCAGCACAGGGACGCCAATCTCATGCTGCCAGGAGAGGATGAAGCGCAGTCGTGTATCGGAAGCGTCAAGAATGCTCTTGCGCATTTTTTCTTCACCCAGCGAAAGCTCAACCTGCAGTTCGCCATCACTTACAATCAGTTGCTCGGCGGGCGGCAGGTGTACGGCGAGCGGGTCGTATGTAAGACAGCAGATCACGTCATTGGAGCGTGACAGATGAAGGAGCAGATCTCGGGTAGTCTGGTCAGCCCCGTCGAAATCGCTGGCGATGAGGATGAGTGCGTCATGGCGGCAGATGCGGGCGACTGCTTCGATGATCTCGTTCAGGCGTCCGGGCTTTGGCTGAGAAGGCGAATCGGCGCGCAGCAGCCGGTTCTGATACACCATGCGGCCCAGGATGCGCAGCACCGTAGCGCGGCTGCGGCGTATCCTTACTTCCTCTGTGGCATCGTCGTTGAAGATGAACGCGCCGATCCGGTCGCCTTGATGAAAGACTCGCCATGCAGCGAGCGCGGCCACCTCCGCTGCGATCACTGATTTCATCGATACGCGGCTGCCGAAGAACATGTTGATGCGCTGGTCTACCACAAGCATGGTGGGGCGGTCCCGCTCATCGGAGTAGACCCGTACATAGGGTTTTCGCATGCGGGCTGTTACGCGCCAGTCGATACTGCGGACATCGTCCCCGGCTACGTAACTGCGGAGCTCCTCGAAGTCGAGTCCACGCCCGCGCACGTGCGATGCTCGCCTGCCAAAGAGGAGGCTGTGGACGGGCTGGTTGTGCCGGAGCGTGAAGCCGCCTGTCTTGAACTGCAGGGCTATCAGCGAATCGAGTTCTGCGTAGGCTCCCATGAGGATGACCCTCGGATTATGCGACCGCGACCAGTTCTATGATCCTGCTGATGACCTGATTGGCCTTCACGCCTTCGGCCTGCGCGTCATAGCTCAACAGGATGCGGTGACGCAGCACGTCGTGCGCGATTGCCTGTACGTCGTCGGGGCGCACGTAATCGCGGTCCTTCAGCCAGGCATAGGTGCGAGAACACTTGTCGAGGCCTATCGTCCCGCGCGGGCTTGCGCCGATTTGTATCCACTTGCGAAGGTCTTTGTCGTAACGCTCGGGATAGCGCGTGGCTTCAACCAATGCGACGATGTACTGCTCGACGGCTGGAGCCATCTGCACGGCATGAATCTCGTCCCGTGCGGCAAAGATGACATCCTGCGAAATGCGTTCAGTTGCTGCCGAGGAACCGGTTGCGGCAGTATCCACTTCTTCGCCGCGTACCAGCAGCATGATGTCGCGCTCCGATTTCTCTTCCGGATAGTCGACGTAGACATGCATCAGAAAGCGGTCCATCTGCGCTTCCGGCAGCGGATAGGTCCCTTCCTGTTCGATGGGGTTTTGTGTTGCCATTACCAGGAAGAGTTTTGGCAGCGCATGGGTTTTACCGGCGACTGTGACGGTGCGCTCTTCCATCGCTTCCAGAAGCGCAGCCTGCACTTTTGCAGGCGCGCGGTTGATCTCATCCGCCAGAACAAGGTTATTGAAGACAGGTCCTGGTTGAAAGCGGAACTCGCCTTTGCCTTCGGCGCTGTAGTAGATCTCGGATCCGGTGATGTCTGAAGGAAGTAAGTCGGGCGTGAACTGGATGCGCGAGAGACCGGCGTCGAGAAACTTGCTTAACTTTTTGATGGCGCGGGTTTTGGCGAGTCCGGGAAGGCCTTCGACCAGAAGATTTCCGTTGGCGAGGAGGCCGATCAAGAGGCGCTCGATCATTGCTTCCTGCCCGAGGACGGTCTGGCTGATTTTGTTCTGTAATTCCAAAAGCGAGTCGCGTGTCGCCATGCCGATTTTCACCGTTTCATGATCAAGTGCAAGTAGACGGCTTTTACAGCACACTTACAGAACTGCTCTTTCGGGTCGCACTACGATAACCGATATCCTCCGGGTGCGCCACCCGGGAGTGGTACCCTCCTCCCCCTCCTGCTACGTCGCTTCCATTTATTTTCAATCACTTAGCGGGGGATCATCCCCGGCTATGCTGATGATTTCAAACGGGTTAGGTTGATTCCTGTATTTTCAGTCACTTAGCGAGGGGTCCTCTTGTCGGGCAATAGAAAAAGCCCGCCAGGCAGGCGAGCTTTCTCTCTATTTCAAGAATATCAGTTTCGGGGGAAACAATATGCCAAACTGCTCCGCAAATAAGCAGTTTCATTTCAATGGCTTATAAACTATTTTGCGATCAGGGGGCTTGACAAGGCTTAACGGACAAACGACCGGAATCTACAGGACTGGTGGAGGAACAGGGGCAAAAAGTGGTGCTCCTATAGGGCGTCAGAATTAGTACAAATGCCATGGTTGATTCCGACAAGCCGACATATCGCTACCTATCGTCTTGAACTCTACCAACAACAAGCCGTAGCGATCCCTCAAAAAAGGGGAGGTTGCGAAGCGCGCCGTGCTTTTGGTCCCAAACACCCGCTTTAAGATCAGCATCTAGCTTGTGAGCGAAGCGAGCTTCAGCCGCTGCATCTACAAAGCTCCACGCGGAGTTCGCGCGTCTCGCTCCAGGGTCGAGAAGGCATTCCGGACGGCCGTAATAAGCTTCGCTGAAGCCGTCTGTGCAGTTCAACGGAATAGGCACGGGCAGTACGGATACGTTTGAGCCCAGGGCGCTACTAATCCTGTCCACGGAGGGATATCGCCTCACTTCTACGTCGATCATTTCCGGCGCATACTCAAACAGCCAGGTATCACGCAGCACGGCAGGGTCGCAGGTAAGAATGAGCACCGGCCCTTTCGTGACTCGCCGCATCTCTGCAAGACCACCTTCCAGGTCGGACCACTGATGGACCGAGAACGTGGCCATGCTGGCGTCGAAGAAGTCACTCTCAAAAGGCAAAGCCTCTGCCCTTGCATCAATCGCTTTGCTAAGATGGGCGGCCCGCTGCTCTCGCATGGAAGCTGATGGCTCGACTGCGGTCACGTGACGATGCAGAGGTTCATACGACCCTGCACCAGCGCCGACATTGAGCACTGTGTCCACGTCACCAAAAGCCTTCTCGATGAAGGAGGCGATGGCAGGGTCCGGCTTACGGTACGCCGTATACCCCTGCCCAATCCGTCCGTAATTTGCATCTCCAGCGCTTCCATCGTCGTGTCTATTCACAAGTAGCGTCCTCACAATGAGTCTCGCTATCATTCTATGAACCTGATGGGTCTTGGTAAACGCCGTTCTCGAAAGTAATCTCTGAACGCAGCATCGTGTGAGTGCCCTGAGAAACATGCTTTTTTCCCAGAGGTCGGGAAGTTGGGTCGCTCTTTCCACTAGCCTGCTCATTAAGAGCCTGCATTATTAGCGCTACGAATTCTTAGATTGACTTTCGATTGCTTCCAGCCGAGAATCGCTGCGGATTCAAGGTGCCCCTTCGACATCCCACCGGGCACGGAATCAAGAAGAGCAGGCAGCGTTGTAGTGATTGCGGTTTTTCGCAGGTCCTGTTGCTGGCTTTCCCAATCGTTTTTCGTATTGCTGTTCCACATAAGCGCACCCGTAGTTCAGATTTTTTCTCGATGCAAACATCGGGTTCACCCGAGTGTTTGGAGCAGATTGGGTGCGTTCTTCCGAGGAGGTATGCGAAATGCAGAAGCACCGGAATGTGTTCATCGTGGCTTCAATTCTTGCGGGCTTGCTGATGGGATGTGCGCAGCCTAAGCAGACGGAAGATATGCAACAGAAGGACACAGGAGCCAAGACATCCATGTCGCCGCAGGAGCTTGCCGATCGCACCGTCGAGCGACGCGCGGTGGAGGACGTCATCTGGGGCATTCCGGCGGTCAACTTCGACCGTATGTATCAGGCGATGGTGCATGACGCCAAGGCGGGAGAAGGCAGCAACAAGGTGGTCTTCTGGTCGCGTCTCTTCGACTGGAAGAACCAGACGCTGACGCCGAATCCCGACTCGATCTACCTGATGCCGTTCTTCAATACGAAGGACGCAGGACCCATGGTTCTTGAGATCCCTCCTGCTGGCGCCGATGGTTCGATTACCGGCTCCATTGACGATTGCTGGCAGACGGCCATCGCGGACGTGGGACCGGCAGGCACCGATGGGGGCAAGGGCGGCAAGTACCTGCTGCTGCCTCCCGGTTACAAAGATAAAGCTCCCTCCGGCTATATTCCGCTTGAGACCTACAACTATGAGGGCTACGCTCTGCTGCGCTCCATCCTGAAGAGCAACAGCGAGGCCGATATTGCCAACGCCGTCGCCTATGGCAAACGGATCAAGCTCTACCCGCTCTCGCAGGCGGCGCATCCGCCCGAGACGCAGTTCACCGATGCGATAGACGTGGTCTATGACGCTACGATTCCTTGGGACATGCGCTACTTCGAATCGCTCAATCGCATTGTCCAGATGGAGCCGTGGCTCACGCGCGATAAGGCGATGATCGATCAGCTGAAATCCATCGGCATCGAGAAGGGCAAGACATTCAGCCCTGATGCTGCTACGCA
>DATHQH010000130.1:0-10864 GCA_035482895.1 Alloacidobacterium sp. | reverse complement strand
AGCCCTGCCATCGTCCAATGAATTGCACCCAACCGATGCTGCGCATCCTATGGATCATTGGACTTGTGACTTGTCTTCGCCCTCTTTGTCTACACAGGCATAACGAGCGTGTGCGTCATTGCGTGGATTACCAACAGGCATCTGAACCGAACTGGTTTGCTCGTGCTCGCGTCGAATGGTTATATTGCCTGGATCACTTTAGGGTATTTGCGATTTAAAGCCCGTGGCTGTGGTGCGGTTTCGTGTCTTCAGACAAGCCCGCCGCCGGGACGTTTCGCCTGATGCGTCTTGTGGCCAGCGAAAAGAGAATGCGGCCAGCCTGAGCTAAGAATTTATGGCTTGGGGTTTCCAGCAATGAGCAAACTCTTTCCGGGCATGGCTGATTCCCGTGACATTGAAAGAGCGGGTTTGTTTTGAGTAGATGACCTGTTGAATCCCACCGTGTATCGAATTCACGTTATTGTAGTGACCCGTGCCTGTCCCCGTGTATTCCAAGCTCATTTTGATATAGCTATGCCATTCCGGCTTCTCGGTTGCGTGAAAGCCTGTCGCTTCCAATAAGCCGTCCTGTGGTTCCCAGATGAGTTCTATGGTTCCTCCGGTCGGTTCATGCGTCCCGTCATCCCTGATGCGATAGTTAACATAATGACCGGACAGAGAGCCGTACTCCCTGGTGAGTGCCCGACGCTCCGACCATTTCCGGAATCTGGCGCCAATCTGCCAATCGGCCATAGCGCCCAGTATCGTGCCCAACACAGACCCGACTACAAGATTCGGCCAACTGACCATCATTTTCATACTCCTACGTGGCGATGACGAAGCCCTTCGTAGAATGTACGTCTTCTGTCTCATTCTTGTTCCTGACCCTTGCCTAGAAAATTCGCAGAAAGTCGAAATTTGGATAGCGCATTACCTGTGTCAATAATGAAACACGAGGGGCAGGACCGGTCTGAGATCCCTGACCTGCTGGTTGCATCCTCCGTCAAACTCGATTTCGAGCAGATATCGATTACCGGCGCACGTTGAAATCAGTCCACTTTTGACGACGATCTGAGAAGCTGCCGATCGAAGCGGCGCAGGGGTGGTCAGGGTTAATCCGGTGATCTCGCGAACTCCCATGGGATGCTCGACAAAGTGCTTCTCGCGATAGGCCCGCCGCATGAAGCCCATGTAGACCCACATCGGCTCGGCAATACCCGCCTCGCCAATATGCATGACGAGCGGGTCCGGCTGGTACGATGGCCGATAAGTCCACGATGGAAACGGTATCTCGTCCTGGCCAGCATCTGTCGGGCGCAGGCAGATGCCGTACGGGCAGCTTCCATGATCACGCCCAGACCATCGCTCCCAGAGCTGAGTGCGACGGGTACTCTCCCCTTGCGCTTCAACCGGGTCGTCCACCCAAAATAATTCAATCATTGCATTCGCAAAGTCGAAACGCCGACACGCTGTGCCCTGGCCGGGATGATCATTGGGAAGCCCTTCGCGCAGGCCGCACTGCAGCATGCTCTCAGCCTCGGGAGCACCTCTGGAGACACAGACAAAGAAATGGTCCAGTTCTATCTGCACGATTTGCTCAGCGGCAAGATTGCTCCTCGGAATTCTTGCAAGCCTGTCGCTGGCCTCCATTGTGTCACAGGCCACGCCCCGAGATCCGCTCGTCCTAGCGCGGGAGTTGTCCAGGTCATGTCGCGGCGCGCGCGCTCGGTCGATCCGATGCGCCTGCTCCGCGAGGAGTGAGCTTCGATTTGTCCGAAAGGGTTCAGTATCTGCAAGTTGCAGGGAGAGCAAGCCTTCCGCACGAAGTAAAATAGCGGAACGATGGCGGAATCACCAATCACTCCGCGGCAGCAGGACTTTGCCGCATGGTATCAGGACGTTGTGCTGCAGGGCGACATGGCCGAGCCGGCCGAGATCGTCAAAGGCTGCATGGTTATCAAAGCCAATGGCTATGCGGTTTGGGAGCGGCTGCAACGCGAGCTGGATGATCGCTTCAAGGCTCTGGGTCACGAGAATATGTACTTCCCGCTGCTGATTCCGCAGAGCTTTCTGCAGAGGGAAGCCGAGCATGTGGAGGGATTCGCTCCAGAGCTTGCCGTGGTCACGATAGCTGGCGGCAAACCGCTGGAGGAGCCCTATGTGATCCGGCCAACATCCGAGACCATCATTGGACACTTCTTCTCAAAGTGGATTCGAAGCTGGCGGGACCTGCCGATCCTTGTGAACCAGTGGGCCAATGTGATGCGCTGGGAACTGCGCACGCGCATGTTTCTCCGCACCACGGAGTTCCTTTGGCAGGAAGGCCACACGGCACACGCCAGCCATGCGGAGGCATTGGAAGAAACGCTGCGGATGCTGGACGTGTATGCCGACGTCGCTGAAAACGTGATGGCCATGCCGGTGATCAAAGGGATCAAAACCTCGCAGGAAAAGTTTGCTGGAGCCCTGCGGAGTTATTCCATCGAGGCTATGATGCAAAACGGCCTCGCGCTGCAGGCTGGAACCAGCCACGATCTGGGGCAGAACTTCGGCAAAGCATTCAATGTCCAGTTCCAAAACAAGGAAGGCGCTTTGGAACATGTCTGGCAGACAAGCTGGGGTGTAAGTACGAGGCTTATCGGCGGACTCATCATGACGCATTCGGACGACAAAGGGCTGGTGCTGCCGCCGAACGTGGCTCCGGTCAAAGCGGTAATCGTCCCTATCTATCGGAAAGAGGAGGAGCGAGGGCCAGTGCTGGAAGCCGCGAACAAGATCGCCAAGGATTTGCACGCCAAAGTCGACTCACGCGACTCATTGTCCCCGGGTGCAAAATTCTTCCATTGGGAGCGGCGCGGAATTCCCGTGGTTCTGGAAATAGGGCCGCGCGATCTAGCCAGCAACAATATCGTTTTGAAGCGACGGGATACAGGTAGCAAGGAGGTTCTGCCACAAGCCGAAGCAGTGGCGAGGATGCCTCAGATACTGGCGGAGATGCAGAGCGATCTGTATAGCAAGGCGAAACAGCGGATGAATGAGAATACGGTAATCGCCGATTCGCTGGAGAAAGTCGAAGACTTTCTCCGGGATGTGACTGCGGAGAACGGCGGTGGCAAATTTGTAATGGCCCATCTCAAAGACGACCCGAGCTGCGATGCGCGGTTGAAACAATTCAAGGCAACGGTTCGCTGCATACCGATGAAGGACGAATTCGACGGTGCTGGAACTTGCATCATCACAGGAGAACGAGTGGATCGTCGCGTGGTGATTGCGAAGGCTTATTAGTTGTGGAATACCTCAGGAGACACTTTGGCTGATCGATCGCGCGTGTCATCGCGTCCAAAGCGTCCGGCTAAAGACGTTCTCCTGAATTGTGCGGGCTTTCGAGCGATCTGCGCGCGCACCACTGGGGGTGATTGCACGTGGTCACAGCATCAGAGTCATCTCGCAGCAGGCCATCGCTCCATTTCAATCACTCTCCTGAGGAATTCCTGCGCTACGTGATTACCTAGCCAAAGCCGGCTCTAATTTTTCCACAGGCTGATCGACGCGCTGTTCCGGGAAGTAGGCATTGACCACATATTGCTCGAGCATGCGCTGTGTATTGAAGAAGGACCCATTGAGGGCGATGGTCGAGCGCATGATACGGCGCCACTGCTGCGGCTGTTGGTAGTAGAGCGGCAGAAGCAGGTGCTCGAGGTGATCGTATAACGATCCTGCCTCCCCGGCCTCGTCATCATTATCTTCGATTGCCCATCCGGTCACGCCCTCGATCCAGCCCTCGATCCACCAGCCGTCGAGAATGCTGAGGCTGGGCACACCATTCAACGCAGCCTTCATACCGCTTGTGCCCGAGGCTTCGTAAGGCCGCTTCGGCGTATTGAGCCAGAGATCCACGCCTCCTGTAAGGAGCGCGCCAAGCGTCCATTCATAATCTTCAAGATAGACCGTGCGCAGAATATCGGAATTCAGCTGCTTCGCCAGCTCGATCACATGGCGGATCTTTGCTTTGCCCGGCTCGTCGGCCGGATGGGCTTTGCCGCTATAGATAATCTGCAGGCCGCCATGCTCCTGTGCGCAGCGCACAAGGCGCTCCGGATCGGTAAACAACAGATCGGCACGCTTGTAGGTAGCCGCGCGGCGCGCGAAGCCGATCGTGAAGATATCGGGCTTGAGTACGACACCGGTACGCTCTGCGACCGCATCAAACAAGAGCTGTTTTGCCGCGGCATGCGCACTTTCAATCTCTTCTTCGGGGATATCGATGGCATAGCGCAGCGTCACATTATCCTGGCGCCAGCGCGGCATATGGCGGTCGAAGATGCTCTGAAACGAAGGAGCTGTCCATGTAGCCGCATGCACACCATTGGTAATGGCGCTGATGTTGTATTCCGGAAACATGGAGCGGGACACTTTTCCGTGCTGCATGGCCACGCCGTTCACGAAGCGTGAGAAACACAGCGCGATATAGGTCATATTGAGCAGGCCATCGTGTATACAGCCTTTCCGTTCCAGAAAAACGGCACGCTCTTCACCGAGAATGCGGTGCGCCTGTTCGAGAGAAAAACGGTCGTGGCCTGCGGGCACAGGCGTATGCGTGGTGAAAACGCATTGCTGGCGGATGGCAGCGATGTCGTCCTTAGTCGCCGATGCGAGCGGAGCGCCGTTGAGCTGGTCTTCCAGCAAGGCCACCGTCAGCAAAGCGGCATGCCCCTCGTTCATGTGGTAGACGGCTGCTTTGTAACCGAGCGCGTCAAGTATACGCACACCGCCGATGCCGAGAATCGTCTCCTGGCGCAGGCGGTAATCTCCATCCCCGCCATACAGTTGATCTGTAATCACACGGTCCCGCGGATCATTTTGTTCCAGATCGGCGTCGAGGAAATAAATCGGAATGCTGTGTCCCGTCACACCATGCAAGTCATAGCGCCAGGCACGTAGAGCAACCTGCCGCCCTTCAATCATGATTGTGACGATTGGCTCTTCCCGCAACAGCTTCTCTTCAAGGTTCCAGGGTTGCGCCTCTTCGGTTTGCATGCCATTTTCATCGAGGTGCTGGCGGAAGTAGCCCTTGCGATGCGCCAGAGTCACCGCAGCGAGGGGCAGCCCCATATCCGCAGCTGAACGCAGGGTGTCACCGGCAAGCACGCCCAGACCGCCACTGTAGGTAGGCATGTCCGGGGCGACGGCAATCTCCATCGAAAAATAGGCAATACGTGAATTCTCAAGAGAATTGAGGGAAGAAAAACTAATCGGAAGGCTCATTCAACTCGTCTCCCCGCGCACATTGATCAAAACGTGATCAATCCGCAGACATGCGCGGACATGATTTTTCCGCGTCGCTTGCTATTCCGTCACGGCGGCAAACAACACGGTGATGAAATTTTAGCAAGCGTTTACAAGAAAAGCGCGAGAGAAAAGAATCTGCTGTCAGGTCAGGCAGTGTTCATGGAAACAAAAAGTAACCCCTATTTTTCCAATATCATCACGGGCTGCTCCACTTTGTGAGCGCCCGCCGATGCACGGCTCTGGTAAATTTCCGGATGAATATCGGTGATTTCCTGATAGCCCGCAGCGATCTTGGTTGCGAACTGCTCGGCGTGGGCCGATTCCACCAGGTTCACGGTGCAGCCGCCGAATCCTCCACCGGTAAGTCGCGCGCCGACACAACCCTCTTGCCGGATGGCAAGCTCGACCATAACGTCGGCCTCCCGGCAGCTTGCTTCAAAATCGTCACGATAGCTTGCGTGCGCCTCCGCCATCAATCGCCCTAGTGTTTTCAGATCGTTGGCTTCAAGAGCATCGGCTGCTGCTACGGTGCGGGTATTTTCAGTAATGATATGGCGGCACCGCTTAAGGACGTTCAAAGGCATTTCATGGCCCCAGCGCTCGAGGTCATCCAAAGTTGCATCGCGCAACAGGCGGATTTCCGGACGATGGCTGTGCAGAATGGCTGTGCCTTCTTCGACTTCAGCGCGGCGAGTTCCATATTCGCCGCCTGCATGGGAGTGCTTCACCATGGTGTTGCAGATGACGAGACTGAGATGCTTTGGAATGGGCGCCAGCCGGTACGCCAGGCTGCGACAGTCCAACAGCAGCGCATGATCCGCTGCGCCGCAACACGATACAAACTGGTCCATAATGCCGCACGGAGCACCCACATAGTCGTTTTCGGCCCGCTGGCAGAGCTGCGCGACTTTTTGCAGCGGTATTGAGACTCCCGCGATGTGCAGCATCGCAAGCATGCTAGCTACTTCAATCGACGCGGAAGAGCTTAGACCTGCGCCGAGAGGAACATTGCCGTAGAGCGCCAGATGAAAACCTGGGACGGCTATCCCTTCCTGCTGCAGGACGGAGAGCACGCCGAGGGGATAATCGCTCCAGTGATGCGAGCCGCTGGTGCCGATTTCGTCGAGTGGGCGCTGGATCGTTTCCTCGAAGTTCTTAGAGGAAACAGTCACGGTCCGGCTGTCTGTGGGGCAAATTGCTGCGAACGTAGCAAAGTCAATGGCTGCCGGCATGACGAAGCCATCGGCGTAGTCGGTATGCTCGCCAATCAGATTCACGCGGCCGGGAGCCATGAACAGCACACACTCCTGACCCAAGGATTCCTGAAGGAATTTTTTGATACCGTTTACATCCTGCATGGTTCGGCCTCGGCGTGAATCTTAAAATAAAGATTAAAGTTTACGATACACCAATCACCTGAAATACAAGTGACCAATGGTTCTCCGTCCCGGGAGCCAGTCGGCACGCATTGCCCTTGCTTGCGGCTGTGGCCAAAGAGTCTCCCTCCGCCGTGCATGGTTCCAGCGCCACACAATATTGACGCTTTTCCTGATTTTCCGGCCAGCCGCCGTAGCAGATCCAGAGGCCCAGGTGCGGGGTCTGATTCGGATCGAAGTGCAACTCGATGCGGCTCTTCAAACCCTTCCGTTCGATAGCGCACCAGCCTTCAGACGGAGCGGCGGCAAAGAGCTTATCCCCAATCTCATCTGCTGCATTGCCCACCAAAGTGAGGTCACATAGCCCTTCATTGGCCAGCGTCGTCTTCGGCCATGGATGCCTGGTTCCCTTCTCGCCGAGCCGGTTCCGGGCGGTCCCTTCCACGACGACCTCTTTCACCGAAGGAGGCAGCACGATCCGGTCACCCTGCTCGACAGCAAACAGCGGATGCGCCGACCACACATATTCCAACGGCTCATTGCCCAGGTTGCGGACGCTGTATGCCACGCTGAGACGATTGCCCTCAAGCCGGACTGTCTTATGGAAGCGTAAAGGGAGACTGAAGCCGTCAGCCGACAGCGTCACTTCGCCCTCGCTTTGCGAAATAACCTGCCAGGCGATTTGCCAGAAATCCCCATGGTCGGGAATCGATGACGTACCCGATGCGGTTTGCATCTCGCATGCCGCGATAGACGGGAGGCATTCATCCCATCCGCTGGCGTCTCCGGCGTCGAAGCTCATAAACGGGGTGCGCAGCGCGTAAGGCTGCAGAGGTTGCTGCAGCAATTCCTCTCTGCCCGGCAGAAGCTGAATGGAGGCAATTTTTCCACCAAGATACGGCAATACAAGTACGCGCAGAAGATTGCTTTCCAGCACTACCTGTTCAAACGCATCCTGAACAGGATCCTTGACCGAATTTCGAGTCAGATCGCATGCGCGGCTGCCTGACTGAACCTCTCCCATATCGCGTCCACCCAGTCCAAATGTTCCGGTTTCATTAACACAGACCGCAGACAGGTCACTTTCCGGTCTGACGGTGCATTTGGCCACGCGCCCGACCCGAAGAAAGCAATCGGGACCTGTGCGAGAGCCAGATGGAGGTCCTGTTCCGCCGCGCGATCAAAAATTGCCATTGCGAGACGGGACGATTCCTCTAATGTATACGCTTTCACGGCCAAGATCAGAATATCCAATTCCGGCTCTGGGCCGACAAGGAATCTCGAATCATGGCTTACTCTTTCATAGACGCGCAACGCGGCCATTCGGCCGCAGGAGAGCCCCGTTGCAAATTCACCGTCAGGGATCAAGGGTAATAGTTTCTGTGTTGCCCAAAGCGCGGTCGCCGCTGCGCCAGCGCGCGAGCACTCCAGGCTGATCTCGCCAAGGTGCAATTCACTCGAGGTGAAATACGTGTAGGGCGAGTCGTGCTTGTAAAAGCGTCCCACCGAAGGATCGCGGAAAAGGATGCAGCCGCACCCATAGGGTTGCAGACCGTGCTTATGCGGGTCGACGACAATCGAATCGGCCTCATGCATCTTTGCATAGGCCCGCGTGCCATCCGGGGCGAGGTTCGAGACCAGCTTGAAATAGCCCCCGTAGGCTGCATCGACGTGGATGCGGAATGCATAACGCTGGCGCAATTCCAGGATTCGATCAAGCGGATCGATAGCACCAGCCGAGGTGGTTCCCAGGGTGACGACGACCGTGCCAATTTCACCTGACTGCACGGCCGATTCAAGTGCAGTCAAATCCATGCGTCCGCGTGCATCCGCTGCGATGCTCTCAAACGGCAGGCCCAGCACGGCGCTGATGCGGTTGTGGGTGTAGTGGGCATGTTCCGAGGCGACAATTTTCTTTCCAGGGTGAAGCTGTCCGGCGATCCACAATGCTTCGAGATTAGCGAAGGTACCGCCGCTGGTAAGGTGCCCCAGATACTCTGTCCAGCCGAACATCACAGCGATTTCGCGGACAGCTTCTATCTCAAGCTGTGAGCTGGCACGGCCTCCGTCAAGTGCGTGGTTGTTGGGATTGATCCACATTGCCAGCGCATAAGCGGCTCGGGCGATTGGGTGCGGCGGCTTGAGCATTTGCCCGGCGTATAAAGGGTGGAAATACGGATAGTTGTCCGCAAGGCGCTCAGCCAACTGCACCAGAACGGAACGCATCGCGTCCGTCGAAGCAATACCCCCTGTTGCGGGCAGATGCGCGAAGGATTGTTGCAGCTTCGGAAGGGCTTCGGCTAAGAGTTCCAGTGCTGGATCTTGTTTCATACGGACCAGCAACAGAATACTGCTCTAACGTTCAGCCTAAAAGGCGCTCTCAATCCCGCGCCTGTGTTTTATTGCAGATACGTATCGTCGATGTAGCACCAGCGCCAGTTTTCCCCTCGTTCAGCCGACTGGATGATGGGATGTTGCGTAGCGTGAAAATGAGCGCGAGCATGGCGGTTCTTTGACGAGTCGCAACAGCCGACATGGCCGCATTCCGTACACATGCGCAAATGGACCCAGGTGTCACCGGTCTTGAGGCAATCTTCGCAGCCCTTGCTGCTGGGCTTCACATGCTTTACGTGGTCTTTCACGTGGGAACAAACTGTCTGCGCCATTCCATCCTCCGGTTTTGTGAAGCTTCCTTATTTTGCGCCGAAAGCTGATGCGCGTCGACAGGTAGCTTCTCATTTACCCTGACATATGGCAAACACATTGAGCGCGCAGGAATCTCTGCCTTTTCCTGAAGCTCCGGCTACGGCACCCGAACCGGAATCGAGAATTGGTCCGCTTTCGAGTGTCGTTGCGGTCTGCCTGTGCGGCGTATTTGCCTTCATTGATTTATATGCGACGCAGCCTCTGCTGCCGCTCTTTGCGCATCTCTTTCACGCATCCAAGGCCGCCGTAGGGCTCACGGTCAGCGCATCCACATTGGGTGTTGCGCTTTCCGCGCCGTTCTTCGGCGCATTTGCCGAGCGTCTCAGCCGAAGGCGGGTAATTATCTGGTCCATTGTCGCGCTTTCGGTGCCTACGCTGCTTGCGGCAACGTCGCCCAACCTGCATGCCCTCATCTTCTGGCGTTTCGTGCAGGGATTGATCATGCCCGGCATCTTTGCCATTACGATCGCCTACATCGGCGAGGAGTGGCCCGCGCAATCCGTTGCCCTGGTCATGAGCGTCTATATCAGCGGCACTGCGCTTGGCGGCTTTACCGGGCGCATCATCTCCGGATTCGCCGCTTCACGTCTGAGCTGGCACTGGGGCTTCGTATTTCTGGGGCTGCTTACTCTGGCCGGTTCGATTGCCGTGGCGCGCTGGCTTCCGCAAGAGAAACGCTCTTTCTTCGCGCATGCGGACGCAGGCTGGCGCGCACAACTGCTGCCCATGCTCGGGCATCTGCGTAACCCGCGCCTGATCGCGACGTTTGCAGTGGGCTTCAATATCCTCTTTTCGCTGGTCGGCATTTTCACTTACATTACCTTCTACCTCGCAGATCCGCCGTTCCATCTCTCTACCGAAGCCCTGAGCTACCTCTTCGTTGTTTATCTGGTGGGATTGATCGTTACTCCCGCTGCCGGGTATATGGTAGGCCACGTCGGACTGCGGGTGGGGATTGCCGGTGCGATTCTGCTTTCCCTTCTGGGCGTCCTGATCACGCTGGCGCATTCGTTGACCTGGGTGGTCGGCGGCCTTACTCTGCTCTGCACCGGAGTCTTCATCTCGCAGGCTATGGCGACCAGCTATCTGCGCGAGGCCGCGCCTGCCGGTGGACGCGTCTCGGCTGCGGGGCTGTATCTTTCCTTCTACTACATTGGTGGAACCGTTGCGGGAGTGGTGCCGAGCTATCTTTGGGCGATTGGCAAGTGGCCTGCGTGCGTGGCTTTCATTGCCGTGTTGCAGGTGGTGACACTTGTGATCGCGCTGGTCGGCTGGCGCGAACGCGGTTAGCCGGCGCTTCGCGCCAATCCGCGTTTGGCCTGGATTTCGATATAGACGTTGATGAGCGAGAGCGCTGCGGGAGTGACGCCTGGGATGCGGCTTGCCTGTCCGATAGTCTGCGGGCGGACACGCGTGAGCTTCTCCTGCATCTCGCGGGAGAGACCGCTGACGTTGGCATAATCGAACCATCCGGGAATGGTCCGCTCTTCGGCTTTCTTGAGCTTGTCGATGGC
>DATHQH010000129.1:0-31963 GCA_035482895.1 Alloacidobacterium sp. | reverse complement strand
AGACATTCTAGTTTTTGAAGGTGTCGATGGATACTTCGGTTTGCTCGTCGATGAAGTAGGTGAAGTGATGACCGTGCTGCCGGCGGACTTTGAGGGCAATCCCTCGACGCTTGACGATCGTCGCAAGGCTCTGTTTGCCGGTACATACAAACTTCAAAATGCCCTCCTTGTGATGCTCGATCCGGAGCGCATTGACCCTGTGCATCTGACAGAAACAGCTCAGGTATAAAGAAATTGGGAGAGAAGATATGCGTGCGTTGATCGCAGACGATTCGCGCTATATCCGAAGCTACTTGCGTTTCATCCTGGAAGAGCAGGGGGTGGAGTGCATGGAGGCGGAAAATGGGCAGTTGGCGCTGGCCGCGATAGCGCAGGGTAGTCTCTGCGATCTTGCTCTTGTCGATGTCAACATGCCGGTGATGGGTGGCCTGGAATGCAATGCGCCGCAATGCAAAGACGAGGCTTCTGAAAATTCTGATGGTGACCGCGGAAGTAGACCACAGATCGATGCGGCGCTCGAGGCCGGAGCAGATGAGTATCTGATGAAACCCTTCAACGAAGCTGCGCTCATGGAAAAGCTGCGGATGATCGGCATCGGGTAAGGTTGATTCCCATGCTGCCGAAATCTATTCGCGTCCTTGTGGTGGACGACTCGCTCGTGATGCGCAGCCTCCTACGGATGGTGCTCGCGTCGGAACCGGCCATCGAGTTGGCTGGAATGGCCGCTGACGGAGTCAGTGCATTGGATGCGATTCATCAGCTCAAACCGGATCTGATCCTTCTCGATATCGAAATGCCTCACATGAACGGCCTTGAAGTGTTGGCAGAACTCCGCGCCCGTTCTAGCCGGGCAAAGGTCATTATGTGCAGCACGCTCACCCGTCGTGGTGCAGCCATCACCATCGAAGCTCTGGCACGGGGCGCAACCGACTATGTCATGAAGCCTACGGCGCAGCGTGGAGCTGCCGATGCTGTCGCCACGCTTAGTCGCGAGCTGCTACCCAGAATCAAAGCATTATTTCCCGCGTTGCAGCATAACGACATACATGCCATCATTCCGCCGACGAGCGATGCTTTCCATGGAAAGCATGCGGAAATCGTAGTTATCGGCGTGTCAACAGGCGGCCCTGCCGCGCTTGAAACATTGTTGCCAAGGCTGCCTGCGGATTTTCCCATTCCTATCGTCATCGTCCAGCACATGCCGCGGTTCTTCACGTCGTTGCTTGCGGAAAGATTGAATCGCGAGTGTGCTCTCGCGGTGAGCGAAGCCGCGCCTGCCATGCGCGTGCAAGCAGGGAATGTCTACATCGCACGTGGAGACTGGCATCTGGAGCTGACAAAGCACGCATTTGGCGAGGGCTGCGCTCTGCGGCTTTCGCAGGCCGGAGCCGAGCACTACTGTCGCCCCTCGGTCGACATGCTGTTTCGGTCTGCCGCAGATGCTTACCGCGATGCGGCCATCGGAGTCGTGCTCACCGGTATGGGATCGGATGGCCTGGAAGGCTGCAAAGAAATTCGCAATGCGGGAGGAAGAATCCTGGTACAGGACCGCGCCACAAGCGCGGTCTGGGGCATGCCTGGCGTGGTAGCCGAGGCCGGGCTTGCGCATCGTGTCTTATCGTTGCCGGCGATAGCTGCTGAGTTAATGCGACTCTGTCCAGCCGGCATTTCCGCATTTGTATCGAAAGGGTAAACGCGCATGCCGTGCACTGCAGAGGACTATGTATTTCTCCGGCAGTTTATTCTGAGCCGCTCGGGCAATGTGCTCGACCCTTCGCGCGACCACCTTTTTGAAGCGCGTCTTTATCGGCTCTTGCAGTTTAGTGGCATGACGGGTCTCGACGAACTGGTCCATAAGCTGCGTCTGGCCGACGACCCGGTGCTGGACCAGGCTGTGGTGGAAGCCATGACGATCAATGAAACCAGTTTCTTTCGCGACCGCGCGCCTTTTGATCTGCTGCAGCACAAGCTGTTGCCTTCGTTGATCGCTCAGCGCGCGCAGCGGCGCAGCCTGCGCTTATGGAGCGCGGCTTGTTCCAGCGGACAGGAAGCCTATTCCCTCGCCATGCTTTTGCGATACCATTTTCCGCAACTTGCGGACTGGAAGATCGAAATCTGCGGCACCGATATCAACGCGGAAATGATTCGTCGCGCACGTGCTGGTCGTTATCAGCGCATGGAGATCAACCGCGGACTGCCTGCGCGCTTTCTGCTCAGATATTTCACCCGCGATGGCAGTGAATGGGAGGCCATTGCGGACCTCCGCGCCATGTGCCGCTTTCAGCAGCGGAACCTAAACGATGCGACGCCGATATTGGATCGCTACGACGGCATTCTGCTGTGCAATGTGCTTTTCTATTTTTCTGAGACGACGCAAAAACGCATTCTCCAAAGAATGCATGCGATGGTCCAACCGGACGGGTTCCTCATCCTGGGACCGAGCGAGCAGGCTGCCGTGCCCGAGCTTTGGCAGCCAGTGCTGGACGGCCGCACCTGCTACTACAAGCTCCGATAGAGCCCTTTGCGTTGCATCAAAGCTCGTATGCGCATCTGACGCAACAGCAGGTATCCTGCTGGCTGAGGGAATGCCGTGACGAAGGAGCAAACCAGGAAAAACGCAGCGAGGGAGAAGGGCGCGGACGATGCTCTGGCGTTGTTTCATCCCATCACTGCAGCATGGTTCCGCGCTGTCTTCGATAAGCCGACCTCGCCGCAGCGTCTTGGCTGGCCTGCCATCGCACGCGGCGAAAGCACGCTCATTCTGGCTCCCACGGGCACCGGCAAAACCCTCACGGCATTTCTCTGGTGCCTCGATCGCCTTATGCTGCATCATCGCGAGGATGAAACCAAAGGATGCCGGGTCATCTATATCAGCCCGTTAAAAGCGCTCGCAGTCGATGTGCAACGCAATCTCCGCTCTCCACTGGCCGGCATCGCAAACATGGCTCAGCAAAGTGGAGTGCCGTTTCATCAGCCGGAGATCAGCGTGCGCACTGGAGATACGCCGCAGAAAGAGCGTGCCCGTTTTCGTCGGCACCCTGCGGAAATTCTGATCACCACCCCCGAATCCCTCTATCTGCTGCTGACCTCGGAATCCGCGGTCTCCCTGCGTTCTGTCGATACGGTCATCGTTGATGAAATCCACGCGCTGGTTCCCACCAAGCGCGGAGCCCATCTTGCGCTCAGTCTCGAGCGTCTTGAAGCGATCACGGAAAAGCGCTTCCAGCGGATAGGTCTTTCAGCCACGCAGCGTCCCTTGGAAGAAGTCGCTCATTTTTTGTCTGGCTGCGAGGTTTCAAGAGTCACAAAAAAGGATACCGGCGACGATCTCACGGCACTCGAAAAAGAATGGACAACCGACGACGAATCGCGTGCACAAGACCGAGCGCCTACATTTCGCCCGGTTACCATCATCAACACCAGCGAGCTCAAAAAACTCGAGTTGCGCATCGAAGTCCCGGTAGAAGACATGGCGAAACTGGGCCAGCAGGAGGAGTTTCCCAGCGGTGCAGCCTCACAAGGGCCGAAGCGCACTTCGATCTGGAGTGCCATTCATCCGCGTCTACTTGAAATTGTTCGTGAACGCCAGTCGACAATTATCTTCGTCAACAATCGCCGCATCGCTGAGCGGCTCGCGGGCGCGCTTAATGAACTGGCCAATGATCCGATTGCGCGGGCGCATCACGGCTCGCTCGCCGCATCCCAGCGCGCAGAAATCGAAGAACTGCTCAAGGCTGGAAGCATCAAAGCGCTCGTCGCGACCTCAACGCTTGAGCTGGGAATCGATATGGGGGCAGTCGATCTTGTCATTCAAGTGGAAGCACCGCCCTCGGTGGCCAGTGGCATGCAACGCATTGGCCGAGCTGGCCATCAGGTTGGCGCTGCGAGCGAGGGGATCATCTTTCCCAAGTACCGCGCGGATCTCCTTGCCTGCGCTGCCGTTACGCGCGCCATGCACGAAGGGTTGGTCGAGTCGACGCGCTATCTGCGCAACCCGCTCGATGTTCTGGCGCAGCAGATCGTCGCTACCGTCGCACAGCCTCCGAGAGCCTCCGTGCCACGCAAAAAAAGCCAGCCACCCGCACCGGCAGAAATTTCAACCGATGATCTTTTTCGCATAGTGAGCAGCGCTGCACCCTTCGCTTCGCTCAGTCGCGGAGCTTTCGAAGGCGTGCTTGATCTGCTTGCAGGGCGCTATCCTTCAGACGAATTTGCCGAACTGCGCCCGCGCATTACCTGGGACCGCGTGCATAATCTCATCACTCCACGCGAAGGCGCGAAGAGCCTCGCTATTCTCAATGGAGGCACGATTCCTGATCGTGGGCTCTATGGAGTCTTTCTTTCTGGCACTGAAGGTAAACCGGTCCGTGTCGGCGAACTCGATGAAGAGATGGTCTTCGAAAGCCGCACCGGAGATACCTTTGTTCTCGGCGCATCCACCTGGCGTATCGATGAAATCACACATGATCGTGTGCTGGTTTCGCCCGCTCCTGGAGAGCCGGGAAAGATGCCTTTCTGGCATGGCGACACTGCGGGCCGTCCTCTTGAATTTGGCCGCCGCATTGGGCAGTTGATTCGCGAACTGCGAGAGATGCCGCGCAACGCCGCGCTGAGCCGTCTCGTACGTGAGCATGATCTTGATCCGACGGCCGCCGAAAATCTCATTCGCTATCTCGCCGATCAGGAAATTGCAACCACTGTAGTTCCAGATGACCGGACTATCGTGATTGAGCGTGTGCGCGATGAACTAGGTGACTGGCGAGTCTGTGTGCTCACGCCATTCGGCAATCGGGTGCATGCGCCGTGGGCCATGGCAATCAGCGGTAAGCTGCGTGCCGCAGGGGCAGCCGACGTAGAAACGATGTGGGCCGACGATGGCTTCGTGTTGCGCTTTCCTGATACCGAAGGGCCACCGGATACAGACATCCTGCTGCTCGATCCCGCCGAGGCCTCTGATCTCGTCTTGCGGCAGCTTGGATCAACCGCGCTTTTCGCTGCGAAATTTCGCGAGAGCTCCGCACGCGCGCTGCTGCTGCCGCGGAGGCGCGCGCAGGGTCGTGCCCCATTATGGCAGCAGCGCAAACGCGCCTATGATCTGCTCTCCGTCGCATCCCGCTATCCCGCCTTCCCCATGCTTTTGGAGGCATATCGGGAATGCGTTCGCGATGTCTTTGACATGCCCGCATTCCTTGAAGTGCTTCGTGCCGTGGAAAAGAGGCAGATTCGCGTGCACATTACTGATTCGCGCACACCGTCGCCCTTCGCTTCCTCGCTGCTCTTCAGCTACGTAGCTAATTACATCTATGATGGCGATGCTCCATTGGCGGAGCGGCGAGCCCAGGCTCTCTCCATCGATCAGGAGCAGTTGAAAGACCTGCTTGGCGATGCTGATCTGCGTGAGCTGCTTGATGCCGACGCCATTGCTGAAGTGGAAGAGCAGCTGCAGTTACTCGGCGAGAGTTATCGCGTGCGCTCAGTCGACGGCATGCATGACCTGCCGCTGCGCCTAGGCGATCTTACGCGGCAGGAACTCTCCCTCCGTCTCGTCTCGCAAGACCTGCTCTCTTCGCTCGATCGCCTGCTACGCGCCAAGCGTCTGATCGAAATCAAAATTACCGGCGAAAAGCGCTTGATTGCTGTAGAAGATGCGGCGCGTTATCGAGATGCGCTTGGCATCCCATTGCCTCCGGGTCTTCCCCGTCAGCTGCTTGAAGCCGCTGCAGCGCCCGTTCTCGAGCTGATACGCCGTTATGCCCGCACACATGGTCCGTTCACCCTGCAGGAAGCGGCGCGTCGTTTCGGGCTGGGCGAGCCGCTGGTGGAAGCGACTCTGCGCACATTACTGCTTGATGGTCGCATCGTCGAAGGCGGTTTCCGTCCCGGCGGCGTTCACCGCGAATGGTGCGATGCGGAAGTGCTGCGCATGATCCGCAGAAAGTCACTGGCACGGTTACGAAAAGAGATCGAGCCAGTGGAACAGCGGATGCTTGTTCGACTGGAAGCGCACTGGCAAGGTGTTCTGCAGAGGAGACGCGGACTCGATGCGCTGCTCGATACCATCGAGAGCTTGCAGGGCGCGCCCATTCCGGCATCGTTACTGGAATCGACAATTCTTCCGGCCCGTATCGCAAAATATTCGACGTCTGACCTCGATACACTCATCGCTGCAGGTGAAATCGTTTGGTGCGGCCTCGATCCGCTCGGCGAACGCGATGGCCGTATCGGCCTATACCTTGCTGATAAGTTGACAGCTCTGCTTCCACCTATACGCGTGCAGGCCTCGGAGCCACTGAGCCCACGTGAGGAAGCCCTCGTGGCCGAACTACAACGCAGCGGCGCTCTGTTCTTTGCGCAATTGCACGATGCTGTTGGCGGCGGCTATCCCGGCGAGACACTTGATGCACTGTGGAGTCTGGTGTGGCGAGGCATGGTTGCAAATGACACATTTCACGCGCTCCGTGCTTACGCCGCCAAACCGGCCACATCGCGCCCGGCAAAGCGCCAGCACAATGTGCAGGCGTTCCGCTCACGCAGGACGACTCCACCCAGCGCACAGGGTCGCTGGGCACTCCTGCCGCCTTCAGCAGTCACTTCAACTGAATGGAGTCACGCCATTGCCCAGCAACTGCTCACCCGACATGGCATCGTGTCGCGCGAAACTATCATGCAGGAGAATATTCCCGGTGGCTTCAGCGCCGTCTACGATGTGTTCAAAGCGCTTGAAGAAAGCGGGCGTATCCGCCGCGGATACTTTGTCGCGGGTTTAGGCGCAACGCAATTTGCGCTGCCGTCTGCGGTCGATCTGTTGCGTTCACTGCGCGGCAATCCACAGCCGGAACGCGTGGAAATCCTCGCACTTGCAGCCACCGACCCGGCAAACCCCTATGGCGCGATATTGCCATGGCCTGCTGTGCAACTGGAGACCGAGGCTGACGGCGCGCTGCGCTCGCTCTCGCGCAGCGTAGGCGCCACTGTCATCCTGCGCAACGGAGAGATGATTGCCTACCTGCGCCGCAACAATCCCAACATCCTCGTTTTTCTCCCGGTAGACGACCCTGAACGAACGAACACCGCGCGCGATCTTTCTGCATTTCTCTCCCACCTGGCGCAGGACGAGGTGCGTCAGGAAGGCGAAGCACGTCATCGCGGGGGATTGCTCATCACGACCATCAATGGACAGCCGGCGCACCTGCACCCTCTATCACGCTTTCTACAGAATGCCGGCTTCCAGGCAGCTCCGCTTGGCTTCAATGTGCGGCGCATCCTATCACCGGCACAGGCTGTTTCCGACGAGGTGCAATAGCCATGCCTGAAGGCGACACCATCTTTCGCTCAGCGCGCGCTTTGCATCGCGCGCTGACGGGACAGAAGGTTGTAGCCTTTGAGTCTGTGTATGCGCCACTGGCCAGCGTCCATGACAATGCGTCCCTTGCAGGACGCATGATCGAGCAGGTAGAAGCACGAGGCAAATGGCTCCTCATCTATTTTTCCGGCGATCTCATCCTCCTCACGCACATGCTGATGCACGGCAGCTGGCATATTTACCGTCGTGGCGAGCGCTGGCAACGCCCGCGAAAGCAGATGCGAATCGTCATAACGACAGATGATTTTGAAGCTGTCGCTTTCGAAGCTCCGGTGGCGCAGTTCCACACGGCGCGCTCCATTGCGCGCCACACATCGCTGCCGAAGTTAGGTCCGGATCTGCTTAAGCCAATGTTCGCTGAAGATGAAGCCATGCATCGTATGTATTCATGTCCGGAGGAAGAAGTGGCGAATGTGCTGCTCAACCAGCAGGTAATGGCCGGCATCGGCAACGTCTTCAAGTCGGAAATCTGTTTCGCCTGCGGCATCCATCCATTTCGCCTGGTCGAAACACTTTCTGAGAAGGAAATGCTGTGCCTGATTGACACGGCGCGCAAGCAGCTTTCCGCGAATGTGCTCGAATCCTCAACCGACGGCCCTGTCACTTACACGGGCGGCCGGCGCACTCGCCGAACATCGGATTCAGGCGCGCGTTTATGGGTCTATGGCAGACAGGGTAGACCCTGCCGCCGCTGCGGTACAACCATCCTGATGCGCAAACAGGGAACAGGTGTTCGTTCCACCTACTGGTGTCCTCACTGTCAGCCCATGCCAGGAGAGCAGACAGTTACAGGATGGGCAAATCCGATTCCACGTCGCGAGGTTCGCCGCAAGTAGCGAGCTCTCCTTGCTGGACTTATATTCTTTGAACCAACCTCAAATGCCTGTGATATAACGATGCCGCCCCTTTTGAGGAGGAAACAATGCGTTTACCAGCATGTTGCTTCATTGCCATTGCTGCTGCCTGCGGCACGTGCACTACTCTTGCGCAAACTCAGATTCCATTCAAGCCCGGCTTGTGGGAATCGAACATCACATCCACGATCAGCGGCATACAAATCACGCCGGAAATGCAGGCCCACATCGATCAGATGCCTCCGGAAGCACAGGAGAAGATGCGCAACATGATGGGCGGTACACCCCGTACGACAGTCATGCGAAGCTGCATGACGAAAGAGCAGTTCGATAAATGGAACGACTCTTTCAGCCAGAGTAAGGACAAAGATGAGCAGTGTACTCACACGAATGTCACGCAGAACGCACAAGGGCGTGTGTTCGATGTGAGTTGCACATCGCCGCGGTCAAAAAGCACAGGTCATGTAGAGATCTTCATCGATAGCGATGAAAAAGGCCATGGCTCGGTGCATATGGTCAGGACTGCTTTGGAAGGACCGCAGGCAATGAAGCCAATTTCGGTCGACGTGAAATTTGAAACGCGCTACGTTGGCTCAGATTGCGGCGATATCAAGCCGGGAGACGCACACCCCGTTAATTAGCCAGGTGGGGTCACCGACCTATCATTATTGTGGATTCTGTTGCGGTTGAGATTGCTGTGGTCGCTGCTGCTGGTCATCTTTCTTGTCGCCGCCGAACAGACGACTGAAAAATCCGCGCTTTTTCTTAACTGGTTGCGCATTGGGGTCTTGCGTATTTTCCACCACTGTCCCTTGGGCAGGATTCGGCGCAGGCGTCATCGGCTTGGCCGGTTGTGGAACGGGTGTCTGGGCCTGCGCTGCGGGAGGCGGCCCAACCGGTTTCTCCCCGATGCCGAAAATCTTCTGGAAGATGTTGCGCTGGTCACCGTTCGAGTGATCGCACGTATCGGTCGGTTGTGTACCGTCCAGGAACGCAGCCGTATATGACGTGGGACAGCTGGCATCCGAGAGCAGGTTGGTTGCCTTATCTAATTGCACCTCGGTTACTCCGGAAGGCGGCACAAATTCTTTGGTGTCGGAATACTGCGGCAGCGCAACGGCGCGCTTCATAAATGCAGCCCAGATGGGTGCAGCCGCCTGCGCGCCTTGAAGCTTGATGTCGGAGTAATCGTCATTGCCGACCCAGACAATGCAAATTAGATTCGACGTGAATCCGGCAAACCACGCATCGTTTGATGTACCGGTTTTGCCCGCAGCGGGTGCAGTGAATCCCATGCCACGCACACCCTGTGCCGTGCCATGATTGATCACGTTCTCCATGAGACTGGTCGTCAGATACGCAACGCGCGGGTCGAGCACCGGCTTGCTCGTGGGGGAATAGTCGCTCATCACATCGCCACTTGCGTTACGGACTGAAGCAAGCATCCACGGGTCGATCTTCACGCCACCATTGGCGAAGACGGTGTAAGCGCCCGCCATATCAAGCGGAGTCGCGTCATAGGAACCAATCGCGACAGATGGGGTACCGCGCGCCGACTTAATGCCAGCATCTCGCGCCAGCGAGGCCACGTTGTTGAACCCGACCATCTGGGCAAGTGAGATTGTGGCATTATTCAACGACTGTTGCAGCGCGTAGCGCGCTGTCACTTCATCGTGATACTCGGCGTGGAAATTGCGAGGCGTGTATTCCTGGTCGCCTACCGTATAAGTGGTCTGCTGGTCATTGAGCATCGTTACCGGAGTAAAGACGCCGTTGGTTCCGTCTGTATTCGTTAGTTGGGCTCCGGAGAGGCTGCTGTTGAATGCCGCCGCATAAACAAATGGCTTGAAAATCGACCCTGTAGGACGGTGCCGAGCCGCATGGTTCAGCTGACTCATTCCGTAATTACGGCCGCCTACAAGAGCGAGCACCTGCCCCGTATGCGGATTCAGCGCCACCAGCGCGACCTGCGGATACACAATATTGTCATCTACCGTTGCCGGGGCAGTTTTCGAGGCGCGATGCGTGTGCAGTTTGGTCACCAGCTCGTCTACATTCTTTATGCCCTCGTTTACGGCTTCTGAGGCAGCGGCCTGCAGTTGGGGATCGAGCGACGTATATATGCGCAATCCCTGGTGGTTGTACTCCGCGTCTCCCAGCTTCTGCACGATCTGGTCACGCACCAGGTCAACAAAATAAGGAGCTTCATTGGCATCCACGCTCTGCGTTGCCAGCTTTAGAGGACTTGCCTTTGCCGTTTCGGCCTGCTCCTTGGTGATGGCCCCCGTCTCCACCATTGCATCCAGCACCAGGTTGCGCCGCTCCAGGGCGCGCGCAGGATGTCTGTAAGGGTTCAAGCGGCTCGGGCTCTGAATCAATCCTGCCAGCAGCGCGGATTCCGGTAGATTAAGCTGCCGTACATCCTTGCCAAAGTAGGCCTGTGCCGCCTCGCCAAATCCATTGATTGCGAAGCTACCCTGCTGCCCCAGCGGAATCTGGTTGGCATACATCTGGAAGATCTGCTGCTTGGTAAAACGGTGCTCCAGCTGGAAGGTAATGACAATTTCAATCACCTTCCGCTTGAAATGCTTTTCCGGAGTCAGGAAGAAACCGCGCGCCAGCTGCATGGTAAGCGTCGATCCGCCCTCGCGGTATCGCCTAGATAGCAAGTCACTTTTCACCGCTCCCAGCAGGCGAATGTAATCAACCCCGCCGTGTTCAAAAAAGCGGTGGTCCTCAATTGCCGTGACTGCGGGAACCAGATATTCCGGCAGCTCGTCATAGGTCACCAGCCGGCGCTTGATGCGGTTTTGGTCCGAGAGGCCGGTAATCAGCAGAGGTTCCAACTCATAGGCGGACAGCTCCTGGCCGTTCGCGTCCGTAATCTTGCTCACCGTGCGGCCGTCAAAGCTAATCGTCGCGCTGTCCGGCGCGTGATACGACTGCGGCCCCGGGTGCACGAGAATGCTTTCCTCGCTAAGCGAATACGTTCCCATTGGCGACGCGGGGCTGCTCCCGTCTTCTGTATACCCGGCCGTACGCAGTTCCTGGGCGATCGAACTTGCCGTCAGCTTTTGGCCCGGCCGCACCTCGCGTGGCGCTGCATAAATCTTCGCTGTATTCGTGAAAAGAGGCTTCTCCAGCCGCTCGTCAACAATGTGTTTGTACTTGAAGTAGTAGAAGCTGAAAACCGCAATAAAAAAGACGGCAACGATGCCAAACCCAACCGCTGCAATTCTAAGAATTGTGCGGGTCGATGGTTTAACAGTAATCGGGCGGGGTGCGAGTTTTACTTTCAGGGCCAATGCGGACTTCCACCTTCAATTCTAACGGTTCCAGATTATTTGGGGCCTCGATTGAACAGGCACACCAGCCCCTTTGTGGACCTAAAAACGTTTAGATGCCCGAGAGCTATTGATAAGACGTGCAATTGCGGATGGAAGTAACTGTTTTGGATCGTTTCGATTTACAATTTAGGACCTGTGCAGGGGTTCCACTACCTCTTCTCTTAGTGGCTCACCGCGGGAATTACCAGCCAGATAGATCACTAAGTGATTGATTCTTAATGGAAATAATGGGCCGGGCCAAAATGGCTTGACGAAAATCTTGTTCCAGCAAGTAAAAGTTTTGTATTCTCTTGTCAATCACTGAGGGGAGAATATGACCAAATCCACAGAATTGCTTCAAGGTACGCTCGATCTCCTCATTCTAAAGGTGTTGTGTCTGGAGCCAATGCACGGCTGGGCCATCGCGCAACGCATTCGTCAACTGTCGAAAGATGTCCTCCGTGTGAATCAGGGCGCTCTGTATCCGGCGCTACATCGGCTTGAGCACCAGGCATGGATTCAGTCTGAGTGGGGAGAATCGGAGAATAACCGGCGCGCGAAGTACTACTCTCTGACAAAAGTGGGACGTGAACGACTGGGAGCGGAAGAGGAGTCGTGGGACCTGTTGTCGACGGCGGTCCAGAGTGTTTTGAAAGCTGTGTGAGTGAGGTTTCGATGCGCTTATTTCATAGTCTGCTTCGCCGCTTGCGGTCGTTCCTGAAAAAGGACTCGAGCAATGTCGAACTAAGCGAAGAGCTGCAATTCCATCTGGATCGCCAGACAGAAGAAAACATCGCCGGCGGAATGTCTCCTGAGCAGGCGCGAGCAGCTGCCAGAGTTAGCTTTGGCAGCGTGATTGAGGCTGCTGAAGACTGCTATGAAGCGCGCGGCGTGGGCTGGATCGAGGACCTGGTGCAGGACGTTCGCTTTGGAATGCGTACGCTCTTGAAACATCGTTCTTTTACTCTTGTGACGGTTCTTACTCTTGCGCTGGGAATTGGAGCATGTACCGCTATCTTCAGTCTGGTGAATGCAGTTCTTATTCGCTCCCTGCCGTATGGCGAAGCGCAGAAACTTGTCTATCTCTTCACTCCAAACCCTCGTTTTCATCTTCCCGCGGAGGTCTTCGGTCCCAGTAATGCGGATTTCTTCGATCTGAAGAAGCAAAGCCATTCTTTCGCGGAGATGACGCTCTTTCAACAGGCAACTTACAACCTTGCCGTGGATGATCGGGTGGAGAGGGCGAACGCGGCGAAGGTGGATGCTGACTTTTTCACGACTCTGCAATCGGAACCCGAATTTGGCCGCAGCATCGGCGTAGGAGATGAGGAGCCGGGGAGCAATCGCGTCGTCGTCATCAGTCACGCGCTTTGGCAAAACATCTTTGGCGGAAGAAGTGATGTCCTGGGCCGTATGCTGCGACTCTACGGAACGTCCTATCAGATCGTGGGCGTGATGCCGCCGGAATTCAGTTATCCGCACAAGAGCGATCTTGCCTATGGAAACAGCCACATTGATACAACACAGCTTTGGTTGCCTTCCGGGTTAACTCCACAACAGCAGGCGGACCGTGTGGACTCCAACGGCTATGCGATCGCACGTCTGAGGCCAGGCGTGACGTTGCGAGAGGCACAGACAGAGATGAGCACGATCATGTCGCACCTGGACCTGCTGCATGACGCAGAGGCGCGCGGCTGGTCCGCGCTCGTCAAACCATTTAGCGATATCGCAATGGGACCGGTGAAGCCGTTGATGTGGCTGCTGCTCGGAGCTGTCGGTTTCGTGCTATTGATCGCTTGCGGCAATGCGGCCAACCTTCTGCTGGCGCGGGCCGCGAGCCGGACTCACGAATTAGGGGTGCGTGCGACGCTGGGTGCGCGCCGGGGCCGCTTATTGCGCCAGATGTTGACCGAATCCCTGATGCTGAGCGGGACAGCGGGCCTCGCAGGCATCGGCATGGCGGGGCTCTTTCTTCACGTGCTTCTCCGGCTCGATCCTGGTGATATCCCGCGCATGCAGGATGCAACATTGGACCTGCGCGTGATGGCCTTTGCTATCGCCATTACTGTGCTTACAAGCGTTCTTTTCGGCATCCTGCCCTCGCTCTTTGCGGCCCGCATCAACCTTGTGGAGTTTCTGAAGAGTGGCGGCATGCGCAGAATCGCAGGGGACCGAAAGCGGGTGAGGAACTGCCTGGCGATTACACAGATAGCGCTGGTGGTCGTGTTGCTCACCGGAGCGGGGCTGCTGTTGCGGAGTTACATCAATGTCCTCTCCGCACACACAGGCTTCTCGGCCTCTACTGTCACTATGGACGTTCAGTTAGGTTCGCAGTTTATGCAACTCAATCCTCGGTATGGCACCGCACAAAAGCGGAGAGCTTTCTTCCAGGAATTGGTCGACAGGATGAAACGTGTGCCTGCTGTCGAGTCTGCCGGAACTGTGAACTTTCTACCTTTGAGCAATGGAGAAGAGTTGACCACGTTTGAGGTAGAGGGTTATCCGAACGAGAAGGACCAACTGACAGAAGCACGAAAGATCACGCCCGGCTATCTTTCGGCCATGCAGATTCCGCTGACCAAAGGGCGGGATTTCGCCGAGGACGACGGCCCGGGGCGTCCATCCGTGGCCATCGTGAATGAGGCTTTTGTGAAGAAGTACTTCGGTGGTCACGACGCTATGGGTCACCATCTTCGTGGTGACCCTAAGGCTCCGTGGACCACGATCGTTGGCGTGATCGGAGACGTTCGGAACATGGGTCTTGAAGCCGCTCCAGCCCCGCAGATTTACTATTCGTTATGGCAGACGGACACCGCTGACGCTCCGGAAAACGGCGGCTATCTTGCGGTACGTTCCACACTTCCTCAGGATACAGTCGTCTCCGAAATAAGAGCAGCCGTGCAAAGTCTCGATCCAAATCTGGCAATCGCGGACGTGCGTTCGATGAGTGAGTGGGAATCGCAGGCTACCGCAAGACGCCGCTTCCAGACGACGTTGCTGACGCTCTTCTCGGGAATCGCAATGTTTCTGGCAATCGTTGGGGTGTATGGGCTGCTCGCCTATTCGGTCAGGCAAAGGACAGGGGAGATCGGAATCCGCATGGCGCTGGGTTCGTCCAGAGCCAGAGTGGTCCATCTCGTCTTGCAGGAAGGGCTCGGATTGGTCGGAATTGGCTTGCTGATTGGATTGGCTGCAGCGCTGGCATGCACACGACTTCTGGCCAGTTTCCTCTACAATGTGCCAGCCCTTGATCCGCTCACGTTCGCGTCGGTTCCCGTATTGCTTTTTATCGCAACTCTAATTGCCTGCCTGGTTCCGGGTTGGAGGGCTGCGGCTGTTGATCCGATGAACACATTACGTCACGAATGACACGCACTTAATTCCACACGCGACAGGCCTTTGGCGGCACATTTCTTCGCGGTCTGTCCTGCACTATTTCTTGCTGCGCCGGTAGAGACGTGCTACAAACAGATTCACCCACGCTGTGGCTAGGCCTTAACACAGGTTGGTCCAATCCATTCGAGTGAAAGTCTGGAAATCGTTCGATCGAAACGTTGGGACGCAGTGTTTTCAGCCGCCAGCCACACAGTGAATCGCGTGGACTGTTCAAGCACGATCATTCAGGGCAAATGCAAGGGTGTTGATGAGTACAACGCTTCCGCTAAAGCATTCGCAGAATCCGATGTTGCGCAGCTACAGTCTCGACCGTGCATATGACGAGATGTTCGGAGAGGGCGGTGAAATCCGCCCACAGTATGAAGCGCTGTTGAAAGTGCTTACTTCGCTGCCTCCGGAAGAGCTGCAGCGCAGGAAGCACTATGCTGATGTCTCTTTCCTGATGCAGGGAATCACCTTCACTGTTTACGGGCAGGAAGAAGGTACGGAGAGAATCTTTCCATACGATCTGCTGCCGCGTTTGATCAGCGGAGAGGATTGGGAGAGAATCGAGCGCGGTCTGACGCAGCGCATTACAGCGCTCAATCTCTTTCTGCATGATGTGTATCACGAGGGCAAGATTCTGGCCGAAGGCGTCGTGCCGCGCGAGATTGTATACAGCTGCCAGCACTTTCGCCGGCAAATGCGCGGACTGCAGGTGCCGCGCAACGTGTATGTTGCAGTCGCAGGAACGGACTTATTACGGCTGGAGAGCGGCGAGTTTGTAGTGCTGGAAGACAACCTGCGCGTGCCCAGCGGCGTTTCTTACATGCTCAATAACCGGCGCGTGCTGAAGCGCACGCTGCCGCATCTTTTCCGCAGCTATGGTGTACGCCCGATTGAGAACTACACTCAGGCACTGCTTGGCACGCTGCGCTCGCTGGCACCGGAAGGACGGCCCGAGCCTTCGATTGTGCTGCTGACACCGGGCGTCTATAACTCGGCCTATTTCGAGCACACCTACCTCGCGCGCCAGATGGGAATAGAGCTGGTGGAAGGCCGCGACCTGGTAATTCACGATAACGTCGTCTATATGCGGACGACGGGCGGCCTGAGACGCGTCGATGTCATCTATCGCCGTGTGGATGACGACTTTATCGATCCGCTGTCGTTCCGTGCAGATTCAATTCTTGGCGCGGCGGGGTTATTTAATGCGTATCGTGCAGGCAATGTGACTCTGGCGAATGCTTTCGGCACAGGCGTAGCGGACGACAAGGCGATCTATGCCTATGTGCCACAGATCATTCGTTTTTATCTGAGTCAGGAGCCCATTCTGAACAATGTGGAAACCTACATTCTGGCAGATCCAAAGCAGCGGCAGCATGTGCTGTGTAATCTTGACAAGCTGGTGGTGAAGGCCGTTGGTGAATCAGGCGGTTATGGCATGTTGATTGGTCCGCAGAGCACAGCGGAGGAGCGAGAAGAGTTCAGGCAGCTCATCGAGGCGAACCCGCGAAACTACATCGCGCAGCCGACACTCGCGTTTTCGCGAGCGCCATGCTTTCAGGAGGACGGCAGCATCGAACCAAGGCATGTAGATCTGCGTCCTTACATTCTGTTCGGCGACAAGGTAACGATTGTGCCGGGAGGATTGACACGTGTCGCCCTGCGCAAAGGATCGTTGGTAGTGAACTCGTCGCAGGGCGGCGGCAGCAAAGATACCTGGGTATTGAGTCAATAAAGCTATGCTTTCTCGAGTTTCTGACAGCTTGTATTGGACCAGCCGCTATCTGGAGCGGGCCGAACATACTGTGCGCCTGCTGGATGTCAATCTGGGTCTGATGCTTGACCGGTCGCAGACGAGTGCCGAGCGCCGCTGGCAGCGCGTTCTGGCCGCTCTTGGGAATCCCTCGCACATTGAATGGACAGGCGATGCCTACAAACTGGTGCAGGCGCTTTGTTTTGACCCGGCGAGTCCGGCATCGGTAGTGAATTGTATTGTTTCAGCGCGCGAGAATGCGCGGCAGATACGCGAGGAGATCAGTACGGAACAATGGCAGCGGCTGAATCGTTTGTTCCATGATGTCTCGCGAGCGCGTACAGAACTATATTCAGATCTGCAATTCGCCGAGTTTCTGCCAACAGTGATTGATGGCGTGCACCTATTCCAGGGTGTAACTGACACTACGCTTAGCCACGGAGAAGGCTGGCAATTTCTGCAGGTGGGGCGTTTTTTGGAACGTGCCTCCGCGACGGCCTTGCTTCTGGATGTGTATCACCGCGAAGTAATCCGGTCACCGGAGGAGTCTGTGGATGCGTATGAGTATCTGGAATGGGTTGGGATGCTGCGCAGCTGCACGGCCTTTGAAGCGTACTGCAAGGTCTACACGGCAGATCTGACTTATGAGCGAATGCTGGAGTTTCTACTGTTGAATCCAGACTTTCCTCATTCGATCCGCTATTCCATTGATCAGTTGCACCGATCGCTCAACGCAATTCAGCAGGAGAGCCACCAGCAGAACATTGAGGAATTGATGCGCGTCTCGGGAAAACTGCGTACGCTGCTCAGCTACGATCAGATTTCAGATGTCTTTGCAGCAGGGCCGGGCGTCTATCTGCGGCGCATTTTGCGGGAATGCCATCACATTCATAATCTGGTCTACGAGGTCTACATTCATTATTCGGTACAGACAGCACTGGCGCAGTAGCAAAGAGGAATATTTATGCCGTTTTATTCAGTCCGGCATCTTACAAAGTTTGTCTATAGCAACCCCGTAAGCGAGAGCGTGAGCGAGGTGCGCATGCACCCGCGCAACGATTCGAACCAGCGGTGCCTGAGCTTCTCCCTGTCAGTAAGTCCGCGTTGCCGTTTATCCACATATCGCGATCACCTGGGAAACCATGTGCACCACTTCGATGTTCCGGGACAACATGAGCAACTGGTGATGATTGGCGAATCGCTGGTGGAACATCAACCACTATCGGCTATTCCATCCTTCCTCGCTCCCGATGCGTGGAAGAATCTGGATGCGTTGGTTGCGGGAGACGATTACTGGGAGATGCTGCTGCCGAGTGAGTTCGCCATTCCGTCGCCTGCATTGCTGGATCTTGCGAAAAAGCTGGACATCGTGCGGCGCGATGATCCGCTGATGATGCTGCACGAATTAAACGGAAGGCTCTATGACTACTTTACCTACGTGCCGCGCAGCACCAGGGTCGACTCGCCAATCGATGAGGCTCTTACGACGCGCGAAGGCGTCTGCCAGGATTTCGCGCACGTGATGATCTCGCTGGTGCGCCTTTTAGGTATTCCCTGCCGGTACGTCAGCGGGTATCTGCATCATCGCAAAGAAGACCACGACCGCTCGACGAGCGATGCGACGCATGCGTGGGTCGAGGCATTTCTGCCGCATCTTGGCTGGGTGGGATTCGATCCGACAAATTACCTGGTCGCCAGCGATCGACACATTCGCACCGCTTTGGGTCGCGACTATGCCGATGTGCCTCCGACAAAAGGTATTTTCCGCGGACGCGCCAACAGCGAGCTTTTCGTAGCTGTACGCGTGGAAGCCTCAGAACAGGCTCCGCCGCCTGACCAGGAGTTGCCGATCCCGGAAGACTGGACGATGATTGTGGAAAAAGCGCAGGCACCCCCGCCACCACCCGCTGAACCTCTGCTGCTGATTCAGGCGCAACAGCAACAACAACAGCAACAACAATAGCCGTATCTTGAACCGTCTCGCTGCGCGGGAACCGTCGGCATACTCTGCCCTTACACTGGTTTCAAGCTGGTACACCTGTCTGGTGGAGACGAGATTGATGAAGATGCGCGCATGCTTTAAGTGTTTTGCCGGTTGTGTCCTTTCCATATCTATCTGTTCGATCAGCTGCGGTCTTTACGCACAGCATCTGCCACCGCCGGAAGAGCAGAAGCGCATGGACGAGGCTACGGCACATCACGTCGGCGATGCGCCGGAGGATGCCGGTCCACTGGCAAAAGACCTCTCGTCGAAGCTCACGCCGAAAGCGACAGAAACGGCGATCCGTAAAGTAGCCGATTGGGAGCTGCAACGTTCGCAGCCGTACTTCGGCAATGATTGGACCTGGAGCGTCCTCTATACGGGCTTTATGGCTGCGTCGCAAGCAACCGGGGACAGCAAATATAGCGACGCGATGCTTGAGGTGGGAAAGAAATTCAACTGGCAGCTGAAATCGCATCTTCCGAATGCCGACGATCAAAGCATCGGACAGACCTACGCCGAGCTTTACATGCAGAAGCATGATCCGGCGATGATAGCCGGAACGCGTGCCGAGTTAGACGCACTGATTGCACACGAACAGGATCCGGCAGCCAGGATTCCATGGTGGTGGTGCGACGCTCTGTTCATGGCGCCTCCGCTGTGGGTAAGGATGTATGCCATTTCTCACGACGGAAAGTACCTGGACTATATAGAACGCGAATGGTGGAAAACCTCGAATCTCCTCTACGATCCGCAGGAGCATCTTTATTTTCGTGATGCGACCTATCTGACCAGGACCGAGCGGAATGGCCAAAAGATGTTCTGGTCGCGTGGCAACGGATGGGTGCTTGCTGGATTAGCGCGTCTGCTGCAGTATTTTCCGAAAGATGATCCGCGTCGCCAAAGGTATGTCCAACAATACAAGGAAATGTCAGCCAGGTTGATTACTTTACAAAATAGAGATGGACTGTGGCGATCGGGCTTACTCGATCCCGACTACTATGTGGTGCCGGAGGTCTCAGGCTCGGCGCTGATCACTTATGGACTCGCTTATGGCGTGAATGAAGGCATTCTCGATCGCAAGACTTATGGGCCAGTTGTCGAGCATGCGTGGAAAGGCCTGTTATCGCATATCTACGCAGACGGCAGGCTGGGCAGTGTTCAGCAGGTAGGCGCGGCGCCCTCGTTTTATAAGCCGACATCGAGTTATAACTTCGGCGTCGGCGGGTTTTTGCTTGCGGGTTCAGAAGTCGACCGCATGGCCAGAAGCCACGGGCACAAATAATATGCAGGGAATATAAGCAGGAATTATGCCATGCTGTGACAGATGTTTATCTGCCTGTTCCTTAAACTGCTGATTCCCGTTACGAAGAGCGGTTCCTGGCTGCATGCCTAATGGTCGAGCCTCCTTCGCGTCAGGTCATCGAGCGATAAGCGTAACTTATGATGTCCTTCCGATTCGTCTAATACCTCAAAATTGTTATTGAAATGACTTTTTGTTCAAACTAAGTTTGGGCATGGAAGTCATCCGGCAGACGTTTCATCCTTCCCGTTATCCAAAAAATGCCAGCTCTGGTTCAGCGCTTCTTGCAAGCCGCAGTAGAGCTGTAAAAGCCATTTAGAAAATAGACAGTTTTACTTTTCCTTTGGAGGTGTTTGCTATGTCGTTCCGAAGTAGCCATCCTGTATCCAAATTTGTCGCGGTCATAGTTCTATTTGGAGCATTGTTTCTTGTACTTCCCAAAAACCATGCACAAACGTTTCGGGGAGGCATCAGCGGTGCAGTCACAGATCCCTCCGGTGCTGCGGTGCCCGGCGCGCAGATCGTAGCGGTGAATACAGGGACCGGCGTATCTCATACGACTATATCGTCCAGCGCGGGTGAGTTTGTTTTTCAAGATTTGCCGCTCGGCTCTTACATGATCTCTGCAGAGTCGTCAGGATTTCAGAACATCAAGATCGACAAAGTTCCCGTGACGGCGGGTGTGATCTATAGTCTTACGATTAAGTTGAATGTGGCTCAGCAGGCGACAACCATTGAGGTTTCCGCCGCGAGTCTTTCTCTCGACACCACGACAACCACCCAGACCACGGTAATTCCTGATAGAACAGTGCAGGATATCCCGCTCAACGGCCGCGACTTCACACAAATGATTGGCCTTGCTCCAGGGTTCGCAGGATACTCGCTTGGCGGCTACGGCTCGGTCAACGGCACGCGCGCAAACCAGGTGAACTGGCAGATTGACGGCGCGGACAATAATGACTGGTGGCACAATATTCCTGCAGTTAACCAGGGTGGCGTAGAAAATATCGCTGGCGTGACCCTTCCCATCGATTCCATCGCCGAGTTCAGCCTGCAAACCCAGTCGTCTCCGGAGACAGGTCGCAACCCGGGTGGCACAGTCAACCTGGTTACAAAGTCGGGCACGAATCAACTGCATGGAACGATCTACTACTTCGAGCGCAACCAGGCCCTGGCAGTTGTTTCCCCATTTCAAAAAGGCAATCCTCCACTTACAAATACACAGTGGGGCGCATCGCTGGGCGGCCCATTCTGGAAAGACCATACCTTTTGGTTCGCCAACTTTGAGAAGCAAAAATTCAACATCGCAACCGGCAACGTAGGTACCGAGCCCAGTTTGCCCTACCAGCAGTTAGCGCAGGCAGTCCTGCAGAAATACAATGTTCCTGTTAATCCGGCAACTCAGGCGCTTTTGAGCTATCTTTGGCCGTCCGATTTAGTGAGTGCGTCGGTTCCGGCTATCCCCAATAACGTATCTTCGGCAGCTCCTGAATATGGCTACAGCTACAACGGAGTCATTAAAGTGGACCATACTTTCAACGACCGCCATAGCCTATCGGCGCGCGCCTTCCTCGGGCAAGGCAACCAAACGGCTCCTGTCGGAACAACCGACGTCAATCCCTGGTACTTTGAGATCGGACCTATTCATGTCTACAACTACTCGCTTGTACATAACTGGGTCATCTCTCCACGCATAACCAACCAGCTCACAGCCGGTGTGAATTATTTCAATCAGACATTCAGCGATGCGAAAACGGGTTTTGATGTAGGAAGCCAGGGATTCGTGACAAATTCGCCGTACTCACAAGCCCCGAATCTTCAAATCAATGGCTTTGAGGCCACCGGCAACACGCCGCCTGAAGGCCGCAACGACATTACGGCCCATTTGGATGAGGCTCTGTCCTGGACAAAGGGAAGGCATCAGATGCGTTTTGGCGGAGCGTACCGCCGGGCACAGATCAACGAATTTTATAAACGCCACTCCACTGGCACATTTTCGTTCAAGGGAGATGCTGGACCCTGGACTTCAGCGGATAGCTCTGACCCGAACGTGCTGTCGCTGGCAGACTTTCTCGCCGGATATCTCACCAAGGCATCGATCGCGGTAGGCGATCCGGAGCGGTTTGTATACTCGCACGCCTTCGATCTCTTCGCGCAGGATAACTGGCAGATCAGTCCTCAGTTGAACGTTAACTATGGCATTCGCTATGACGTAATGCAGCCAATGAACAACAGTGACAAAAACCTTTCTGTCTTCCGTCCAGGACTCACCCCGGATGGTTTGGCCTTCCAGGGCGTGGATATCAGCCAGGTCTATTCCACGGATTGGACGAGCGTCAGTCCGCGTGTGGGTTTTGCCTATCAGCCCCGCAGCCTGTCTGCCGTCGTGGTACGCGGTGGCATAGGCTTGTTTTTCGACACGCCCAACGCCAATCCATTTTTAGACAACCGTCCGGGCAACAGCGCTCCCAATGGTCTTGAAGGGAATCCTGGAGGACCTAATCCGGTTTACACCCTAACGACCATCGCGAATAGCAATGCAGACGGGGTTCCCATCGTGGTGCCGGGACAGCAGATCATCCAGACCACAGCATTGGTATGCGATGCATCCAGCCAATGCGGCGTTTTCAGCGTGAATAAGAATTTCCGCTCTCCCTACAACCTCAACTTCAATCTACAGATTGAAAAATCTCTTGGAGGCAAAGCCGTTCTTCAGCTGGGCTATGTAGGCAGTCAGGGCCGCCGCCTGCTGAGTCTGCTGAATATCAACCAGCCGTTTCTTGGAGCTTTTAACCCCGGCTTTACCGGGCAATATGCATTGCCCTATCAAGCCCAGTATCCGGGTTATAGCGACATTAACCAGGTCGAGAGCATCGGTACCTCCAACTACAACTCGTTGCAGGCTCTCGTCCGGTCGAATAACTGGCATGGTGTAACTTCGCAGATTGCTTACACCTGGGGCCATAACCTCGACGAAGTTACGGCATATCGTGGCGCGTTGCCGCAGGACAGCACGAATTTCAAAGGCGAATACGGCAACAGCGACTTTGACACCCGCAACACGGTCGTAGGTTTCGTCAATTACGATATTCCAGGATTCGCAGGTCCCAAGCGTCTTACCCATGGATGGCAGGTGAATTCTGCCTTTGCTTTCAAGGGTGGCCAGCCGATTACCATCTTTAACGGCAATGACACGAGCGGAACGAATGAATTCTCGCAGCGCGTAGATCAGATCTCCAATCCATTCGCCGGGGTCTCACATAAGATCGTCACTCCTGTTGGGGGCGGATCACCCTATGTTCAGTGGTTTAACCCGAATGCGTTTGCCCAGCCCGCACCCAACACCTGGGGATCGATTGCCCGTAACAGCATCTATGGGCCAGGGTTCAATAACGTAGACCTGTCTCTCTTCAAGAACACGCCGATTACCGAGCGGATCAACACTCAGTTACGTGCGGAAATCTATAACACCTTCAACCGTATGAACCTTGCCAGCCCCGGCTGCAGCCAGTTGTGCAATGCCTACTTCGGGAATGGTGGTTTCGGAACCATTGGTTCAACCATCGGGTCCGGTAACTACTCACCCGGAATTGGCCCTGGAGAACCACTTAACGTGCAGCTTGCCTTGAAGATTATTTTCTAGATGGCTCACAGCCTCAGCCGTACAGTAGATAATGTCAACCACTGCACACTTTGAACGAATGAAATCTGCCCGGACCCCCATCCGGGAGGTTTTTCCCACAAATGGGACCTTGGAGAGAACAGAAGTTTATGGGATTTACTCGACGTGATTTTCTGACGCGTGTAGGTCAGGCAGGCGGCTACAGTGCCGCATTCATGATGATGCAGTCTTTGGGACTGCTGCCTGCACCGGAAGCCTACGCACATGCAGCGCTGGAACCTGCTCCCGGCAACGGCGCACGTGTTGTCATTCTTGGAGGAGGCATAGCCGGTCTTGTTTCAGCATACGAGCTGGGCAAAGCCGGATATCGATGTACGGTGCTTGAAGCGCGCGAGCGGGTTGGCGGACGCAACTGGAGCATTCGCCGCGGAACACAAGTCAATTTTGCTGACGGCACGCAACAGACGTGCAACTTTGAAGAAGGCCACTACTTTAACGCAGGTCCAGCACGTCTCCCCTCCATACATACAACCATGCTCGGCTACTGCCGTGAGTTTGGCGTACCTCTTGAAGTAGAAGTGAATACATCGCGTGGCACCCTCATGCAGTGCGACAAAATGAATGACGGCGTTCCGATCGAGCAGCGCCGGATGGTAAATGATACGCGCGGCCATGTATCCGAGTTGCTGGCGAAGAGCATTAAAAAGGGCGCGCTCGATGAAGATGTTACAGCGGAAGATAAAGAGCGCATGCTTGCCTTCCTGCGTGAGTACGGCGATTTGACGCCGGATTATGTATTCAAAGGATCGCAGCGTTCGGGTTTCAAAGTCCTCCCCGGCGCCGGCCCCGCGAAACCGGAAGCCAAGGATCCTCTGCCAATGCATGCGCTGCTGAATGCCGATCTATGGCAAGGCCTCCTGGCCGAAGATGTGATTGACTGGCAGGCGACAATGTTTCAGCCCATTGGCGGAATGGACCGAATTCCCGCAGCGTTTGAAAAGAAGCTTGGCAGCGTGGTTCGCTATGGTGCGGAAGTGAAACAGATTCGCCAGTCGCCCAATGGTGTCACAGTCACTTACCGCGATAGTAAAACGGACAAACCGGAAACAGTGACCGCAGACTACTGCATCTGCGCCATGCCTTTCAGCGTGGTGAAGACGATCGATGCGGATTTTTCTCCTGACATCAAAGAGTTGATCAGCGCGAGCAGCTACGATTCCGGATACAAAGTGGCTTGGGAATCGCGACGCTTCTGGGAGCAGGACTACAACATCTACGGCGGTCTTTCCTACCTGCGGCAGACAGTTGACGTGGTCTGGTATCCAAGCGCCGCGTTCTTCTCACAGAGCGGAGTCATTGTCGGCGGCTATTCAATTGAAAACGGCACAGCATTCGGACGTCTGCCAAACATGCAGGCCAAGCTGGATGCCTCGCGTGCATCGATTGAAAAGCTGCATCCAGGTCACTCGAAAGAGCTGAAGAATCCCATTTACATCAACTGGGGAGAAATTCCGTTCAATCTCGGCTCGTGGATTCACGGCTACGGTAGCGAATACGACAAGACCTATCAGCGGATCATTGTTCCTGATCGTCGCGTGTACTTTGCTGGCGATCACACCAGCCGCATTATTGGCTGGCAGGAGGGAGCAGCGCTCTCGGCGCACCGCACTGTTAACCAAATTGGCGCAGCGATACAAAAAGAAGGGCCGAGTGCGGCCTGATGGTGCAAAGAAAAAGCCCCGGTTACCGGGGCTTTTTTCTTTAGCTTTCTTTGCTATGACAAGTGGGTGTATGGCGCAATGCGCAGCCGTTCTGGTAATGGCAGAGGCTCGAGACCGGCGGTTGAAGAGCTCATCACTTCTTGATACGCGGTGCGGAACTTCTCCATTTCGGGGCGAGTGCCGACGGTAATGCGCACATAGGTCGGCCATGACGGCCACACGCGGCCAACGTAAACATTCTTCTGCGCCATGGCTGCCAGCACCTCTTTGCCAGGACGCCTGGTATCGAGCATGAAGCAGTTACTCTGCGACGGCGTGAACTTGTAATTGTTTGCTGTGAGCCACTCGAAGGTTTCCTGGCGGATATCCGCATTGATCTTCTTCCGTTGCGGGATCAGGTCTTTGTCCTGGATGCTTGTGGTCGCAGCGGCAACCGCCATGATTGGGAGAGAGTTCATGCCGTAGTATTGTAATTTTGCCAGAAGGTCAGGGCGGCCAATGGCAAGACCGCAACGGACACCGGCCATTCCATAGAGCTTGGAGAAGGTGCGTAGAACGATCACGTCCTTATCGGCTTTCACGAGATCTAGAGACGGGGTGGCATCAGAGAAGTGGATATAGGCTTCATCGATCAGCAGGATCGATCCCTTCGGCTTATTCGCGACCGCGTATGCAATATCTTCGCGACTCGTCGTCGTGCCGGTTGGGTTATTGGGATTGCAGATATAAAGGACACCTGCATTCGGGTCAGCCCCGACCATTGCTTTTACATCGTGCGCATAGCTTGCGGTGAGCGGTATCTGGATGATCTTCGCGCCGGTGGCCTTCGCGGCATACATGCCGGCTTCATAACCCGGGTCTGCAGTTACATAGGGTTTGTCTTTCGATGTGAAAGCGAGAACTGTGTAGTGCAGCGGCTCACTCGATCCCGCATAAGGCATCACATATTCTGGCTTGAGGCCTTCAATATCGCTGAAGGTCGTAACCAGTTTTTCGGTTAGATCGAAGTCGTAGCGTCCTCCCTCCGGAATCAGGCTGGAAATCGAAGCGCAGGCACCGGAACAGGGGCCAAGCGGATTCTCGTTGGCATCAATGCGAACTGCATCCGCAGGAATATGTTTTGCAATTCTGCGCCGTTGCGCGTAGGCCAGATGCGATTCTGTCAGAATCGGAATGGACGCAACCACTGAGGCTGCTGCTGAGTAGCGGAGGAACGAACGGCGGGAGAAACGAGAGAGAGTGTTCGTACAATCGGACTCGACGGGACACATAAGTATCTCCTGATTTGCAGATACAGCAAATCTAGTCCTGGGTGCTGAGTGGAACAAGCTCAGAATCAGTATTTTTGCGGGTATTCGCGTAGTTTGTTTGCAGTATAAGAATGCGTTATGAACCGTCTATTCTGCGTCTATCTGCAATAGTAACTTACCGATATGTTCGCTTGCATGCATCCGCTTGTGCGCCTCGGCAGCCGCATCGAGTGGAAAAATCTTATCGACAATGGGTCGGAGCTTACTCGCCTCAATCAGTGGCCAGACGTGCTCTTCAATCTGGTCGCGCAGCGCCGTTTTTTCCGCCACCGAACGCGATCGCAGCGTCGAACCGGTAATCACCAGCCGCTTCAACATGAGCGTGCGCAGGTCGGCAGTGACTTCTTTCCCATGTGTGGTTGCAATGTGGGTGAGCCGTCCATCCATGGCGAGTAGTTTCATATGCTTTGGAAAGTAATCGCCGCCAACCATGTCGAGAATGACGTCCACGCCACTTCCAGACCATGCAAGCGCGCCCGCAAGCCAGTCTTCTTCACGATAGTTAAAGGCCCGTTCAGCACCAAGCGAGAGGCAAAAGCGGCATTTTTCCGCTGAGCCAGCCGTTGTGATGACGCGCGCGCCAAAGTTCTTTGCCATCTGAATCGCAGTGGTTCCGATGCCGCTTGTCCCGCCATGGACGAGCAAGCGATCACCCTGATTGAGCCATGGCCGCGCAAACAGATTTGCCCAGACCGTAAACACGGCTTCCGGCAATGCCGCGGCATCTGCAACGGAGACAGTTTTGGGCACCGGCAGGCAGCATCCGTCGCTCGCCACGCAGTACTCGGCGTATCCACCGCCCGGGATCAGCGCACAGACTGCATCGCCAACCTTCCAGCGCGCGTCTACATTTGCACCAACTTCGACGATGTGGCCAGAAACTTCCATCCCGAGAATCGGTGAAGCTCCTGCAGGGGGCGGATAGTGGCCCTCGCGCTGTATCAGATCGGCGCGGTTAATTCCCGCAGCGACAACCTTAATAAGGATTTCTCCCGACCCAGGTTTTGGAGTGGAGAGTTCGGCGACGGTTAGAACTTCCGGTCCTCCCGGTTGGGTAATGTGAATGGCTCGCATGCATTCAGGATATGGCACGGGCGCTCTCTTCGCGACCGCGTGCCTATGCTCTTACTCGAAACGCCCCTCATCTGCCGACGGGCCGTAGATAGCAGGCACCGATGCCTCATTGAGGCGTAAATACACCGTCAGCTGTCCGCGATGATGTGCGAGGTGGCTGAACACCGCATCGCGAATCATGATGTGCCGCGGATTCTCGCTGGCCACATGTCCGCCGACTACGAATCTCCACGTTGTGAGCAGATGCTCATCTGTCGTGCTTTCGAGCGCCTTCCGCGCTTTGGCAACTGACTCGTCCAGCGCCGCCAACAGCTCGCCATTTGTCTTCAGCTCTTTCGGCCGGAACTTCGGAGCGTCTTTCGGGGCCATGTCAAGTTGATCCTGGTTCACCATCATGTCAATCCAGCCGAGAATCGTGGCGACTAACGTTGCCAGATAGCCCAGTGGCATCGACTTATCATGCGGCTTCCAATCACTGCGCCCTTCGGGAACACGCTCCAGCACTCGGCGTGTCGACGCGGCTTCGCGATCCAGATCAGCCAGAAACAATTCGGTTATTTTCATGGTTTGAGTCCTCCCCAAACGGTTTCGGTTCACTAATTACCAAACCATAACCCGGTATATATGACACCTTGTGTCATAATTCTCGGGGTCCGATTTGTGAATTTTCCAGCATTGCGAGATGAATTGTCGTGAGAGCCGATCGCCTGATGTCCGCATTACTCATACTGCAAGCGCGAGGACAGATGACTGGACGCGAGCTAGCGGAGAAGCTCGAAGTCTCCGAGCGGACGGTGCACCGGGATATGGAAGCATTGAGTTCCGCCGGGGTGCCGGTGTTTGCCATGCGCGGCGCGCACGGTGGCTGGCAGCTCGACGAAGGTTGGCGAACACAGGTTCCTGGCTTGAATGAAGCTGAGTTACGCGCTTTGCTCATGGCGCAGCCCCGGAGTCTGGGCGATAAAGATCTGGCTGCTGCTGCCGATCGTGCCATCGGCAAGCTGATGGCGGCGCTTCCTCTCTCGATGCGTGAGCGTGCCGCTTCGATTCGGGATCGCCTGTACGTAGACACGACCGGATGGCGTGGCACGACGGAGAACCTTTCCATGCTGGCGATCGTGCAGGATGCGGTGTCGCTAGACCGTAAGCTGACGTTTGGTTACTGGCGAGCGGGCCGTGAGCGCGTTGAGCGCACCGTCGACCCGCTGGGCCTGGTGGCGAAAGGCAGTACATGGTATCTCTTCGCCGGGACCGACCATGGATTTCGCACCTATCGAGTCTCGCGCATGGAAGAGGCAAGAATGCTCGACACTCCAAGCGAGCGTCCGTCAAACTTCAACCTGGAAGCTGCGTGGAGGCTGTCTGCGGAAGAGTTCCGTGACGAGGTGAATCGCGAGATCGAAGCCGCCCGTCTCGCTTACGCCGCAAGGCAGGAAGCCGAGCGGCGCGCCGCGCAGGAACTGGAGATCGCCAAGCAGGTGCAGGCCCGGCTTTTCCCGCAGCGGCTTCCGGCGTGCGAGACGCTGGACTACGTTGGCACCTGCATTCAGGCACGGCATGTGGGGGGCGATTATTATGACTTTCTCGATCTTGGGCGGCACCGTATCGGACTGGTGGTTGGAGACATTGCCGGAAAGGGAATCGCTGGCGCTTTGCTGATGGCAAATCTGCAGGCCAATCTGCGCGGGCAGCTTGCGATGGCCTCCAACCAGTCGCAGCGCCTGCTGCAATCCGTCAATCAACTTTTCTACGAGAACACTTCCGATAACGCCTATGCCACGCTCTTCTTTGCCGAATATCACGACAAGCTTCAGAGTCTGCGCTACGTAAACTGTGGCCATCTTCCCGCGCTATTGCTCCGCAGAGAGGGCACATGCCAAAAACTCGATTCGACTTGCACCGTGCTTGGACTTTTTGCCGATTGGGAGTGTCAGGTGCAGGAGGTACACATTTTGCCCGGCGATATTCTAGCGCTTTATACCGATGGCGTTACTGAAGCATGTAGCGAAGAAGGCGAGGAATTTCGCGAAGAGAGGCTTGTCGAAGCGCTGCGGCGAGGTCGCCATCTGCCCGTCAGCGAATTGCTTTCTTCTGTTGTGGATGAGGTACAGCGCTTCAGTCCGAGGGAGCAGGAAGACGATATTACCCTGATTATCGCCAGATGCCGCGGCAGTATACAGCCGTCTCTTTTTGATCCGTCTTAGTTATCAAGATACGATGTCTGCCAGTTCCCGAGGCATGGGGCCTCGGGAACCGACAGCGTGGGAAACTATCCCACTCGTCTAGTAAGGGCGAGGTCCGCCACGCATCAGGTGCTCGACACCAACCTGATAGCCGCGCCGGAAACCCTCCCGATAGGCTCCCTTATCGCGGCTGTGTACCGGAGGATGCCGGTATTCGTCGCGATTCTCCACGCTGGGCGGGCGGTGGTTCTCAGCATCCTTGCGTGCGCCTTCAATGCCGTCATGGAATCCCTGCGATTGAATACCCTGTAATTCCGCAGGCGGCGCAGCCCAAACTTCGTGCCCATAATCCGGCCCGTATCCTGGAGGGGGTGGTCCCTGCTGCGCTTGTACTGCGGGAATGCTCAAAAGAGTCGCTGCTGCTAATGCTGCCAACGACAGACTTGGGATGATTTTCTTCATACGTGGGTTCTCCGTTTTCTTCCTGTCGAGTGGTGATTTGATTTCTCCACTCTTCTTTTTTGTCGGACTCCTTTTACGATGAAGAGTTCTGCGGGTGTGTTGCATGCAGCCCGGGCGCGGCAGCATCCCCATCCCCCTCTTGGACAGGTTGTTTTGTTTGTTTTCAACTACTTACGAGGGGATCATCCCCTTGTATGTCGTTGATTCTTCAAATGTTTAGGGTCATTTGAGTGTTTTCAATCACTTAGCTGGGGATTGACGGCTTTACAAACAGATTTTGACGGTCGAAATGGTTTGCCCAATTTCTGGAAAAGACCTCTATATCCAGAATAGCAAAACAGGCGAAATACTACGCCAAGTTTAATTGGCTTATAAGTGTATATGTTTCAGCATGTTAAGCATGAAGTAAGGTCTCTGGGGTCTTGACAGGATTTCGGTAACGCTCAGTTTGAAACCACAATCCCTCACAAGGCTAAAGCCCATTCATTCTGAAGCCGTGTCCCCTTTCAAAACAAAACCAATGCCTGCGGGGGATGGAAATCCAGTTCAGGTCGCGGAGTCCGGGGATACTCCGTCGTTCGCTTACTCAAACTCGTACGACCTGAGTCTGAATATTGTTTATGTCGGTGAAATCGTGGATCAGTTTCTTCACTTTTGCTGTTTCGGTGGTCAGGTTTCCATCCGTTTTCCTATAGACCTGCACAACGATCTCCGAAAGACAGCTCATCTGATTCTGGGGCATCGCATCCAGCAAAAAGTACGGAAATTCATACCGAATCTTGATGGTTAAACAGCGAATCTTGTGGACCTGCCCGCCCATAGTTTGATAGACCGGACGCGTACTGTTCGGATTCAGTTTTTGAGTTGTAGGAGCAAACATCACGGGGTTGATGGGATTGGGGACAGATGTCGTGACATCCCGCAAGCGTCCGGTCCCCGTTACGATGCCTTTACCGTAGTCTTCGCCCATCAGCCAGGTGCGGACAGCGTTTGCACCAGCCTTGTTGGCCTTTACGATTGCGTCGAGCTCTGCCACCGCCTGGTTCTGGATGTTCGCAAGCAACGCGGACCCACGGTCTGTTCCGTACGTGCCACCGGCAAGCGGCCAGGGATTATTGTTTCCATCGATCTTCACATCGACAATGCGAACGTCGCCGGCGCGCGGATGATGTCCCGTCTGGCCGCCGAGTTGTTCAATGGCTTCCCCAATGATCTTGTTGACAGCGCCCTTTTCGGGCTTGGTAACGCTCTTGCATTCCGATGACTTTGCGAAAAGCTGATCGGCCTGGCCAACGGTGACGTCGGCATGCGTTTGCGTCACGACGGTCCGCCCCTTGTTTTCAGCCGCCTGTGTCGTCACATATTCGTGCAGAAAGCTCATTGCCTGGCCATAGGCCTTGTTGATGCCGGTGGTGAGTTGCTGCTGCTTGGCCTGTCCCAGATTGGTCCAGACATGGTTGTCATCGAGAATTGATTTGAAAATAGCTGAGATCTGGTCGACGCGCCCTTTCAGCTCATCGGTTGACTGTGGCATACGAGCCTTCCTCTTTTCATTTAGATAACCAGAGTTTTCGCATAAGCGTCGGCGCAAAGCTGCGCTGCCACTTATCGAACAGGGAGTTACAGACCT
>DATHQH010000128.1:0-3296 GCA_035482895.1 Alloacidobacterium sp. | reverse complement strand
CCAGTGTGCCTCTTAGTCATTGGCACAAATTTCTAGACTTCGCAAAGAGGTTTTGACAATCAGTGGAGGGCGAGTGGGTTTTCCCGGCTGAATCAAAGTCGGACCACAGGCGACGATTACCAAGGCGTGGCACGCAACGGTGAAGGCTGCAAACAAAGAAGCACTGCTGCGGGGTATTCCACTGATTCCATCAACCATCGTGCCGTACTCGGCTCGGCACACTTTCGCAACGCGCTACTTGGATGAGGGTGGCGACATTGCATCGCTCATGAAGTTGCTCGGGCACAGCAGTCTGAGCGTAACGCAAAAATATCTGCATCCGGAAGTCGATAAGGCTGCGGAGATTGTGAACAAGCGGAATCGCAAGGCTGTTGTGCTGCCTGACATTTCGCCTGACATAACCGCTCACGCGAGGTGGGTAAATTGAAGTAAGTATTTGATTCTAAATGGTGCGCCCAGAGAGATTCGAACTCCCGACCTATTGATTCGTAGTCAATCGCTCTATCCAGCTGAGCTATGGGCGCACAAGCAGGTGACCGCGAACTCTTTTAAAGATATCAAGTTGTTGGCCAAGGCGCAAATGCTAAAACCTGAAAAACAGAAACAGGAACACAGTCGCGCGCCTTTGGACTTTCACGCCTGGAGATCCGGCGATCTTCTCGAAGTACGCCTGTGCGTTCGGGCATACTGTATAAAAAATATGAGGTGAAGGATACGAATGCCGGATCCATCTGTGTGGAAATCTCGATTATATGAGTCCTATGTCTCCAGTGGCCAGGCAGGAGACACGGTGGTTCACCAGGCCGAAGAGATGTTCCGGCCTCGGCGCGCATACTTAATGCAGATCATTGCAAAACACCTTCCAAGTGATAGACAGGTAAGGATTCTCGACCTAGGATGCGGCCATGGCGCTTTCCTGTATTTTCTCACCAAGGCCGGCTATCAGAATATTTGCGGCATCGACGTTTCGGCAGAGCAGATTGAGGTGGCGCATCGTCTGGGCATTACCGGAGCGCGGCTGGGAAAACTGGAAGATTTTTTGACCGAGCAGGGTGATGGTTGTGTCGATGTGGTTCTGGCCATGGATATTTTCGAGCACCTGACGGCACAGGAACTCTTCAGTGCGCTGGATGGGATACGCCGGGTATTGACGCCGCATGGCTGCTGTATTGCCCACGTGCCAAATGGCGAAGGACTGTATGGAATGCGGATTCGCTATGGCGATATGACGCATGAACGGGCATTTACTCCGTCCTCGGCCAGACAGGTTTTCCGGACAGTAGGATTCAATGATGTCCAGTGCTATGAGGACAAGCCGGTGATTCACGGAATTACGAGTCTTGTGCGCAGGATTGTGTGGGATGTGGGGACACTTTACGACCGCGTACTGCTAATAGCAGAGACCGGTGCGATGAAGACGGCAATCTTCTCGCAGAATATGATCATCAAAGCATCTTTGTGATTTGATATCTCTGGCTGCGAAAGATGCAGGCCAAACTGCCCTGTGCAGTTCACGCAGATAGTGCGCATGTTTTACTCAGGGCTCTGTTCCAGGGTCAACTAGGGGATTCGGTAATATCATCACGGCCAAGGAATGAATTGCATGCAGAATGATGAGCAGACGATTCGCGATCTTGTAGCCAAATGGAATGGGGCTACGATTGCCGGCGATATCGAGACCATCTGCGGAATGATCGCCGACGATGCAGTGTTCCATGTAGCGGGCCGCGATCCCTTTGGGAAAGAGGCCTTCGTGAATGGGTTTCGCGCGGGACTGGAACAGGTGCGAATCGATGTGCGCTCAGAGATTGAGGAATTGCATGTGGCCGGGGACTTTGCCTATCTGCGCCACCACTTATGGGTCACGATAACTCCGCGAGGCGGCGGCGTGCCGATAAAACGAACGGGCTATACGCTTACGATTTTGCGTAAACAGCCGGATGGCAGATGGCTTCTGGCCCGGGATGCAAATCTGCTGACCGCGGATACAACAGGCTCTATTTCGCAGGGGGCGGTACTACCGCAGTCACCGGTTGCGACGGAATGAGCGGAATCTCTTCCGCGATGTCGATTCCTGTACGGCGTAGCAATTGGGTGATCGTGGCTTTGTTGAGTCGGGTTGCGTCGTATTCCACGAGAATAGTCTGACGCTCTTCCTTCACCTGGAGACGGCGAATGCCGTAGACCTCACTCATATTCCCGAGGGCGGACATGGCTGCTTCGGTTGGGTGCTGTTCGTAGCGAAAAAGGACTTCTACGGTGGTCATGAAGTCATGATAGCAGGGTGCTGACGCCTGATTTTGTTGAAGAAAGGCAGATCCTTCGCTCCGCTCAGGATGACAATCCTCAAATCTAAAGATTTTTCAGGTAGTTCATGATTTCTGGGTTGGTCCAGTCCTGCGGGCCGATGAATTTGCGGCGGATTCTGCCCTGACTGTCGATGATGTAGGTCTCGGGAGGGCGGGTGGTGCCGAAGGCGAGGTTACTCTTCTGCGATTCGTCGTGGATTGTGAGCAGATCGATGTGATTGTCGATAAGGTATTGGCGATACGACGAGACATCGTCATTAAAATCGACGCCAAGAACGACGATCTGCGGCATCTGTTTCTGCAACTCGATCAGCGAGGGAAATTCCTCAAGGCATGGTGCGCACCAGGATGCCCAGAAGCTGAGGACGACGACTTTGCCGTGGTAGTCGCTCAGGCGAATGGTTTTTGAGCCGTCGACGATGGTGAAATCAGGTGCGGGTCTGGATACCTGACCGGGATGAGAGCCGCGATCGCATCCGGTAGCTGCGAGGAGAAGGGTCGCTGCGAGACACACCCTGTTGCGGAAAATTCGCGCGACAAAATGGGGCACCCGGGGCCTTGATAACCAAAGACTACGCACATTTCTATAATACGATCTGGACTGTTGGAGTGGCCTTGAACCTGACCGTGATTGTTCCAGCGAGAAATGAAGAGGATTGCCTGGGCGCGTGTCTTGAGTCGCTGGTTTCTCAGTCGGACGAGGGATGGATACTGGGGCGCGACTGGGAGCTGCTGATTGTGGATGACGGTTCGACCGACCGGACGCGGGAGATTGCCCAGAGTTTTGACGGAGTAATCGTGATTAGTCCGGCAGCATTGCCGAAAGGGTGGACGGGCAAGGCCAATGCTGCGTGGACAGCAGCACAGCAGGCACGTGGAGAGTGGCTGCTCTTTACGGATGCGGACACGGTGCATGAGCCGGGAGATCTGCGGCGGGCGCTGCATGAGGCGGAAAAGCACGGCGCGGCTATGCTGTCGTATTCTCCG
>DATHQH010000127.1:0-11245 GCA_035482895.1 Alloacidobacterium sp. | reverse complement strand
TCGAAGGCCGCAGCACGGGCTGGAGCAATCTTGTTCATCCCAGGCGGTCGCCACTCTTTAGTTGATGCCCGCGCAGGAAGTCCGCCGCCGACATGCGTTTTTTTCCTTCCGGTTGCACCTCAAAAATTTCGAGCCGGCTATCCCCGCCGCAATCTACGAAAAGACGGTCACGCTCTACGCGCACTTCGGCAGAATTGCTTGGCTCACCACGCAATTCCATCGGCATCATGCGATGCAGCGTCAATTTCTTGCCGCGAAAAGAGGTATAAGCACCCGGCCACGGCTGGAAGCCGCGCCAGCGATTGTAGATTTCCATCGCCGTGCGCGCGAAATCAATATGCCCATCTTCTCGCTTCAGAATGGGGGCGAGACTCGCGTATGCGCTGTCTTGTTTTTTCACAGCAATCGTACCCGTTTCGAGTCCCTCAAGAGTCTCGACCATCAGAGGCGCGCCCATCGCGGCCAGCAATGGGAAGATGTCCTCCGCCGTCTGGTCGGGAGCGATTACCAATTCGCGCTGCAACAACATATCGCCTGTGTCCAACCCTTCGTCGATACGCATCGTCGTTGCACCCGTCACCGGTTCACCATTCGCCACTGCCCATTGGATCGGAGCTGCGCCGCGATATTTAGGCAGCAGCGATGCATGCAAGTTAATGTTGCCGTATCGGGGCAAATCCAGCATCCATTTGGGAATGATGCGCCCGTAAGCGACGACGATAATTGCGTAGGGCTGAATCGCCTCAAGCTGTGCGCGAAACTCGATGTTATTTTTGATTTTTTCTGGTTGAGTTACGGACAAACCTACATCGAGTGCGGCTTGCTTTACCGGAGGAGCGAGGAGCTGCATACCGCGCCCGCTGGGACGGTCAGGTTGTGTGACGACGAGTTGCACATCATGCCCGACGTCAAGCAAAGTCTTTAATGTCGGAACTGCAAACTGCGGTGTGCCGCAAAAGACGAGGCGCATGGCCTACCACTCGCCGTTTTTCTGCATTTTACGAATCTTACGCAACAGTAGATCCCGTTTCAGCGCGCTGACGCGAAAGATAAAAAGAATGCCGTCAAGGTGGTCGATCTCATGCTGGAACGCTCGCGCCAGCAGCTCTTCGCCATCGATTTCAAACCACTCCCCTTGCACGTCTTGTGCGCGAACCCGCACCTTTTCAGCTCGCGACACTTTTTCGCGAATCTCCGGAAGGCTAAGGCATCCCTCTTCCTCGTTCTGTTTGCCTTCTTTATGAATGATCTCAGGATTAATAAGAACAATCTTTTCTTCCGGATTTTTCTGGAAGCTCAAGTCAATGACTGTGATCCGCTGGGAAATACCGACCTGCGGCGCAGCCAGACCGATACCGTGCGCGGCATACATCGACTCGAACATATCGTCGACCAGTGCGCGAAGTTCTTCGTTGAACTCGGTCACCGGCTCGGTAGGTTTCTGCAAAATCGGGTCTGGGTATTTAACGATCTCTCGAATCATTCTTCCAAAGCTCAATAGGCGCGAATCTGATCCACGTAACCATCATAGTTACGTTTTAATTCCCGCAGAGAATCTCCGCCGAATTTTTCCACAACCAGCCGCGCAAACGCCAATGCCACCATCGCTTCCGCAGCAACGCCGGCTGCCGGAACCACGCACACATCACTCCGCTCGTAAGCAGCCTTCGTTTCTTCTCGGGTATCAAAACGCACGGACTGGAGTGGCCTGCGGAGCGTCGAAATCGGCTTCAAGTATCCGCGAATGATGACATCCTCTCCATTTGAGATACCGCCCTCTACGCCGCCCGCATTGTTGCGGTCGCGCGTAAAGCGAGTGTGCGCGCCATTCACCGGTTCGCTGCTGTATCCAATGGCGTCGTGCACTTCCGAGCCGAACGACTCGGCTGCCGTCACGCCCCGGCCTACTTCAACAGCCTTTACCGCCTGCAACGACATCACTGCCTGCGCAAGGATACCGTCCAGCCGCTCATCCCAATTGGTATGCGTGCCGATGCCTGCCGGTGCTCCGTGGATGACCACCTCAAAGACACCGCCGACCGTGTCGCCCGTACGCAGCACCTTGTCGACTTCCGCTTTCATACGTGCTTCCGTCTCGGCATCCACGCAACCCAGCAAAACTTCATCTCTAGCTCGCAACGCTGCGATCTCTTCCCACGCTGCATCCCGCTCAAGCTCTGCATGGCCCACACGAATGACATGGCTGGCAACATCGATTCCCAATGACAGGAGCAACGATTTCGCCAATGCGCCTGCGGCAACACGTGCTGTCGACTCGCGTGCGGAAGCCCGTTCCAACACATAGCGCGCATCGGGAAAATCGTACTTCAAAGCACCGGCCAAATCGGCATGCCCTGGGCGGGGCGAAGCAACAGCCTTGTGTTTTGCAGGATCGCCAACTTCGACCGGCAGAATATCGGTCCAGTTCTTCCAGTCGCGGTTCTCAATCTCCATCGCGATGGGTGAGCCAATGGTTTTGCCATGGCGAACACCGGAGAGAATATGCGCCGTGTCCTGCTCGATGCGCATGCGGCCACCGCGGCCATAGCCTTGCTGACGCCGCCATAACTCGCGATTGATAAAATTTGTGTCGATATCGACTCCAGCGGGCAGACCTGAAACAAGGGCAATCAGACTCTCGCCGTGCGATTCACCTGCAGTAGAAAAACGTAACATGTGCGTACTTATGCCAGTCTTGATTGTAGCGCAGCGCGCTGGGTTTTATTCGTCTGTGAGCCAGGCGTACTGCGCGTCTGTAAGGGGAACAACCGAAAGCCTTCCCTGACTGACCAGCGGCGAGTCGGCGAATAGTTTGTGCGCCTTGATCTCGGCCAGCGTGTGCGGTACCTTGATCGGCTTGCCCGCCTTGATGCGCACGTTAGGAACCTTTGGATTCGTCGCGTCCACTGAGACTACGTTTGCCGTGCCAACTGCTGTGCGCTCGTCGCCCGTGTGGTAGATCACAAGTTTCTCGCCCGGTTTCATGCTGCGGAGAAATTTGACCGCCGCAGGATTTGTCACACCATCCCACACGGTTTCACCGTCGCGTTCCAGATCGTTCAGCGAGTAGACAGTTGGCTCAGTCTTTAGCAGGTAAGGCATTGGCTTCCTCCTCTGGCTCCGGCTCCATGGTAATTGGCTGTTCACCAAGATAACCTGCAGTATGCAACAGTGGCCGCTCCAGCGCACGCACCCATTCTGTCATCTGTCCAGGAGCACGGCCCTGTGCCTCCGCGCGCGCAAACTCACTGCGAACGGTCTGCATCTTTGCATCGAGGTCGTCAAGATAATGCAAGAGCAAGGCTTCTGGGATCATCGGCAGTTTAGGCGAGCCGAACTCGTACTTGCCATGATGGCTCAATATGATGTGCTCAACCAATACTCGTAGATTTTCAGGGAAATCCGGCAAATGGATCAGTTTCTTCTCGACCATGCCGATGCCGATCGTGATGTGGCCAATCAACTGGCCCTCGAGCGTGTAATCGAAGCTCGTGCCCCAGCGCAATTCATGCAATTTACCAATGTCATGGAGAACGACGCCTGTCAGCAACAGGTCGCGATTGATCTCAGGATAGTGACGCGCGGCCAGATCGCTGATCCCGAGCAGCGAAACGATATGCTCCAGCAGTCCGCCAATCCAGGCATGATGCATACTCTTGGCAGCCGGAGCTGCTTTGAGAGCCGCGGAAATTTCCGGGTCGTCGAGAAATGCCCGCAACAGTGATTGCAGGTGAGTATTTGTGAAGCTTGCAACGTAACCGCTCAGCTCAGCCCAAAGCTCCTCGACATCGCGCGATGTTTTAGGAACAAAATCCCCCAGGTCATACTCAGCCGGCTGCGCCCTGCGAATCCTGTCCAGAGTGAGCTGCAGCTTATCCTGGTAACGCGAAATCTGACCCCGGAGTTTGACGACATCTCCGGCTGCAAACTCCTGAGCGCCCGCGGTTTCCCACATGCGCGACTCCATCTGGCCGGTACGATCGCAGAGTGTCACGGCAAAGTAGGGCTCGCCGTCCTTTTTACTGCGCACCTGTTTCACCGTGACAACGAAAAACCCTGTCACTTGCTGATTTTCAAACTTCGACAGATCTGCGATGTACAGGTCTTTCATTGCCTTGTCTTGAACCGCGTTTACTGCGGCGGAGTCGAAGTTCCACTTGTCGGTGCGGTTGTAGGCGCAGGTGCAGAGGGTGTTGCCTGCTGAGTAGCAGGCGTCTGATCTGCTGGAGCGGCAGCTGGATTCTGCTGATCACTCTCCGGCTTTTCCTTCGATTTATCTGAAAGACGCGTCTTCTCCGTTGGCTTAGGCGCCTTCTTCGGCTTGGATGTATCGCCGTTCAGACCCAGAGGGGTCGATTGCTCCTGACGCGTTGCCAACTCGTCCTGGCTTTCCGGAGCAGGAGCAAATGGATCGGTTTTATCCTTGCTCTTCTTCTGCTTCGGCTCTTTAGCGCGCGCCGAGAATCGCGTTTTCTCCTTCTTTTCCTCGACGGGCTGATTCTCTACCGTTCCATCCGGAGCGACAACCTTCATATTCTGTGGAACGTTATTGGTTGCCACTTCCGTCTGGCTGGCACCGGCATCTTCCGTCTTGGTTTGCGCTGACGGCAAGGTCTCGCGCGGAGCCTGGCCGAAGCGAATCTTTTCCTTCTTGCCCGGTTTCTCAGTGCCTGCGCTGGCAACCTGGGTATTCTTAGCCGGAGCACCAGCTGCTGCACTCTGTGTTGTTCCAGAGGTCGTCGCAGCTTCGGCGGCTGCGGTCTGTGTCGCGCTACCCTGCGGTACATCCGCAAGCGATGGCACACTCGCTGGCGCACTGGCTGTTTGCGTCGCCGGTTTTGGCGTACTCGACTTTTGACGGAAACGAGTGCGCTCTACGTGCTTCTTCTTTTTCCCGGTCGGCGGAGTATAAGCGCTATAGGTCGGCCTGGTCTCATAAGGGCTCGCGGCTGAGTCTTCGTACCCCTGTTTGATCTCTATATAAGAGTCTTCGCGAAGCTTTGTCAGATATTGACGGAGCGCAGGAGCCATTTTCTGGTTATAGAGGGCGTCTTCCACCTGCGGCTCGACATCCTTCAAAGGCTGCACTCCGCCCGGCGTATGTTCAATCACTTTGAGAATGACGAAGCCCTGCTTCGTGCGGATCGGCTGCGTATATTCGCCCGGCTTCAAACCAAAAGTCTGGTCCTCGAGAACTTTCGCCAGCTGGCCGCGACGCCACTCTCCCAGATCACCGCCCTGGGCCGCTGTCGGACCACCAGACTCCGCCTTGGCAAGTTGAGTGAAATCGGCGCCGGACTTCAGCTTTGCCGCGACACCATCGGCCTTTGCCTGCGCAGCAGACACCTGCGCCGCGTCATCCGGATTTGCGGTAGGAATCAGGATCTCGCTGAGATGCACCTGCTCCGGGCTGTCAAAATCTGATTTGTGCGCGTCGTAATATTTCTGGACATCGGCCTGGCTCAGATTGAGGTGCCTTCCCACTTCATCGCGGATCACCGAAGACGAGATGATGCCATCGCGAATATGCTGCTTGAAGTCTTCAAAAGAGACGCCCTGCGATTCAGCCGCTTTCTGCAGGTCATCCATGCTGTCCAGGTGATTCTGCTTGCGGATATCGTCAAGACGCTTCACCACTTCGGTCTCGCCCGTAATCCCGAGTTCTTTGCCCTTGGAAAGCAGCAACTGCTGGTCGATCAGGTCGCGGAGCAGATCACGCTTTGTTTCAAAAAGCTGTTGCGGCGACCACCCCTGCTGTTGGGCCTGACTATCAAGCTCCTGCTCGGCACGCAGGTAATCCGATTTGCTGATGATCTGATCGTTAACCCGCACAACAATGTCTTCCACCACCGTACCCTGATACGGCGAGGTCTGCGCAGGTGCAGCCGGCGTCTTGGCGGAGGTTTGTCCCTGAGCTGGAATAGCCAGGAATACGATGCCCGCTACGAACGCGGCCGGGAGCGGTAAGGATCGATAAATCATGTGTATACGTCTCAACTTGAGCGCCTGCCGCAATTTTGGGATCTGCTCTCAATGGTTCGGTTTGCGCTTTCGTCATTCTAAACACTCTGTAGGAACGAAAGCGAATCAAACGCCATCAAAAAACGACCTGTTGGGCTGTTGGATAGCAAAAATGCGGCAGTCCGGGGAGTGGTTTCCCATCTGCCTTGCTATACTTTTTATAAGGATCGCCCAGAGGGTCCTCGCAATCATGCCTTCCCGTACTCGACGCACTGTCTTCTCATTAGTTGTCTTTTTTTCCGCCTGCGGTCTTGCAGGAATGGTCGTCAGCCAGAGGGTTGGCGCACAATCCAGCACAGACGAATCGCAGTTCCGGGATAGTCTGAAGTCGTTCACCAGCGTTTATGACGTAGTGGCGCAAAACTATGCTGAGCCGCTGGATGGCGACAAGCCAGACCGGGCCATCTACGATGGCGCCATTCCAGGCATGCTACGCGTGCTGGATCCGCACTCGAATTTTTACGACCCCAAAGCTTACGCCAAGATGCGCGAGGACCAGCACGGCAAGTACTACGGTGTGGGGATGACCATCCAGCCGCAGAGTGTTGGCGGCGTGCAACGAGTTGTCGTTGTCTATCCCTATGAGGGAACCCCGTCCTATAAAGCAGGCGTCCGCCCCGGCGATGTCATCATTTCGGTGGATGGAAAAACGACCGACAACTTGAACTCCGAAGAAGTAGCCAACATGCTGAAAGGCCCCAAAGGCACGCATGTCCATCTGACGGTTTCTCGTGAGGGCGCCTCAGCCCCCCTGGCCTTCGATCTCGTTCGCGATGAGATTCCCCACCCGAGCATCGATCTGAAGGAAGAGATTCGTCCCGGCATCGGCTATATCCACATCACTCAATTCCAGGAAACGACAGGCCGTGAAGTCTCTGATGCGCTCGACAGCTTCGGCCCGGACCTCAAGGGCTTGGTGCTCGATCTGCGCGGGAACCCTGGTGGCCTGCTCACGGAAGCGGTTGCCACCGCAGACAAATTCCTCAAGAAGGGGCAGGTCATCGTTTCGCAGCGTGGCCGCGCGTTTCCTGAGCAGACGTACCATGCGATGCACGGTAATGGCGGCAAGACTTACCCCGTCGTCGTCCTCGTCAACCGGGGAACCGCATCTGCTGCGGAGATCGTGAGCGGCGCGCTGCAGGATCATGATCGCGCGATCGTTGTCGGTGAAACGACCTTCGGCAAGGGTCTGGTGCAGACGGTCTATCAACTTTCAGACAACACGGGGCTCGCTCTAACGACCTACCACTACTACACCCCCAGCGGACGGCTCATCCAGCGCAACTATAACGGCGTCTCGCTCTACGATTACTATTACAACCACGATCAGCCACAGGACGCCAAAGACCGCGAGGTCAAACTAACCGACTCCGGCCGTACCGTCTACGGCGGCGGGGGTATCACTCCCGATTTTAAGATCGATACACCCAAGTCCACTCACGTCCAGGAAGTGCTGCTGGCTCATTACGCCTTCTTCAATTTCGCCAAGCATTACCTGGCAAATCGCACTGTCACCAAGGACTTTCAGGTGGATGATAATGTGATAGGCGATTTCAAACAGTTCCTCGGCTCGCAGGAGATCACTTATACCGATCAGGATCTCAACGCGGTCATGGACTGGGTAAAGGCGAATATCAAGGCTGAAATTTTCACCACGCAGTTTGGGCAAATGGAAGGCTTGAAAATCCGCGCCAATTGGGACCCGATGGTCAACCAGGCGCTGACCTACCTTCCGCAAGCGACAACCCTCGAGCAGACAGCCGAGAAAGCCGACGCACAGAAGACTGTCACTGCAAAGAACACGGGTGGCGGCCCCTCTACGGAATAGCTGGCTCACCCAATCGGAAAGGACAAAGGGCACGCTCTGCGTGCCCTTTGTCTTGCCGAAAACACTCTTTATGCCTTGCCGATTACCCGAGCCACCGTCTCGCCGATGGCGGCAGGACTTTCAACCACATGGATACCCGCAGCCGTCAGCGCCTTCATCTTCTCGGCTGCAGTTCCCTGACCGCCGGAAATGATCGCACCGGCGTGGCCCATGCGACGTCCAGGAGGCGCGGTCTGCCCGGCGATGAAGCCGACAACCGGCTTCTTAACGTGCTGCTTTACGTATTCCGCTGCCGTCTCCTCTGCTGTGCCGCCGATTTCGCCAATCAGGATGATCGCCTCGGTCTCGGGGTCTTCGTTCAGCAGTTTCAATGCATCGACGTGCGTCGTGCCAATGATTGGGTCGCCGCCAATACCAATGGCCGTCGACTGTCCAATGCCGCGCTGCGTGAGCTGGTAGACCGCCTCATACGTCAGCGTGCCCGAGCGCGAAATGATGCCGATGTTGCCCTCTTTGTGGATGCGTCCCGGCATGATGCCGATCTTCGCCTTACCCGGCGAGATCACCCCGGGGCAGTTCGGTCCGACGAGCGTGGATTTCGAATGTTTGAGCACGCTCCAGACCTCAACCATGTCATTGACCGGAATGCCTTCCGTTATGCAGATGATCAATGGCACCCCGGCTTCGTTTGCTTCGAGAATTGCGTCTGCGGCAAATGGCGGGGGAACAAAGATGACGGTTGCATTCGCTCCTGTTTCGGCAACGGCCTTCTCGACTGTATCGAAAACCGGCCAGCCTTCGTGGATCGTTCCACCCTTGCCGGGCGTTACTCCACCCACAACCTTCGTACCGTATTCAGCGCAGCCCTTCGCGTGAAAGGTGCCTTCTTTTCCGGTAATGCCCTGCACAATGAGGCGAGTGTTTTTATCAACCAGAACCGCCATGTTTACTTGCCTCCCTTTGCAGCGGTCACCACTTTTTGGGCCGCATCCTGCATCGTTTCGCCGATGATGAAGTTAAGTCCGGACTGCTTCAGGATTTCGCGTCCCTGCTCGACATTCGTTCCTTCAAGCCGGAGCACGACCGGAACCTTCACGTTCGTCTTTTTTGCTGCTTCGACTACGCCCTGCGCGAGGGTATCCACGCGAAGAATGCCTCCGAAGATATTGATGAACACCGCCTGCACGTTCTTATCGGAGAGCAGAATTTCAAAAGCGTGCTCAATCTGCTGCTGGTTCGCGCCACCGCCCACGTCGAGGAAGTTTGCAGGCGAGCCGCCGGCGTACTGGATGATGTCCATCGTCGCCATTGCAAGGCCGGCACCATTCACCATGCACGCGATATTGCCGTCGAGCTTGATGTAGTTCAGCGCATATTTCGAGGCTTCCACTTCGAGCGGATCTTCTTCGGCAACGTCGCGCAGCTCTTTCAATTCCTTGTGACGGAACATCGCGTTGTCATCGAAGTTGATCTTGCAGTCGAGCGCGAAGAGCTTGTCGTCCTTCGTCGTGATGAAGGGATTGATTTCCAGCAGCGAAGCATCGGTATCGATGTATACCTTGTACAGGCCCATCATGAATTTCACGGCTTCATTGATCTGCTTCGATTTCAGTCCCAGCGCAAAAGCGAGCTGACGAGCCTGATAAGGCTGGAAGCCGACTGCGGGATCGATATATGCCTTGTGAATGGCCTTCGGGTCTTTCGCCGCTACCTCTTCGATCTCCATGCCGCCAGCCTGCGACGCCATGAAGACAAGCTTTGCCGCTGCGCGGTCGAGGACAATTCCGAGATAAAGCTCGCGATCGATTGCCGCTGTCTCTTCGATGAGCAGGCGCTGCACCTTTTGACCCTGAGGGCCGGTCTGGTGGGTGACGAGTTGCATACCGAGAATCTGCTTCGCATATTGCTCGGCATCCTCAAGATTCTTGGCAACCTTCACGCCGCCGCCCTTGCCGCGGCCTCCGGCGTGAATCTGCGCCTTCACCACGACACCGTTGGCCCCTCCAGTGAAGAGCTTCTTGGCCACATCTAACGCTTCGTCGAGCGTGTTGGCCACCTCACCCCGCGGCACGGCAACGCCGTATTTCGCCAGGATGTCTTTCGCCTGATACTCATGGATTTTCATAGCTTATATAGGCGCCGCAGGCTGGCCTAGGCGCGGATACTCCGTGCACCAGGAAACAGAATTGCAGCTGACATTTCATACTATCGGACGGCAGAGGGCAGCGGCAAACACAGCGGAGGAAAGGAGGGACGCAAACACGCGGCAGCTACTGATTTTCCTTGACCTCGTCGCTCACCACGTAAAAATGCTGCAAATTCGCGACTCCGAACGAGGTGGTGATGGCCACATCGGACGCATCGCGTCCGACAGCCATTAATATGCGGCCAATGCGAGGCTTATTGTGGCGAGCATCGAACGTCCACCAGCGATCACCTAAATACACTTCATACCATGCGCTGAAATCCATAGGCAGCGCAGCCGGCACGCCGATATCGCCCAGATATCCCGTCGCGTAGCGCGCAGGAATATTCAGAGCACGGCAAAAAGTAACGGCTAGGTGCTGGAAGTCGCGGCAAACGCCCAACCGCTCAGTAAAAACATCGAGTGCCGTCTTCGTCGGCCGCGCATACGAATATCCAAACACAACCTTATTATGTACCCAGTTGTTGATCGCCTGAACCCGCTCCAAGCCTGGCGCATAACCTCCAAACAGGTCCAGCGCTATGCTCGAAAGCCGGTCGACCTCACAATAGCGGCTGTTCATGAGATAGACCAACGTTTCAGATGGCAATTCTTCCACCGGCACCGCAGAGGCATGAAATGGGATAGAGTCCAAATCCCCTGAATCCTTGACCAGTGTTGAACATGTGAGTTGGACCGTGCCAATCTCTGCTTTGAACCGCGTACATCGATTCCCGAAAGTGTCGATGTAGGAATCGCAGCGCACCTGCGGAGACACAGTCATCTCATCCGGTTCAAGCAGATCGCATTCACGCGATGGGTGGACGTGCAGCATGGTCACAAAGGCAACCGGCTCAGGAACTTCGAATTTTAGGTCGTATCCCAGACGAATCAGCATAATGGCCAAGGCTTTTCAGCAGCGGACGGGAATAAACTCGAGAACAGCGCCCGCATGCAGGTGACATTAAGATGCCATGAATTTGCAAAATCGTTTACTGAATTAGCGATTTACTATCAAAGAGTCGGCATTTGAAAGGAACAGCTTTGACGTATTGCCTAGGTATTGTGACCCATCAGGGATTGGTCATGGCGTCCGATTCGCGCAGCAATGCCGGATACGACCAGGTGAACACATGCCGCAAGATGCACACCTTCGTGCAACCTGGGGAGCGAGCGCTTGTAATCCTGACCAGCGGCAGCCTGTCCATCAC
>DATHQH010000126.1:0-10900 GCA_035482895.1 Alloacidobacterium sp. | reverse complement strand
TCCATGTGGACGTGATGGACGGGCATTTTGTGCCCAACATTACGCTTGGACCGCCTGTTGTCAAGTCGCTGCGCAAGGCCACGAACCTGCCGCTCGACTGCCACCTGATGATCGAAAATCCCGACGAGTTTATTCCCGCATTTGCCGACGCGGGCGCGGACTGGGTGAGCGTGCATTATGAAGCCTGCCGCCACTTGCACCGCACGCTGGAGCTGATTGCGCAGCATGGAATGCAGCCTGCTGTGGTCATCAATCCGGCGACCGAAGTCGCTGTACTGCGGCCTATCCTCGGGATGGTGCACCACGTTTTGGTCATGAGCGTCAATCCCGGCTTTGGCGGGCAGAAATTTATCCCCTACTCGCTGAAAAAGATGCGGCAGCTCAGAGAACTTCGCCAGGAACTGGGGCTAAGTTATAGGATTGAAGTAGATGGCGGCGTGGCTCACGATACTGTGGCGGCCGTCGTCGAAAATGGAGGCGAGCTGCTGGTGGCCGGGAATGCCGTATTTGGCGGCGGCAAGGCCGAGCAGAATGCCCGCAAGCTGCTGAATGCGGCACGCAACGCAGCGGCAGTGGAAAGCTGGGGTCCTCCGGTGGCTTGACAGACCATCTGAGGCAACGCGCGCAAGCCGGCCGGCAGTTCTGTCACAAGTTCGAATCCGTACTGGCGGAAGCTGGTATGGAAGTTTTTATGGATACAGGCTGTGCCTGTATGGGTTTGAGGTGTTATGAATCGTTTGGTTACTCAAGTCTCGGCTGTTTGTTTGTGTCTGGCGATGGTGCCCGGGGCCTATTCACTCGGGAAGAAGAAGAAAAAGAAGCAGACAGATCTGAGCGCCAACCCGCTGGGGAATGTGAACTCGCGCCAGCCGGATAAAGAGCTCTTCGATAAGGCGATGATCGCCATGAAGAAGGGCAAATATGATGTGGCCCGCCTTGATCTGCAGACGCTGCTGAACACCTACCCCGATACCGAGTACGCGATGCGCGCGAAACTCGCCGTTGGCGACACCTGGTATAAGGAAGGCGGCTCCGCTGCCCTGACCCAGGCCGAGCAGGAATATAAAGACTTCATCACCTTCTTCCCCAACACGCCAGAGGCAGCCGAGGCGCAGATGAAGGTGGGCGATATCTACTTCCAGCAGATGGCAAAGCCGGATCGCGATCCGCAGAACGTAATGCACGCTGAGGCTGAATACCGCCAGATGATTCAACAATTCCCGGACTCCCCGCTCGTTCCGCGCGCCAAGCAGCGCCTGCGCGATGTGCAGGAAGTGCTGGCAGCCCGCGACTTTGAGGTCGGGGAGTTCTATGCCTCGCATGAAAACTGGCAGGCAACGATCGCCCGCCTGCAAACGGTCGCGGATTCGTATCCGCTCTTTAGCCAGAGCGACCAGACGCTAATCACACTGGGCGATGCGTATGTAACGCAGGCACAGATGGCAGAGAAGTTCAATCTTCCTCCGAAGGCCAAAGCTGCGCTCTTGAAGGCCTATAATGACCGCGCTGAAGACGCCTACGACCGCGTGGTCACGCGGTATGCGATGGCGCCGCACGTGGAAGACGCAAAGGATCGCCTGATCGCAATGGGTCGTCCTGTTCCTGAGCCGACTCAAACGCAGCTTGCCGAAAGCGAAGCGGAAGAGGGCAGCCGCGTCACGGTCAAGCTGAAAGATCGCGCCATGCTGCTGGTAAAGCAGGGCCCGTCGACGGTGCATGCTGCGCGCGTTGGCGAACCTACCATGACGGACCCGGCGCAGACGACGGCTCCCCAGGTGCGTGAGCACACGGTAGCCATGTTCAACGCAGCTATGAAGGGCGAACCCGTTCCATCCGGTCCCGGCTATGGCAACGGAGCGACCACCGCTTCATCCGTGGCGGCAACCCCGGGCGCGGCAGCTCCTGCCGGAGATGCGAATAGCGGAGCGGCGGTGGAGATGGAATCGGTCCCGACGAGCAACAGCACTGGCGGCAACTCAACCAGCGTTGAAATTGTGAATCCGAGTGGTAACTCGACAGCCGGCTCCAGCAATGAAGCTGCGCCTGCGGCTGGAACGGGCAATGAAGGTGCCCCCGCGGCAAATGGCGGTGGCTCTGCCAATGGCGCGGCCGCACCTGAAGGTGCTGGAAGCCCAGCTCCAGCCCCGGCAAACCCGGGCGCCGCGTATGGATTGAAACCGGTTGGGCCTCCGACTTCGAACGCGGCTCTACCGCCGGTCGACAAGCCTGCGGATGCTCCGGACCAGGTCAACGATGTCAAGTCCGCCAGCCAGCCCGCGCAGGTGCAGACCGGCACAACCAAGGGTAAGAAGAACGCTCCGTACGATTCCAGCAAGGAATCGTCGAGCAAGAAGAAAAAGAAGAAGGGTCTCGATAAGCTGAATCCGTTCTAAGACGGAAGCCTCTTCAGCGAGCAAAGGCCGCCTCTTCAGGCGGCCTTTCTTCTTCCGGGCGCTGGGCAAGTGCCCGATTTTACTGATGTTTACCTGTGCTATCGTGAAAGGTTGGTCTCAGTTAAAAATGCCTCACGACTTACCAAAAGCTTACGATCCGACGGCGATTGAAGATCGCTGGTCCGCCTATTGGGTGGACGAACACTTGTTTGATGTTTCTACGCCCAAGGGCCTTCCGGATGCGGCCGCCTTTACCATGCTTCTGCCTCCGCCCAACGTTACCGGCAACCTGCACATGGGACACATGTTCGAGCACACTGAGACCGATATTCTGGTGCGCTGGCAGCGTATGTGCGGTAGAAATACACTTTGGCTGCCGGGAACGGACCACGCCGGCATTGCCACGCAGATGCTCGTCGAGCGGCAATTGGCGGACGAGGGAACGACGCGACAGCAGCTCGGACGGGAAGCGTTCGTCGAACGGGTATGGCAGTGGCGGCAGCATTACGGCGGAGCTATCCTGCGCCAGATGAAGCGTATCGGCGACACAGTGGACTGGTCGCGCGAATACTTCACGATGGACGACAACCTGTCCGCTGCTGTACGCGAAGCATTTGTGCGACTGTACGATCAGGGATTGATCTACCGCGGTGCCTACATTGTGAACTGGGACCCAGTGCAGCAAACTGCGGTTTCCGATCTCGAAGTAGAGCATATAGAACGCGTAGGCAAGCTCTACCATGTTCGCTATCCACTCGCAGACGGCTCCGGGTCGGTCGTGATCGCAACCACCCGTCCTGAGACCATGCTCGGCGACGTGGCCGTAGCCGTGAACCCAGGCGACGAACGTTATCTATCGCTGCACGGCAAGCAGCTGCGCCTGCCGTTGAGCGGCGTGGATGGCGGACCGGAGCGGCAGATTCCCGTCGTCACCGACGATTGGGCGAATCCGGAATTCGGCACCGGCGCAGTGAAGGTGACACCCGCGCACGATCCAAACGACTTCGCAATTGGCGAGCGTCATGGCCTGCCCAAACCGATCATCATGGATGAGCAGGCGCGCATCAACTTGCCCGGCTCACCTTACAACGGCCTTGACCGCTATGAAGCACGCGAACGCATTGTGGCTGACCTGCGCGAGCGCGGTCTGCTCGTCGATGTTAAGGAACACACGCTATCCATAGCGACCAGCCAGCGCTCAAAGGCAGTCATCGAGCCCCGGCTTTCGACGCAGTGGTTTATCAAAATCCAGCCCCTTGCTGACAAGGCCATTGCCGCCGTCGAACAGGGCTACATCCGGTTCACGCCGGAGCAATACACGAAGACCTATTTCGAGTGGATGCGCAACATCCACGACTGGTGCATCTCGCGCCAGCTCTGGTGGGGGCACCGCATTCCGGCGTGGCATTGCCGCACCTGCAAACAGATCACCGTGGCCCGCGATACGCCTGCGAAGTGCTCGCACTGCGGCAGTGCGAAGCTACAGCAGGAAACCGACGTGCTCGATACATGGTTCTCGTCCGGACTGCTTCCCTGCTCGGTCTTCGGATGGCCGCGCCACACGCACGACCTCGATGTTTTCTATCCCACGCAACTTCTCATCACCGGCTTCGACATTCTCTTTTTCTGGGTAGCCAGAATGATTATGCTCGGCTGCCATTTTATGCTCGACGTGCCGATGGCAGACGGCTCCGAACGCACGCTGAAAGACGCCGTGCCTTTTCGCGAGGTCTATATTCACGCGTTGGTGCGCGATGCCGACCGCCAGAAGATGTCGAAGACCAAGGGTAACGTCATTGACCCGATCGAGATTGCCGGGCGCTATGGGACGGATGCGGTGCGCTTTACACTTGCTGCCATGGCTTCGCCCGGGACCGACATCGCTTTCAGCGAAGCACGGACAGAAGGCTACCGCGCCTTTGCCAACAAGATATGGAATGCGGCGCGGTTCATTTTCATGAACGTGGATCGCGCGGCAACAGCGGGCATTTATGTTGCTCCCAGCACGCTGGTAAATTCACTGGGGCCAAACGAGAATGCGCCAATTGAGGCCCGCTGGATTGTTTCGCGCCTCAACGGCACGGCAGCTGAGGTGAACAAGGCGCTGAGCGAATATCGCTTTCACGAGGCTGCAAGTCTTGTCTATCAGTTCTTCTGGGGCGACTTCTGCGACTGGTACCTGGAAATCGTGAAGCTGCGTCTTGACTTCAACGAAGCAGCTGACAAGGCGGCAACGACAGCAGCTCTCACAACGCTGCTGAGCACATTTGAAGCAGCCCTGCGCCTGCTCTCACCGTTCATGCCGTTCCTTACGGAAGAGCTGTGGCACGCGGTGTATGAGGGCCATGCACCAGCAAAGTCGATTGCGTTGACGCGCTATCCACAGCCGATGGACGAGGCGCTGGATGCTGCCGTAGAAGCAGAGATGACGATACTGCAGGAGCTGATTGTAACGGTGCGCGCGCTGCGTAAGGATCTCGACGTACCCGAACGTGAGCAAGTGAGGATCGAAATATCGACCGCGGAGACAATTCAGAAGCTGGTGGAAACCAATCGCGCCATCCTTGAGAAACAGGCGCGGGTTGCGGCCATTGAATTTCCAGCACTCTGGAACCTCAGCCCTGCGAACACGCGTGAGACCGCCAACTTTAAAGTCGGCGTACGCTACGAGAAGCAAATCGATGTTGCAGCCGAGCGGGAGCGTCTCCGCAAGCAGCTGGAGCAGCATGAAAAAATTCTGGCCAACGCGGAACGCCAGCTGGGCAATCAGGCATTTCTTGCCAAAGCGCCTGAAAAAGTTGTAACAGGGCTGAAAAAGCAGGCGATGGAAGCTGCGACATTGCGCCAGCAAACTCTGGGCGCAATCGCAGAGCTGGAAGAGCTTGCGTCATCATAGGGGCGATCAATGGATTGGAAAAGCAGGCGAATTGAGGCAATTCTTGAGCAGGCTCTGGTCGAGGACAAGGCCACGAGCGACGTCACTACGGCGGTCACCATCGACCCCAGCCTGCGCGCTTCGGCCACTATCATCGCCAAGCAGGATTGCGTTGTCTCCGGCCTTGGCTGCATTCCCCGCTTCCTCGAGATTTTTGCGCAACTCGATAAACGTAACAGCGGCCGCTACGAAGTCGTGAGCCATCCGGAGATATTTGAGGGCGTGCGCGTAAAGAAGGGTCAGGCAATTGCGGTGATTCGCCACAATGCCCGCGTCATCCTCGCCTGTGAGCGCGTCATTCTTAATCTGATGCAGCGGATGAGCGGCATCTCCACGATGACACGGCAATATGTGGATGCGATAGCCGGTACCGGGGCTCGCGTGCTTGACACGCGCAAGACAATTCCCGGGCTGCGTACGCTCGACAAATACGCCGTCCGCTGCGGCGGCGGTGAGAACCATCGCCTCGATCTCTCCGACGGCATCCTGATCAAGAACAATCACATCTCGCTAGGAGGCGGCATTGTAAAGGTGCTCGAGCGCGCGCACGCATTGCGCACACCCGGCCAGACGATCGACATTGAAGTGCGGACCTTTGACGAACTGGAAACGGCGCTCGACAACGGAGCCGAATCCCTGCTGCTGGACAACATGTCGCCTGCCGAGGTGAAGAAAGCGGTCGGCATCGTGCGCGGACGGGGACTGACGATTCCTATCGAAGCCTCTGGCGGCATCCTGCTCGAAAATATCCGGAAGTATGCGCTCGCAGGCGTGGATTACATCTCTGTCGGCGCGTTGACGCATTCAGCGATTGCGGCGGATTTGAGCATGAAAATTACCGCCGAGATTTATTAGCGCTCTCGTAGAACCCTGGCCATTCTGAGCCGAAAGCGAAGAATCCAAACAATATTGGCAACGATGCATCGCTGAGATTCTTCCTCCCTCTGATCGTCAGAATGACGAGGTTAAAGTTAAGGGAGCACAGTGAACACCAACCTCAGCATCTACCAACAATGGACGATCCCTTCAACATTCCGGAACTCGATCTGACCCTTGCCAACACGCCATTTGCAGGCAAACTGCACTTCTATCCTACGATTCACTCCACCAACACGCATGCCATGAAGCAGGGCGAGGCGGGCGCTCCGGAGGGTATGGTCTACTTCGCCGACGAGCAAACCGCCGGACGCGGACGCGGCGCGCACGAGTGGTCGTCGCCTCCCGGGTCTGGATTATATGTGAGCGTTCTGTTGCGTCCCCGCATTCCGCCTGCGGATGTTCTGTGGCTTTCACTCGCCGCCGGTCTCGCCGTACGCGATGCCGTGCGGCAGGTCACGTCGCTCGCATGCGACTTGCGCTGGCCCAACGATCTTCTGCTCGGCCCCCGCAAATTCTGCGGCATTCTTACTGAGCTCAATGCCGAGGTTACGCGCATTCGCCATCTCGTCGTCGGCATTGGCATCAATGTGCATCAGCAGCAGTTTCCTCGGGAGCTGCGCGATATTGCGACGTCGCTGCAGATCGAAACGGGACGCACATGGCCTCGGCAGGAGCTGCTGGTTTCCCTGCTACAATCACTCCATCGCGAGGTGCTTGCGCTCTCCGCCCCTGCAACCGCAAATGCCGCTGTGCAATCCATTCTCGAACGGCTGGAGAAGGCATCAAGCTGGGTGCGCGGCAAGCGAGTGCGCGTGGAAGAGATGGAAGGCTTTGCCGGAATAACCGAGGGCCTGGATGCACGCGGTTTCTTGCAGGTGCGCACGCCAGAGGGATTACGCACAGTTTTTTCCGGCGGCGTTCGCGAAATCAAAGAAACGCGTGGGAAATAGATGCTCCTGGTACTGAACGTAAATAATACGAATACGGTCATTGCGCTTTATCCATTGCAGGAAGATGGAGCCATCAAAAGCCTGCGGGCCACATGGCGCATCAGCACGCGACACACGCAAACGGCGGATGAGTACGGCATTCTTGTGCGGAGCCTGCTGCAGAGCGAAGGCGTGGACAGCAAGGCGATCAGCGGGATCGTCATCGCGTCGGTCGTGCCCCCCATTGACTGGATCCTGCGCCAGTTCTGTGAGCGCTATTTCAACCACAAGCCTCTGTTTATCGAGCCCGGCGTGAAGACAGGGTTGCCGATTCTCACCGACAATCCAAGCGAAGTGGGTGCAGACCGGGTGGCCAACTGCGTTGGAGCATTTCAAAAGTACGGCGGCCCCTGCATCGTAGTCGACTTTGGCACGGCTACGAATTTCGATGTGATCTCACACAAGGGCGAGTTTTTAGGCGGCGCGATTGCGCCCGGGCTGAATATTTCCGCCGAAGCCCTGTTTGCGCGAGCGGCCAGGCTGCCCCGCGTCGAGATCAAGCGTCCGGCGAAAATTATCGGGACAAACACGGTCGACAATCTGCAGATCGGCCTGTTCTACGGGCACATTGGCCTGGTGGACAGCATTCTGGAGCGCATGATCGCCAAGCTGGGCAAGGAAACAAAGTGCGTCGCCACCGGAGGACTGGCCCACCTGATCGCGAATGAATCAAAATACATTTCCGCTGTAGATGACATGCTTACGCTCGACGGACTGCGCATCATCTATGAGCGCAACCGGAACGCAAAGAGCCATGCGAATGCCGCGGAACCGCAACCGTCGCATTCCTGACAGATCGACGCACCTTGGAAAATTATTTCAATTACTTCACAGAAATCGAAGAGCATTTTCAGCGGAGGCGAGGCTCTCTGCTGCTGCTCTCGACCCTCGACTGGGCGCTGATTGAAACCTGGCGCGAGGCAGGCGTTCCGTTGGAGGCAGTGCTGCGCGGCATCGACGCTGCATTTGAAAAATACGAGGCACGGAAGGCTCATGCCCGCGTGCGTCGCGTGAACGGGCTTGCCTACTGCACGCAAGAGGTCATGGCTGCGGTCGAAGACATGAAGGAAGCGTCCATTGGCACGGCTTCGGCGCACAAGGATGAAGGGCCTGCACCGGGGTTTGAGCCGGAGCGCATCGCCGCTCACCTGGAGTTGTGCTCCGAGGAGTTGGGAGCGGCAACACTGGCCGAGATCGCGCAGCCGACGGCTCAGGAAATGAGCCAGCGATTGCGCGGCCTGGCTATGGGCGTGCGCGTCGAGCAGCCGGATCTGGAGGAGCTAGAGCGCACGCTCACCGTCATGGAAGAGAAGCTCTTTGCAACTCTCATGACAACGACGCCGGAAGCAGACCTCTTAACTGTTCGCGAGCAGGCGGCGCGTGAACTCGCTCCGTACCGCAGACGTATGCAGGCAATTCAGATTCGACAGATCGAGCAGCAGTTTCTGCATAAGCGGCTGCTCGAAAAATACAAGCTGCCGCGACTGAGCCTCTTCTATATGAGCCAGTCATGAAATTGGAGATCGAAAAGTGCATCTACGGCGGCGCGGGGCTGGCGCGCGCGGAAGGCAAAACGATCTTCGTTCCCTTCACGCTTCCCGGCGAAGCGGTAGAAGTACACATCACAGAGGACAAACGCAGCTTCGCCAATGCCGAGCTGGACGCCGTGCTTGAGGCCTCACCACAGCGCACAGAGCCGTCGTGCCGTTATTTCGGCGAGTGCGGCGGCTGCCAGTATCAGCACGCAACGTATGCGGAACAACTTGCACTGAAACGCAGCATTTTGCAGGAGACACTGGAGCGCGCGCGGGTCGCGCCGATTCCAGAGATTGTTCCGGTCCATGCCGAACCGCTTGCATACCGCAATCGCGTGCGTCTGCATCTTCAGCGCCAGCCATTCGCGCTCTGTTATAAGCGGCGCGGATCGCATGCAAATTTGCCGGTAAGCCAATGCCCCATTGCCGCCCCAGTCGTTGAACAGGCCATCGCAGCGGCGACGCGCGTCGGACCTGCATTCGATCTCGCTGGAGACTTTGAGGAGATTGAGTTCTTCACGAATGAATCGCAGAGCGAATTGCTTATATCGCTTTGGGCGCGCAGACGAGCGAACGGATATCCACACAAGCTTGCGAGCTTTTGCGAAATTTTACTGCGAGAGATTACCGCCCTGACGGGCGCTGCTGTATTTCTCGTGGAGAAGGCAGCGCTTGTCGACAAAAAGATAGCCGAGTGGGGAGCGCAAGCGCTCACCTATCGCGCAGCTGGCTATCCTTATCGCGTGAGCATCGGCGCGTTTTTTCAGGTCAACCGCTTTTTGGTGGATCGCCTGGTCGAGCTTGTTACCGCGCATCTTTCCGGCGAGAGCGCCTGGGATTTGTACGCCGGAGCCGGACTCTTTGCCCGCGCACTGAGCGAGCGATTCGAGAAGATTGTCGCAGTGGAAGGAGCGCCTTACTCGTCGAGAGACCTCCGGGAGAATGCTTCCGGCTCCGCCTATGAAGCAGTGCAGAGCGGAACGCTGGATTTTCTGCGGCAGCAGACACGACGGCAAGGAGCACCGACTCCGGACCTTATTGTCGTAGATCCGCCACGCAGCGGATTAGGGCCTGATGTTACATCCCTGCTTACCAAAGTAAGGCCGCAGACCATCGTTTATGTCTCCTGCGACCCGGCAACACTCTCGCGCGATCTGCGCGCGTTGGTAGAATCCGGCTATCGACTCAAAACCATGCACATGGTGGATCTGTTTCCGCAGACATTCCACCTGGAAAGCGTCACCGTGCTCTCGCTCGGCTGACGTGGCTGCAGTGGCCTGAGACGATGACCGAACATGCCTCAGGCATCGATACAGCCCGCGCCGTTTTCTCCAATCACAGCGCCGTTACGATTCCATTTTCTCCCGTTGTTGTTCGCGGCCGTCTGTTTCTCCTTCGGCATACTTGCTACTCGCTTCGTGTGGCTGCAGCCGGGCCTTCTACTGGCAGGAATCTTCTTGTGTGCTTCTATATCTGTGATCGCTGTGTATCTGGCGCGGCGCGTTTCGTCGTTGCCGCTTGCAGCCTTGTTTCTCTTGCTCGGAGCCTTCTGCTCCGAAGCTGCTCCGCGTCCTGATCCGCAGATGCGCCTTGCCTTGCTGGCCGATGGAACACAGCGCACGGTCGAAGGCACAGTCGTGAAGATTGGCCCGATGCGGCAGATCGAATCCGCACTTCCCTTTTCAGACAAAACACGCGAGGAGAACAGCCGCCAGCTAGAGCTGAAGCTTACTTCCGTGGTTGCTGAGGACGGGACGATGATGCCGTTGCAGGGTGGGCTCTCACTCTCCCTGTATGCGCCGCGCGATGCCGAGTTTCCGAATATTATTTGCGGCGAGTGGGTACGTGTCACGCTTGCCATGAGGCAGCCTGACAGATATCTCGACCCCGGCGTTTGGGATGAGCGGGCCTACATGCTCGACGAAGGCATCGGCGCATTGGGCAGCGCCAAACTATCCGCATTCCGAGTGGTTGCTGCCGTGCCGCATGCATCGATTCTGTGCCGCATGCACACAGTGCAGCAGAATGTGAGTTCACGCCTGATTGCATTTGCAGAGATGCAACAGGCTGCCGGAAAACTCCCGGCCTTCTTTCGATTGAGCCGTGAAGATGCCACGATGCTGACGGCGATGCTGACCGGAGACCGCAGTTATCTTTCGCGCGGCGTGC
>DATHQH010000125.1:0-13382 GCA_035482895.1 Alloacidobacterium sp. | reverse complement strand
ACCGATGCAGATGGCCCGTATGTGGAGTTGATGGCCGGCGTCTATACGGACAATCAGCCCGACTTTTCATTTCTCGTGCCCGGCGAAACAAAAACCTTTAGCCAGTTTTGGTACCCCATACGCGAAATTGGCGCGCCCGATCATGCCAACCTGGACGCAGCGGTTCGTGTGGAGCGAAGCGATAATGGTCTGCTGGTGCACTTGCAGGTAACGTCCGCGCGACGGCAGAGCACCGTACGCGTCCACATTGACAGAAAAGAATGCAGCGTCTGGCAAGGTGATTTGATACCAGACGTCCCGCTGCATCATGCAATTTCTACGAATGCATCCGGTTCGATGGAAATTACGCTGGAACAGGCAGGAACTGTTCTGCTGCGGTATGTTCCCGACGAGATCGCGCCAGCTGAGGCCCCGGCGGTTGCGAGCGAACCTCCGTCGCCGGCTGATGTGAAGACCAGCGATGAGCTTTTCCTCATCGGGCTGCATCTGGAACAGTACCGTCACCCAACCCGTAATCCGGAGCCCTACTGGCGCGAAGCGATCGGTAGAGACGCGGGCGACAGCCGCGCCAACCATGCGCTGGGGCGGTGGCACATGCGGCGAGGGGAGTTCTCTGATGCCGAGCAACACCTTCGCACTGCCATTGCACGGCTCACTGAACGCAATCCGAATCCATACGACGGCGAACCGCATTACAACCTGGGACAGACCCTTGCCTATCGTCAGCGACTGGAAGAAGCGTACGCGGCATTTTACAAATCCACCTGGAATGCGGCGTGGCGAGGGCCCGCATATCTCAGGCTGGCGGAAATCGATTGCACTCGCTGCGACTGGACCACTGCTTTCGATCACATTGAGCGCTCGCTTCGCGCGGATGCCGATAATCTGAATGCTCATAACTTGAAGGCAATTGTGCTGCAAAAGCTCGGACGCAGCGAGGAGGCTCACGCAGTACTCAAAGGGATACGCGCGCTTGATCCGCTTGATATCTTCAGCATGTATCTCTCCGGCGGGAAGCTCCCTATCGATGGACAGAAGCGACTCGATCTGGCGTTTGATTTGATGCGGGCCGGGCTTTTCGATGAAGCGTTGCAGATCGTCTCTGCCGCATTGTCGACAGCGAAAGATGGTACGGCTGCCATGCTGTTGTATGTGCAAGCGCACCTATTGGGGCTGCTGGGACGACCAGAGGAAAGCAAAACTGCCTATCGTCAAGCTGCAGCGGCAGATTCCGATTATGTTTGTCCCAGCCGCCTGGAAGAAATGCGGTTGCTGGAAGAGGCCATCCGCGAGAATCCGCAAGATGCGCGCGCGCCGTATTACTTGGGTAATCTTCTCTACGATCGCAAACGCTACAACGATGCGATCGCTCAATGGGAGCGGGCTGCGGAACTCGACCCGAAATTTCCTACCAGCTGGCGGAATCTCGGCTTCGCTTATTTCAATGTGCTGCATGATCCTGCCCGCTCTGTCCATGCGTTCGCACAAGCGCGCGCGCTGGCTCCTCGAGACGCGCGCATACTTTATGAACAGGACCAGTTGTTGAAGCGTGTGGGAAGATCGCCCGATCAACGCCTTGCAACGCTTGAATCGAATGCGACGCTTGTGGAGAAGCGCGATGATCTTTCCCTGCAGCTGGCCACGTTGTACAACAACCGAGGACAACCTGAACGCGCATTGGAAATTCTGCGTTCACGACGTTTTCAGCCATGGGAGGGTGGTGAAGGGCTGGTTCTGTCACAGTATGTGCGCGCGAATCTTTTGCTCGGTCAACGCGCTCTCGATGCCAGAAACAACCCAAAAGCTCTTGGATTTTTTTGGGATGCTTGGAACCCTCCGCGCAGCCTGAACGAGGCTAAACATCTGCTGATGAACCTGAGCATGGTTGACTACTGGCTGGGCGTCGCTTACGCGGAAAATGGCGAGCCGCAAAGAGCGCGCCCGCACTGGGAGCATGCTGCGCGAGATCAGGGCGATTTCCAGCAGATGCAGGTGCAGTCTGTCTCTGATATGACATACTGGAGCGCCATGGCGCTTCGCCGCCTCAGCCGCGAACAGGAGGCACTGGACATCTTCCGAACAATTTACGATTATTCGCTGGCTCTGGAACAGCAGACGCCGAAGATCGATTATTTTGCGACCTCATTGCCGGCGATGCTGCTTTTCGAAGAAGATCTTCGGGCACGTCAGTCAATTACGGCGCGCTTTCTGCGCTCGCAGGCCTGGCTTGGGTTTGGCGAGCAGCAAAAGGCGCTCGACTTGCTGCATGAGGTCCAGGGGCTTGACCGTAGCCACACTGGCGCCATCGACCTGTTACGAGAGCTCGAAGGGTAAGAACGATGCAGGGGCCAGCAGTCTCCGGCACACCAGCGAAATCATCGGTCCCGGTTGAGCGAACAGTTTATGTATGGGGTATCGCAATCGTTGCCGCGCTCGGCGGCCTCCTGTTTGGCTACGACTGGGTTGTTATTGGCGGCGCGCGACAGTTTTATGAGATTTATTTTCATCTCTCTTCCCCCGGTTTAGTCGGTTGGGCGAATAGCTGTGCTCTGGTTGGCTGTTTTGTTGGTTCGCTCGCTGCTGGATACTTTGCCGACCGCTATGGGCGCCGCAGAATTCTTCTCGTCGCAGCCATTTTGTTTGCAGTCTCTTCCGTGCTTACTGGATGGGCGCACACATTTACGAGCTTCATCGTGTGGCGCATCGTGGGCGGCACCGCCATTGGACTCAGTTCCAACGTGTCTCCGCTTTACATTGCGGAAATCAGCCCTGCATCGGTTCGCGGGCGTCTCGTAAGCCTGAACCAGTTTGCAATTGTTGTCGGCATTCTTCTGGCACAGATTGTCAACTGGCGCATCGCTCAACCTGTAATTGCAAGTCTCGACTCCGACGCTCTATTTCACTCCTGGAACGTCCAATACAGCTGGCGATGGATGTTCAGCGCCGTGGCCATTCCTTCCGCGGTCTTTACCGTTTCGTCGCTGTTTCTCCCGGAAAGCCCGCGCTGGCTGCTCACGCATAACCGCAGCGATGACGCTCGAGCGGTACTCACGCGTGTCGGTGGTCCGAGTTATGCGGCCGGCGAGATGAAAGGGATCGAGGATTCCCTGCTCGCGGAGACTCGACAGCAAACTTCATGGAAGGATCTTCTGCGCCCTGGCATTCGCCGTATCGTTCTTGTGGGCATGGCGCTTGCAGTGTTACAGCAGTGGACCGGCATCAACATACTCTTCAACTACGCCGCGGAGATCTACCGGAGCGCGGGGTATGGAACCAACGATATATTCCTGAATATTGTGATCACGGGGGCGATCAACCTCGTGTTTACGGTGCTGTCCATGCTGTTGGTAGATCGTTTGGGCAGACGCTGGATGATGCTGTTCGGCTGCATAGGAATCGGCGTTTTTCATCTGGCATGTGCTCTTGCCTATCGTTCGGCATGGCCTCCAGCCGCTGTCCTGACGCTCACGCTCGGCGCGATTGCCTGCTATGCGCTTACCCTGGCGCCGGTCACTTGGGTCCTGATCGCAGAAATATTTCCCAACCGGGTTCGTTCGCATGGCGTGTCCGCAGCTGTGAGTTCGCTCTGGACCGCATCCTTTCTGCTGACCTATACCTTCCCTGCGATGAATGCCGCGCTTGGTACATCCGGAATCTTCTTTACATATAGCGCAATTTGTTTCGCGGGATGTCTGCTGGTGGCCCGTTTTGTTCCAGAAACCAAAGGAAAAACGCTGGAAGAGATCGAAGCCGTTGTCGCCGCGTCAGGGGGACCGCGCATCTGATGCTCTGCCTCTTGACAAGACCTATTACGGAAGAATAGCTTGATTCCGTTAACGTACACAGTGATCTGATCTGAGCGTCATCACATCATCACATCAACCCATCTCCCGCCCGACCGAAAGCTTTTCGAAGATGCTTTGGAGGTACATTGCGTTGCGGAAGCACTATCTTTCTTTTTTCGCCGGCACGGTTGTTTTCGTAACAGGAAGCTATGCGCTCGCCCAGACAGCACCGCTGCTGCTCACTTCGCCAAATCAGCAGTTGGTGATGCATTTCGGGGTTCAGCCCGCAAAGGATGCCAGCAGCGAAGACGGCAAGCTCATCTATTCTCTTAGCTTTCGCGGCAAACCGATCCTTGACGACTCCGGCCTTGCGCTGGAGCTGGATGACCAGACCCCGCTCGGAAACAACGTCCACATCGTGAACCATGATGCCGCTCAGGGCGTCGACGACTATACCTTAAGCAACGCCAAGGTCAGCAAGGTGCACGATGCCTACAACAGCGTGACCGTGCATGTTCAGGAAGGCAGCGCGCAGCATCGCAGCATGACGGTGGAAGCGCGCGCTTACAACGACGGGATCGCTTTTCGCTATCTGCTCCCCGCGCAGGACTCGGTCAAGGACCTGCATCTGCGTCAAGAAGACACGGAGTTTCGTCTGAGCACGGACGCCACGAACTGGGCGCTGGCGCTGCCGAACTATCGCAGCAGCTACGAGAGCGAGTATGTGCAATTGCCTACTTCGGCCCTCAGCAACCAGGGCGGCGTTTCCAGCCACTTTCTCATTGGCCTGCCTCTGTTGATGCACGAGCCCGGCGCGGCGTGGCTGGCATTGATGGAAGCTGATCTCGAAGACAACAGCGCGATGTACGTGACCAATCCCTCGGGCAACTGGGCCGGTCATTGGTTTGTTTCCAGGCTCTCTCCTCGTTTTGACCACCCGGACATGGCCGTGGAATCAACCTTGCCGCATCACTCCGCCTGGCGCGTACTGATGGTGGCTGACGATCCGGGGCGGCTGGTTGAGTCGACCCTGACATACGATTTGAACCCTGCAAACCGTCTTACGGATACCAGCTGGATTCATCCCGGAAAGGCTTCGTGGAACTGGTGGGTCGGAGATGTGGGCAGGGATGGCAAGACCGGATACACAACGGAGAACATGAAGTACTACGTGGATTTTGCTGCAGAATCCGGCTTTCCCTACATGATGCTCGATGCCGGCTGGTCCGCCGGGCGCGACATTCTGAAGCTCAACGGCAAGGTCGATGTGCCGGAGCTCGTGCGATATGCCGCGACCAAGAAGGTAAAAGTATGGATATGGCTCTATTCCGAATCTGTCATGCAGCAGATGAAAGAAGCTTTTCCTCTGTATGAAAAGTGGGGTGTGGCCGGAGTCAAAATTGACTTTGTCAATCGCGACGATCAGCAGGGCATTCAGTTTTACTACGAAGTTGCGCGCGAGGCCGCCGCGCATCATCTGATGGTTGATTTCCACGGCACCCATACTCCATGGGGAATCGAGCGCACTTATCCGAACGTGCTGAGCTACGAGGGCGTGCTGGGCATGGAGAACAACAAAGTCGGGCGTCGTGACAGCCCCGTGGACCGCTCGGTCTTTTCTTTTACGCGCCTGATTGCCGGTCCTATGGACTACACTCCTGGAGGCTTCCGGAATGCTACCGAAGATGGCTTCGTAGCTCGCGATATCAACCCGATGGTGATGGGTACGCGCGCACAGCAACTTGCCTTATATGTGATCTACCAGACGCCGTTTCAAATGGTATCTGACAGCCCGCAGACGTATGCCGGCCAGCTTGCCTTTCAGTTCATCAAGGATGTGCCGGTTTCGTGGGACGCGACCCTCGTGCTTAGCGGCAGACCGGGCGAGTTTGCGACCATTACGCGTAAACACGGAAACGAATGGTATCTGGGCAGCATGACGAACTGGACGCCGCGCACGCTCGAAGTGCCACTGAGTTTCCTCGGCTCAAGTACATATACGGCTGAAATATACGAAGACGCCCCCGATGCCGCTACCGAACCGGAGCATGTTGCAATTCGTAAGCAATCTGTGCGCAGCGGAGAAACGCTGACGCTGCACCTCGCTCCGGGCGGCGGCTGCGCCATCCGCTTCATTCCCGGAAAGGAATAACCCTTTGCATGAGCGCCAGCTTATATCTGCTGCAACTCCGTTTCCAGTTCTTCATCGCTGTTGGCAATCTGATTCGAAAACAGAGAGAGATTGCTGCGAAAAATAACATGAGGAGCGAGACGGACAATTGGCTGCGGCCTGCCGCCCTCCAGCAGACATTTGAGCAGGCTCTCGAAGGCAAGCTTACCCTGCGTGAAGGGGCGCTGGTAGATCGTAGCCAGCACTTTGCCTGTTTCAATCAGCGGCACGATCTCCTGAAAGAGATCGGTGGTGACCACCTGCACCTCGCCGAGGAGATCCAGTTCTTCCAGCGCCTTGAGGACGGGCGTGCTGTTCGCTGTGCTGAGATAGAGGCCTTCCGGATGCGGCTTGCTCCCCATCAGCGCCAGCGCCTGCCGGTAGGCCTCTTTGGGGCTCTCATGGCCTTCAAGGGCCGGCAAGAGTGTCAGATGCGGGGCCTGAACGGCAAGCGTTGCCGCAAAGCCGCGCAATTTTTCGGCGTGATCGAGGGTTGTGAGGTCGCCGGTAAAGGTCGCAACCAATGCTTTGCGGTTGAGCTTATAGGAGAGCAGTTCCGCCACCATCGCACCGCTGATTGCGGCATGTGCTGCAACCGAGCCGATGCGCTCGCTATTCGGCGCGTCGCTGCCTACGCACATCATGGCTGTGCCCGCACGAGAAAGCCTGCGAATGAGCGGATCGAAGCGGCGAGTGTTGCCAGGGAGAAAAATGATACCGTCATAGTGACGCCGCGAAGCTACCTCGAAGGCTTCGATATCTCCCACACCGAGCCGGGGATATTCGTGAAACTCCAGCCTGATGTTCATGCCCACGGTCGCGGCGGCTGCCGCGCGAATGCCTGCCCGCAGCGGATCAAAAAAATGCGAAATATGTTTCGGAAGTATCGCAGCAATCGAAAGGTGCCGGTTCAGCTTGAGGGCTTGCGCCGCGAGGTTGGGGCTGTAGCCCATTTGCTCAGCCATCTTCAGCACACGCGCCTTGGTTTTTAGGCTCACACCCGGTCGACCGTGCAGTGCACGGTCGACCGTTCCGATAGAAACTTTTAATGCTTGTGCAATGTCTTTGATTCCGGCGAGTTTTCCTGAGGTGACCATGATTCGAGAATGTGATTTGTTCCCGAGCGTACTGATATATCGCTTCAGGGTCAATGTTTTCAGCTGCGAGTAAAAGATGAGTCTCGAAGCAGGGAACACAGGAATGCGAACCACCAGGCGTAAGCTCCTACAGGGCGGGCTTGCTCTGGCAGCATTGCCGTACAAGGCCATGGCGCTGTTGCCCAGAGCTGACAATTCGCACGATGAATTGTGGTACAGGCGACCTGCAGAACGCTGGCTTGAGGCGCTCCCGGTGGGCAACGGCCGGCTTGGCGCCATGGTCTTCGGCGGAATAGGCAAAGAGCGCATTGCCCTCTCCGAATCTACTGCATGGTCCGGCGCTCCCGGTACGAATGATCTGAACCCGGGCGCACGGGAACACCTCGCCGAGATTCGGCAACTGCTTTTTTCCGGGAAATATGTCGAAGCCGGCGAGTTGTGCAGGAAATATCTGCTCGGACGCGGCACCTCCTTCGGCACTAACCTGCCGCTCCCCGAACTGCATCTCGGTTTCGATGATGCAGAAGCACCCACGCACTATCGCCGGTCGCTGAACCTGGATGAAGCTGTTGCCAGCGTACGCTTTCGCCGCAGCTCTATACGATTTTCGCGGGAAGTGATTGCCTCGCATGCGGACGGTGTCATTGCCGTGCGCCTTACCAGCAGTAAGCCCAGGCAGATCAGCTTCCGTGCCAGCTTCGGAGCGGAGACGATTCGGGCGGAGATCGCGAATCAAGGGCAGGACACACTTGTTCTGCGCGGCCATGCCTATGAACAGATGCACAGCAATGGGCGGGAGGGTGTGGCGCTCGAGATTCATGTAAAAGTGATTTCAGACGGCGGAAGCGTCTCTGCCTCTGCTCGGGGATTACAGGTGAAAAACGCCGATGCTGTCACGTTATTGATTGCGATTGGGACGAGCTTTCGTAATGGCAATCCTGAAGAGGCGTGCAAGCGCGCTTTGGCACAGGCATCTAGCAAAAACTACGCGCAACTGCGCGCGGCGCACGTTACCGACCATCAGACATTATACCGGCGCATGTCACTCGACTTAGGCCAGAGCAATGCGGCTTCCAGAACGCAGCCCACGGATCTACGGCGGAAGGCAGTTGAGACCGGCGCGAACGATCCGGAACTGATAGGGCTCTTCTTTCAATTTGGACGCTATCTCACCATCGCCGGTTCGCGCGCGGACTCGCCTCTGCCGCTGGCCTTGCAGGGTATCTGGAATGACGGCCTGGCGAGCAGCATGGGCTGGACAGATGACTTTCATCTCGACATCAACACGCAGCAGAATTACTGGACTGCGGAGGTCTGCAATCTCGGTGAATGCCAGGGGCCTTTGTTTGGACTGATTGACGGGCTGCGTATATCGGGCCGCAAAACGGCGAAAGAGATGTATGGCGCGCCGGGATGGGTGTGCCATACCGTGACGAATGCTTGGGGCTATACGGCTCCAGGCTGGGGTCTCGGCTGGGGGTTGTATGTGACGGGAGGCATCTGGATTGTTCTGCAGATGTGGGACCATTACGTTTTCAACGCGGATGCGGAGTTTCTTCGCACGCGCGCGTATCCCGTGCTGCGCGAGGCAGCGGAGTTCTTCCTCGCCTATATGGTTCCCGAACCAAAGCATGGATGGCTGGTCACGGGCCCATCCGACTCACCGGAAAACTGGTATCTCACACCCGATGGCCGACATTGCGCCGAATCCATGGGCAATACGTGTGACCGCGTCTTTGTGTATGCGCTTTACAGCATGTGCATCGAGGCTGCAAAGGTTCTGGCGACAGACGACGAGCTTCGAGAAAAACTTGAAGACGCGCGGGCCAAGCTGCCTCCGTTCCAGATAGGCCGCCACGGACAACTGCAGGAATGGCTGGAAGACTTGGAAGATGCTGACCCAAATCACCGGCACACGGCGCACCTGGTTGCCTTGTATCCGGAAAATCAGATCTCGCCACGTACAACACCAGCCCTGGCACGCGCTGCCGAGGTAACGATCGAGCGGCGCATGAATACGCCCAACTGGGAGCAAAGCGAGTGGGGCCGCGCTAATCTTGTCGTTTACTATGCCCGCCTGCTCAACGGCGATGCGGCTCACAAATATCTGGTGAGCCTAATGGCCAAGGCGACGGATGACAACCTGTTTACCTTTTCCAGCGGAGGGGTTGCCGGAGCGGAGCAGAACATCTTTGCCATCGACGGCAACACCGCCGGCACGGCTGGGGTTGCGGAGATGCTGCTGCAATCACAAGGTGGAGAAATCCAGCTGCTGCCTGCTCTTCCCGCGGCCTGGCGGGACGGCGCAATCAAAGGGCTGTGCGCGCGCGGTGGTTTTCAGGTCGACATTGTTTGGCGCAAAGGAGCGCTGCTCCACGCGGTGATTCGAAGCAAGCATGGCGGCAGAATTCCGGTCCGTTATGGCAATAGGAGCCTTACCGTCAATCTACATCCTGCGGATGTTGTACACCTGCGTCCGGCAAACTTTGAACAAGACACGCAACATCGAGAGAATGGATGAATCACAGAGAACCCGCAATTCGATTCCTGACGCATCCGGCGCGCCAAAACTACACTCACGCTTTCAGGACATCTGCCACGATCTTCCGTACGATTGTTTTCCTGTTTCTGGGCTTTGTGGTCCAGAACCTTCAGGCGCAAAATGCTTCTGCCCTGATTCGATTTGATGAGAGCACGCGAGTCTTTCGCATTGATGCAGCGGACACGACGTACGTCCTTGGAGTCAACGAGAATCAGCAAGTGCAAACACTGTACTGGGGCAGGCATCTTCCTGAAAGCGATCACTTTGCCGCGGCCGAGTCCATGCCTGCCTCCGCGTCGTTCGATCCGCCGGTGAATACTACGCCGCAGGAGTTTGTGGGGTGGGGCGGCGGCCTGTATGTCGAGCCTGATCTCAAGATCACGTTTCCCGACGGCAATCGCGATCTGGTCCTGAAGTACGTGTCGCACAAGATTGACAGCGATCAACTCAACATCACGATGAAGGACATCTCCCTCGATGTCTATGTGACGCTCGAATACAAAGCGGATGGAGGGACAGGCATCCTGCGCCGCTCGGCGGAGATCGAGAACCGAACAGATGGTCCGCTCACCATCGAGCAAGTCTCGGCGGCAACATGGAATCTGCCGCGCGGGACCAATTATCGTTTGCGCTACCTCACAGGCCGATGGGCGGGCGAATGGAATGTGCAGGAGCAGCCTGTGCATCCTGGCAAGACCGTGCTCGAAAGCCGCCGTGGCACCACGGGTTCACAGAATAACCCGTGGTTCGCCATTGACCGCATCAGTAACGGCGATGCGGAACATGGCAGCGTTTGGTTCGGCGCGCTTGGGTGGAGCGGCTCATGGCAGATCACCGTCGAGCAGGGGGTACAGCAGCAGGTGCGCGTCAGCGGAGGACCGAACAGCTTCGACTTTGGTTATCGCCTCCCAAAGGGCGAGCGCTTTCAGACTCCTTACTTTTACGGCGGCTACTCAAGCGACGGCATCGGAGGCGCGTCGCGCCTGTTGCACCGTTTTGAAGTCGATTCTCTGCTGCCGCATGCGCCACATCCGGCGTTGCGCCCTGTGCTTTACAACTCGTGGGAAGCCACCGAATTTAATGTTGACGAGGCCGGACAGATGGCGCTCGCTGAAAAGGCGGCCAGCTTCGGCGTAGAACGGTTCGTCATGGACGATGGCTGGTTCGGCCAGCGCAAGGACGACCATGCCGGGCTCGGCGACTGGTATGTCAACCCGCAAAAGTTTCCGCATGGATTGAAGCCGCTGATCGACAAAGTACACTTGCTCGGAATGGATTTCGGATTGTGGGTCGAGCCGGAAATGGTCAACCCTGATAGCGACCTCTACCGCAAACATCCCGATTGGGTGCTGAATTTCCCAGGACGTCCGCGCACCGAAGGACGCAATCAGCTTGTGCTCAACCTTGCGCGCCCCGATGTGCGCGAATATATCTTCAACGTGCTCGATAAGCTGCTCCATGGGAACGACATTGCTTTTCTCAAGTGGGACTACAACCGCAACTGGTCAGAGCCGGGCTGGCCCGCTGTCGCGCCGGAAGCTGAGAAGAAAGTCTACGTGGCCTTTATCCGTAACTTTTATGGCATCCTCGCCGAACTGCGTGAGAAGCATCCCAAAGTTGAGATTGAAAGCTGCTCCGGCGGCGGCAGCCGTGTCGATCTGGGGGTGATGCACCTGACCGATGAGGTCTGGCCTTCGGACAATACAGACGCCTTCGATCGCCTGCTGATCCAGAACGGCTTCACCTATGCCTATACGCCCGGAGTGATGATGGCCTGGGTCACGGATTCGCCAACTGGGGTGAACCAGCGCGCGCTCACTCTGGAATACCGCTTCCTCTCATCGATGCAGGGCTCGCTTGGCGTCGGCGCCAATCTGAACAAGTGGGCTCCCGAAGACTTTGCCGCTGCGAAACGGATGGTCGCACAGTACAAGACTATCCGCGAGACAATCCAGCGTGGCTCACTCTATCGCCTTATCACGCCCGAGCATGACAGCGAACAGTCTGTCACTGAATCGGTCTCGCGCAATGGGCATCAGGCAGTCGTGTTCGCTTTCCTTCACTCGAGCAGCGAACTTTATCCGTTCCCTCGGCTCTACCTGCGCGGCTTGAATGCAAACGCCGCATACCGGATCTCTGCTATGGATGGCAAGCTCGCAGCAGATGCGCCCTCGGAAGCCAGCGGAGCCTACTGGATGGAACATGGAGTCGACGTAGAATTGCGCGGCGACTTTCAAGCAGCGGCATTTACGCTCGAGCTCACCGCTGCTGCGCCAGGGCAACCTTAAGTCCAACGGACATTTACTACTATGGAAAAGTTGACGGCATCTCACCCGAATCGTCTGCGTCCGGTTACAACCGCCCTCGCGGCTGTCCTGCTTTCGCAGGCGCCTGCATCTCTCGCTGCGCAAAAAGCTGTTTCCATTCCCGAGGAAATCGAGTGGACATGGGAAGTCCGGCCTCCGCATCCAGACCCGAAGCTCCCGAATGTCCTTCTGCTCGGCGATTCGATCAGCAGGGCCTATTTCCCTAAGGTGACGAAGGACCTCGCCGGCGTCGCGAATCTTTACCTGATGGCATCTTCCACGTCGGTTGGCGATCCCCGGCTGTTACGGCAGATTGCAGAATTTTCAGCGATGGAAGGTGTCCGCTTCAGCGTTGTGCATTTCAACAACGGCATGCACGGCTGGGCCTATAGCGAAGAACAATACAAAACCGCATTTCCGGTGTTTCTGCACGCTGTCAGAAAACTGGCCGGCAGTAGCGGGGCCCTGATATGGGCAACCACCACACCGGTCCGGCAAGACGCCACTGGAGGCGCAAACAACCAGCGCGTGGGCGCGCGCAATGCTATTGCTACTCCGCTGGCACAGGCAGCGGGCATTCCGGTCGATGACCAGCACGCGCTGATGCTGTCGCACCAGGACCTGCATGAAGATCCGGTGCACTTCAATGCCAGCGGCTCTGCGCTGCAGGGCGATCAGGCAGCCGCGACGATCAGGGCTGCGCTTGCGCGGAAGCAGCCATAGCTCAGTTTTCATAGGGCCTGTTAACCCTACCGGGGTGGAGAGCGTTGCGAGCGAAAATCCTGTCAGACAAGAGGGACCGGAACGGTTCGGTGGTTCCAAATAAGAAGACGACAACGCCGTCTGAGCGGATTTTCGCCCCAACCCGAAGGGACGGGGCCCATTTTCCCCATCTCATCGTCGCTGGTCGCTATAATAGCCCCGGTATTCGTCACTCCCCTCTCCTCCATCTCAGCAAAATGGGCTCCCGTTGCTCCCACCCAGTAGGTTAATTAACAGACCCGGGTACTCCGGTCGCGAAAAAAAGGGCAGGATGGACCGAAACAGCCCAGCCTGCCCTGCGGGATGAACATACGTCAGAAGGCGTACTTCAACGAGAGCTGGAAGAATCTGGCATCCGGTGTGTTGTTCTGGAAGAACTTCGGCCCGGTGATATTTCCTGCTCCGGGGCTCGTGTTTGTGTTTGACGGATTGCCCAGAGTTGGATGGTTGAGAACGTTGAATGCATCTGCGCGAAACTGCAGATACTGTTCACGCCATATTGGGAAGTTCTTGAACAGCGACATGTTCACGCCATAGTATCCCGGTCCGTAGATCATATTTGACCGTCCACCGAGCAGCGCGAGCACTGTGGCCCTGTCGACAACCGGAGAAGCGAACCGATACTGGTTGGGCTGCCCGGTCGTCGGATCAGTGGCGCCTGGCGTCACCCCTGGAGGTGCAATCAAATTACCCGACAAGGGGTTCGTGAATGCACACGGG
>DATHQH010000124.1:0-20365 GCA_035482895.1 Alloacidobacterium sp. | reverse complement strand
TTCAAACTGCGACAGCTCTTCGCCCAACTGCTTGCGGCCTGCCACAGTCAACGTGTAGTAGCGCGCACGACGGTTCGTTTCCGTCTTTTTCCATTCCGCTTTCACCCATCCCTGCAGCAGCAGCCTCTGCAGTGCCGGATATAGCGAGCCTTCTTCAACCGTCAGTACGTCTTCTGATAGGCGCTTGATCGACTGCGCGATCCCGTAGCCGTGCAGCGGCGCACGCGTAAGAGTTTTCAGAATCAGCATGTCCAGTGTTCCAGGAAGAAGTTCAGATTTCTTAGCCATGGGCCTATATATAGATCGTCTATGGATAGAATGTCAATGGAACGCAAAGCAGTCGTCAAAACGCACCAAAGTGAGCACCTTTTCGCCACATTTTCACTTGTTTTTACCCGTTTCAGAGGCTACTTTTAAAACATCTGGCAGTGTTCTCCGCGACGATTCGGCGCAATCAATCGACCCACAAATCAAGCAGGTTCGGTTTGATTTTGAGACAATCATCTGTATACCTGTCCTATTTGTGGAATTTAGGACAGCTTATCCACAAGATGTTGGGGTGGGAGTGTTGATTCCGGCTTTCCACAAGGCTAGAGTTTCAACTGACGCAGCCTGTTCGCGCACCTCCCGGTGTTTTTAGAAGGAGTACATCCGCATGCTGAAACTGAAAAAAATCCAGATCCTGGGCTTCAAATCCTTTTGCGACCGCACGGAGGTGGCGCTGCCCGGCGAAGGCATTGCCGTCGTCGTCGGGCCCAATGGATGCGGCAAGTCCAACATTCTGGATGGCGTGACCTGGGTTCTGGGTGAACAGAGCGCGAAAAGCCTGCGCGGCGGCAAGATGGAAGACGTCATCTTTGCTGGAACTCGCGACCGCAAACCGCTCGGCATGGCGGAAGTTTCGATTACTCTCATCGACCCGGAAGCCTACGCGGGCGGACCGTTACTCGATGAGCCTGAAATCGTCGTCGAAAACGAATTAGAGACAGACTGGGACGAAGAAAAACTGCGTGCACAACGCGCTGCCGAAGTCGAAGAAATTATCGCGGAGTCGCAGCCGGGTCAGGTGATTGAAGGTGAGCTTCCTGCGACTCGTCCAGAGGCACAAGTTGTTGAAGGTGCTGCGTCCGAGACAAACACCGCTTCGAGCAACAACGTTGTTCTAAAAATCCGGCGCCGTAAATTTCAAAAGACGCCGCAACATGGCGAAATCGTCGTCACGCGCCGTCTCTTCCGCACCGGAGACAGCGAGTACCTGCTGAACGGCAAACTCTGCCGCCTGCGCGACATTCAGGACATCTTCATGGGCACCGGCCTCGGGCCAGAGTCCTACGCCATCATCGGGCAGGAGCGCATCGGCCAGCTGCTCAGCTCGAAACCGCATGATCGCCGCGCCATCATCGAGGAAGCTGCCGGTATTACCCGCTTCAAGACAAAGAAGCGTCTCGCGGAGCTGCGCCTTGAGCAGGCTAAACAGAACCTGGCTCGCGTCAATGACATCTTTGAGGAAGTTACGCGGCAGATGGGATCGCTCAAGCGCCAGGCGGCAAAAGCCGAGCGTTATGCTGCATTGCGCGACGAGATGCGTGCGCGCCTCCGCGTTGTGCTGGCCAGCAAGATCGCGCAGATGGATGCCGAGCACACAAAGCTTGAAGCAGAGATTGCTTCCCTCACACAGACGATCGATGAACACAGCGCTCAGGTTGAAGCTCTCGACGCGGAACACGCCGCGGGTATGCAGCGCGGCTATGAGCTTGATGCCACGGCAAAGGAGTCATCTACTCGCGCAAGCCAGAGCGCTGTGGAACTCGAACGCGCCACAGCACGCCAGAGTGCGAATCAGGAGCGCATCGCGGAGCTGCAGGCACGTGCTGCCGCCAGCACAGCCGAGCTGGAGCAGTCCAGGCAACATCTTGAAGGGCTGAAGACAGAACGTGCGTCGAATCGCGCCTTTCTCGACACCGCGGCGACCGAGGCAGAGAACTTCCGCCAGCAGGCACAGGCGAAACATCAGCAGGCCCGCGACGCCGTACAGGCCGTTGCATCAGCGGAGCAGCGCACTGAAAATGCGCGGCGGCAAACGATGCAGTTGCTTCAACAAGTTGGCCAGACGCGCAATCAGATGGCGCAGGCGGAAGAATCCCTCGCGTCGCTGGATCGCGACGCGCAACGTCTCGGCACAGAGATGGAATCGGTCCGGCGCGATCTCGAATCGCTTGGCGCCGAACGCGGACAAGCCTCGATGAAGTTCGAGTCTGTCACCGAAACCCTGAAGCGGCTTGAGTCGGAGATTGCTGCGCTGCGCGGCGAAATCACCTCCAAGCGGACAGCGGAGATCGAGGCAAAGAAGCGCGGGGATCAGCTCCGCGCCGAGCACGCGACTCTGACGGGCCGCCGCAATTCGCTCGATGCGTTGATCCGTGAGCATAGCTATTCGACCGATACCGTGCGCAAGCTCTTTCGCTCCAACTCGCTCGGCGGCGGACTCGCGCCCGTGGGCACACTGGCAGACTTCCTCGAAGTCACTGGCCAGCATGAAAACGTCGTCGATGAATTTCTACGCGACGAGCTGAACTACATTGTCGTCAAAAGCTGGGACGCTGCCCACGAAGGCATGCGCCTGCTTAAGAGTGATGTGGATGGCCGCGCAACTTTCCTCGTGCACCCCGAAGACTCGCAGGCGAAATTCTCCTTCGCCGGTAATGGCGAGGGCAATCACTATGAGCAGCAACAGGGCGTAGTGCCGCTGAAGAACTGCATCCGTGTGCTCGATGGCTTCGGCAAATCGCTGGAAGTGATCCTGCCCAAACTGCGCGATGGATATGTCACTCCTGACAATGAGACAGCCCGTTCGCTCGCGCTTGAAAATCCAAATGCGTTCTTTCTTGCCCCATCGGGCGAGTGCTTCCATAACGTGACGGTGACGGGCGGAAAACCCAGCTCTGCCGGTCCATTGGCGTTGAAACGTGAGCTGCGCGAGATGCAGCAGAAGCTCGAAGCCGTAGAGAAAGAACTGGGACAGGCCGACATCGCCGCTACTTCCCTCTCGCGCGATCTTGCGGAACTCACAAAGCAACTCGACGCGAGGAGCGAGGAGCGCCGGAACGCGGAACGCGAAAGCGCCAATCAGAGCGCGGCTCTACGCCAGATGGACTCCGAGGTCCAGCGGCTAGAGCGGCGTTTGCAGGACTGGAATCTGCAAAGCGAGCGCAATAAAGACGCGCGCAATGCGAAGCAGAGCTTCATCGAAGAGAAGCGGGACGAAATTGCGCGTCGTGAAGCCGAGCATGCCTCCGCCGAAAAATCCTTGGAAGAAGTACAGCAACAGGTAGAAGAGCTGCGACGCTCGCGTGAAGCTGCACAGCAGGAAGCCGCTCAGGTTTCAGCAGAACTGGCTGGTTTAGAAGAGCGCAGGCGCGGTGCGGAAGCTGCCTTTGCCCGCATCGACCGTATGTACAGCGATCTGGAGCGGCGCGTGGCGCAGCTGGAACAGCAACTGACCGCTGCCAATACGGAAGAGCAGCAGCGCACACAAGAAAATGAGCAGCTGGCCGTACAGCGCGAAGAACTGGCCCGGGTTCGCGCGCAGGCTCAGCAGGAAGTCGCCCGCCTCACAGAGGAAGCGAAGACGCTCCGCGCGGCGCTTGCGGAAACCGAGCACAAACTGAAGACGCTTCGTGCCGAAACCGATGCCATGCGCGAAATCCGAGGCCAGCGTAGCGCCAGCGCGGCCACGCTCACGGCAGACCTGAAACACATCGAAGAGGCCTGCGTGAATGACCTTGGCATTGAGGCCGTTACGCTCCGTGAAGATGCGGAGATCGCCCGTATTGAGGACGAGGCGCTGGCTGCGGAAGACGAAGCTTGCCGAGGATTCAAGCAGAAGCTGGAATCGATGGGCCCAGTCAACATGATGGCGCTCGAAGAGTACAAAGAGACCGAGCAACGCCACCAGTTCCTCGAAACCCAACGTAAAGACCTGCTCGATTCGATTGAAAACACGCAAGCTACGATCAAGGAGATCGACGAGATTTCGCGCACCAAGTTCGACGAAGCCTTTGTGCGTATTAACGAAAACTTCAGCGCCACCTTCGCAAGACTCTTCGGCGGCGGACAAGCCTTTATGCGTCTCACCGACGAAGAGAACTCCGCCGACAGCGGCGTGGACATCGTGGCTCAGCCGCCGGGCAAGAAATTGCAGAACGTATTCCTGCTCTCCGGCGGAGAAAAAGCTCTCACTGCCCTCTCGCTGCTGATGGGCATCTTTCAGTACCAGCCTAGTCCGTTCTGCGTACTCGACGAAGTGGACGCTCCGCTCGATGAAACCAATGTGGGACGCCTGGCGGATATGCTACGCGGCATGGCGATCGATACGCAGTTCGTCATGGTGACGCACTCCAAGCGCATGATGACCGCTGCCGATCTGATCTACGGTGTAACGATGCAGGAGCCTGGAGTTTCTAAAGTAGTAAGTGTGCGAATCGGCGGCCCGGAGCAGCGAAGGGCTACAGCCTAGCACAAAAAATCGTCGACAATGCAATTCAAATGAGTGGCCGGCAATAACTATTTGTTACGCGCCAGCCACTTTTCTTCTGGTTTGATTTCTTCCCTATTGACAGCTGCACAATGTCCGTGACAAGCGTTACATCGTTACATGCGCCGCATGCGAATGGCAGCGTTGACAAACTTTTGCGATAGAAGCAGAATCAACATTCAGCCTCTCTACGAAAGGTATCGCCCCCTTTGCCAGCTCTTCTTGAAACCGAATTCAGCGACCTTGTTTTGCATGCACGCGGCAAGGTGCGCGACTTATACTCGGTTGGCGAGTTTTTACTCCTAGTGGCAACGGACCGCATCTCCGCATTCGATCACGTGCTTGCGACCGGAATTCCCGGCAAGGGAAAAGTTCTTACCCAGATTTCACTTTTCTGGTTTGATTTCCTGAAAGGGATTGTTCCCAATCACCTGATTACCGCAGATGTTAGCGAATACCCTGGTGAGTTGCAGGAGTATGCGGACGGGCTCCAGGATCGCTCCATGCTGGTCAAGCGCGCACAGATGTTTCCCGTGGAGTGCGTGGTGCGCGGCTATCTCTCAGGATCGGGGTGGAAAGACTACCAGGCGACCGGCGCAGTCTGCGGGATTCCCTTGCCAGCCGGATTGCGCGAATCGGACAAACTGCCGGAGCCGATCTTTACGCCCGCGACCAAGAGCCTGCACGGTAAGCATGATGAAAATATTTCATTCGATGAAATGGTCGCGCTTGTCGGCTTGCGGTCAGCAGAAAAGCTGCGCAGTCTGAGCCTTAGCATTTACAGCAAAGCGTCGGAGCATGCGGAAAGCCGCGGCCTGATTCTTGCGGACACAAAATTTGAATTCGGAATAACAGCGGAAGGCATCATACTTGCCGACGAAGTTTTGACTCCGGATTCTTCACGTTTCTGGCCGCGCGATGGATATGCCCCCGGTGGCGCGCAGCCTTCGTTCGATAAGCAGTTCGTACGCGATTATCTCGAGAGTATCCGCTGGAACAAGCAGGCCCCAGCGCCGGGCCTGCCGGATGATGTCGTAGAAAAGACGCAGGAAAAATATTTGCAGGCTTTTGAATTGCTTACAGGAAAGTCGTTGACGCTTTAAAGAGGTATTCGACCGGGCATGGCACTGATTGATTGGGCGATCGTCATTATCCTGATCGTTTCCGTACTGGGCGCGGCCAAGCATGGGTTCTTTGTAGAAGCGTTCTCACTGGCGGGTGTGATCCTGGGATTGCTGCTCGCCAGTTGGAACTATCAGAAAATTCTTCCGTGGATTGACAGTTGGGTGCATTCTCCGGGAGTAGCGGAAGCAATTGCCTTCATAGTCATCGCAATTGCAGTGATGGTGATTGCTGGACTTGCGGGCCGGCTCATTCGGTGGTCCGTTCATTCGATCGGGTTGGGATGGGCCGACCGTTTCATCGGCGCCATCTTCGGCTTGTTGAAAGGTTGCGTACTGGTGACGCTGGGGGTAATGGCAATTACCGCTTTTCTCCCTCATGTCACGTGGATGGAACGATCGAAGCTGGCGCCCTACTTTTTATCGGTAGCGCACGAAGCTTCTGTAGTAACTCCCGCCGAGTTGGGTGAGCGGATAAGGGAGGGGGTCAAAGTGATTCGCGATGCGCAACCGGACTGGTTGAAGCCGAACGCAACGGTCACTCCCGGGTCTTTGCAATGGAATCGAAATAAGCCGGGAACATACCCGGTATGAGAGAGAGGTTTTTGTGAAACGCGAACTGGAAACCCTTGTGACAGCGATGCATGCCGGCGGCATTACCTATGCTGAAGCTGTGCGCGAATTCAAGCGCCGTTACCTTCTTGCAGTACTTGCGCATCATAAGGGTAATCAATGTAAGGCGGCAAAAGAGCTGGGCATGCACCGCAACACGCTCAGCCGCACCATTGCCGAGCTGGATATCGATCCCATGCAGGTTCGCCATGGGCTCAAGCGTCCGCCGCATTCCGAGCGTCCTGTATTTGAGGTAAAGCAGGCCGTTCGTTAGCGCTGGCTCCCGTATCGGGAACTCGCACGTACCGGGGTCTCTGCTTTAGTCTTAAAGAAGAGATCATGAAAAGGCGACCGATTCGGTGACTTCAACCACATTGGGCAAGGTGCCCGCGCAAACGGCTGACGACAACCCGCGCATTTACGTTCAGGATGGCTTCCTCTGGGACGAGCAGAACGCATATCTGTTCGACATTGATGGCACGCTTCTGCGCAGCCGTGACCGCATCCACTACCAATCGTTCTTTGAGAGCGTGCGCAGCGTTATGGGCCGCGAACTCGTCCTTGACGGTGTGACGCTGAGCGGCAATACCGATCCCGGCATTCTCTACGACGCCTTTCGTCTGGCTGAACTGGATCCGGAGCATTGGCAGCCGATGCTGAACGATGTACTGGAGCATATGCGCACCACCGTCGCCGCGCAACGCGATCGGATGGATCTGGTCAAGATGCCAGGCGTCGATGAAATGCTCGCCTATCTGCACAACAAAGGAGCGGCGCTTGGCATCGGCACCGGCAATCTGGAATCGATTGGCTGGCTCAAGCTGGAAGTGCTTGGCGTACGGCATTGGTTTACTTTCGGCGGCTTTAGTGACAACTTCGCCGTGCGTGCCGACATGATCGGAGACGCGGCAACGCAGGCGCGCGCTATCGCGGGCAGCCATGCCACAGTCTGCGTCGTGGGCGATACGCCATTTGATATCTCGGCCGCGAAGGCAAACCACCTGCCCACCATTGCAGTTGCAACCGGCCATTATTCCTTCGATGATCTGATGGAGCACCAGCCCGAAGTGTGCGTAAGCACACTGGAAGCACTGCTTACCCAGGTGGCTGAGCGCTAACCATGACAGTTCGCAGTAGTACAGCTTTGCTTCTGACCGCAGCACTCACGCTGACAGGCTTAGACACGCGCGCGCAGTCCACAAAGACGCCTGATCCGGCGAATGCGCCGTCGCAATCTACACCAGCAGCCCAGAAGGCCGTCTCCGAGCACGAAAAAAATGAGGCGTCCAAGGCATTTTTAGAAGGAGCGAAGTCTCTCAAAAAGGACGATCTCCGCACCGCCGAGAAGCAATTTGAACGGGCCACGAAACTCGATCCCGGCAACACCGACTATTCCACCGCGCTTGCCATTGCCAAAGAACACCTGCTCACGCAGCTCGTACAGGATGCGACCAAGGCCCGCCTGGTCGGGCATGACGACACCGCCCGCTCCCTGCTTGCGGAAGCCTACCTGCTCGATCCGAAGAACCCGATCATAGAGCAGCATATGAACGAGCTTGCACATGATGCCGAGTCGCAAGATGCAGTCTTGTTTCCTTCGGTGGTAGATGCTGCTCCTCCAGTGCAGCTTGCTCCCAAGACAGGCCAACAGAGCTTTCATCTCAACCGTCCCGCGATGGAGGTATTGCGGCAAGTGTTGGCTGCATTTGAAATCACTCCCATGCTGGATAGCTCCGTGAAGAGCCAGATGGTTCGGTTCGACGCGGATGACGTCAATTTTGAGCAGGCAGCACAGATGCTCAAACTTTCGACCGGCACCTTCTTTGTTCCGCTCGACGAGAAGCGGGTACTCATCGCGTCCGACACCAAAGAGAATCGCGCCAAGTTTCAGCGGCAGGTCATGGAGACCATCTTCCTGCCCGGTCTCACGAACACTGAGATGAGCGATATGGGCAACGTTGCCCGCAATGTCTTCGAGGCACAGCAGGCCTCTGTGCAGCCCGAGGCGCATACGCTCACTGTCCGTGCGCCTCAGGAACGCATTTCCGCGATGAACAGCACCTTTACTGATATGCTGGATGGCCGTAGCCAGATTCTTCTGAATTTGCGGCTCTTCGAGGTCGATCGCACGCGGACGACAAATATTGGCGCTGTGCTGCCGCAGCAGACGACAATTTTCAACGTCCCCACGGAAGTCAATCAGATCCTCCAGAATAATCAGAGTGCGGTACAACAGATCATTGCTGCGGGCCTGGCAAGTCCCGGCGATGATGTGGCCATCGTTGCAATTCTTATTGCTTCCGGAATGTTGACAGGCACGGTTTTCAACCAGCCATTCGCGCTTTTCGGCGGCGGAATCACACAGAGCGGCCTGACGCTCAATCAAGGCGCGACGGTCAATCTCAGCCTGAATACGTCTGACGCGCGCATGCTCGATGAGGTACAGCTGCGCGTACAGGATCAGGAAGACGCAACATTTCGCAGCGGCTCGCGTTACCCCATCGTTACATCGCAATACTCCGGGTTGACCGGAACAGCTCTCACCATACCTGGTGTGTCGTCGGCTGGAATTTCCAGCGAGCTGCAGAGTCTCGGCATCAGCGCTTCAGCATTGCAAAGCGCTTCCAGTCAAATCATCCCGCAGGTGCAATATCAGGATTTAGGCCTGACATTGAAGGCGACGCCGCACGTCCAGCAGAACCATAATGTGTCACTCAAGATTGACATGAAGATCGATGCGTTAACCGGACAGACGGTCAACAGCAATCCCATTCTTAATAGCAGGCAATACCAGGGCTCTGTGACGCTATTGCCCGGCGAGAGCGCAATGGTGGTCAGCTATCTGACGAAGCAGCAGAGTGCGGCTGTGACCGGCATTCCAGGACTGAGCGAACTCCCTGGCTTTCAATCCACAACCAACAAACAAGGCGAACTTGATACCACTAACCTCGTGATCGTAATCACGCCGCATGTTGTCCACTTGAGCCACACAAAGCCTGCCAGCCGTCTCGTCATGCTACCGGTGCATCCGTAATTGTGGCCGCGGAAGGCTCTGCGACAGGCCCTTGAAAAATCGCGATAAGTCCGGCTGGCGTGTTCATCACAACGCCAGCCATCATCAAGTCAAATCCTACTTATCGTTCTCTATCTGAAAGGCAACGATCTTCTTCAGCGTTTCGTAAGGCAACGCCTCGACATTTAACGGAACACTGCGTCCGTTCACAAACAGCGTTGGCGTTTCACTCACATTGAGATCCTGCGCGAGCCTGATAGATGCCTGAACGTTGCTCTTGGCCTCAGGCGTCTGCGAGCAGGCTGCAACCTTCGCTGCGTCCAAGCCCGCTTTCGTGGCCGCATCGTTCAGCATGGCTTCGGAACCTTCAGGCGTCAGGCTTGCCTGGTTTGTGAATACGCTATCCGCAAACTTGAAAAAGGCATCATTCCCGCCTAGCTTTGCGGCGCACACGCCGTAGAGGGCAGCCTTTAGAGCTTCCGAGTGAATCGATGTGAGCGGAAGATTTTCAAATACAAAATGGGCATTTGGAAAGTCCTGCAGCAGCTTTTGAATAATAGGCTGCGCATTTTTGCAGTGCGGGCACTGGAAATCGGCAAATTCCACCAGCAGTAGCTCTTTTGTTGCCGCGCCGCGCGACGGCCCGGTTGCTTCTGTCTGCAGTGTTTTCCGCACGGAATCAAAAGGACGCGGACCGAATGGCATCACTTCCGTCGAAATCAGGTGCTGGCCGTCGGGGGTGGTAAAGAACTGCAGAGTTCCAATCTGCTGCGGATTATTTTTCTGGGCAGCCAGCACGGTGACTCTGCTCACGCTGGGAGCAGCCGTCTTTTGGATGGCCTGCACCTGCCAGACGCGATCTGAGTCGTACCCCCAAAGCTGATGTAGAAATGCGTCCACCGTTTCTTTGGTTGGGGTATTTGCCGTAAAGTTTCCCGGATCTACGGGAGGAAACTGGGGTATCCCGGGCACAGGCGCTGGCGCCGGAGCCGGAGCCTGTGCCTGTGCAGCGGTGGCGCTGGGCGCGGACGGAACTTCCTCCGTCTGCTGGGCATGTAGTAGCGGCGCGACAATGCCGGTAAGCGTGATCGCAAAAAGAGTGTTGCGAAGAGAAGCACGAAATTGCATCGAATTCCTTTCTGCCGAAGCAGGGGTTTCAAAGAGTCTATACCTGAACTTTTACTGCGATGGGAAAGCGGCGACCGGGGCCGAAGGCTTTGACCGTCACCTTCAGGACCGGCGCCGCCTGCTGGCGCTTATATTCGCTGCGTTCCACCAGTTTGACGACCTTGCGCACCAATTGGAGATCAACATGCTGTTTCTTCGCAATCTCTTCTGGTGTTTCATAGCGTTCTACATATGCCTCAAGAATTGGGTCGAGTACGTCATATGGCGGCAGCGAGTCAGTGTCCATCTGCCCCGGACGCAGTTCTGCGGATGGAGGTTTTTCAATTGTGGCCACAGGAATACGCTCACAGTCGCGATTCACAAAGCGGCTCAGCGCATAGACGCGCGTCTTCACCAGATCGCCAATCACCGCGAGCGCGCCCACCATATCGCCGTAAAGCGTACAGTAGCCGACAGACATCTCCGACTTATTTCCTGTGGTTAGCACCAACGCATTAAATTTGTTCGACAAAGCCATCAACAAATTGCCGCGTGTGCGCGATTGAATATTTTCTTCGGTGATATCCGGCTTGCGTCCGGTAAAAAGTGGTTCGAGCGCTTTGTTATATTCCGCAAAGAGGCTATTAATCGGAATCATTTCAAAGCGTATGCCAAGATTCTCCGCCAGCTTACGGCTGTCCTCAATGGACCCCGTCGACGAGTACGGGCTGGGCATACCAACACCGAGCACATTCTCTTTGCCAAGCGCATCGACAGCAATCGTCGCCACCAGAGCCGAATCGATACCGCCGCTCAAACCGATGATCGCCTGCGAGAATCCGCACTTGCGTACATAATCCCGCGTACCCATTACAAGCGCGTTGTACACAGCTTCGTCTACATTTTCCGTCTGCCAGTGAAGATCGCCAGTGCGCGCTCCGAGATCGGCAAAAATCAAATCTTCTTCAAACGATTTCGCCTGCGCAATGATGGTCCCGTCTGCAGCGATGACAAGGCTCGATCCATCAAAGAGCAGGCTGTCATTCCCGCCCACCTGGTTCACCATCACTACCGGAGCGCAATGGTGCCTCGCAATCGCCGCCAGCATCTCACGCCGCGTTTTACGCTTTCCGCGCCAATAAGGCGAAGCTGCAATGTTGAGGATGATCTCGCCGCCCTCGCGCATCAGCTCTTCCACCGGATCGACGCTGTGCAGCCGCTTCTGCCAGAAATTCTTATCGTTCCATGTGTCTTCGCAAATGGTGAGCGCAACTCGCTTGCCGCTCAAGTGGCACAGATGCTGCTTCTCTGCGGGAGCGAAGTATCGTTGATCGTCGAATACGTCGTAGAACGGAAGCAGCATCTTCGATTGCACGAAAGCTACTTCCCCATCGCGGATCAGCGCCGCCGAGTTCATCACGCGTTTGCCCGTCCCGGCCTGCGCGGGCGTGACGTACCCCACAATGCTTGCGATAGGCAGATCAGCTGTCGCCTGGGCAATCTCCGCAATCGCCTCTTCCGAGCGTTTCACAAACGATGGTTTATCGAGAAAGTCTGCCGGCGGGTAGCCGCAGACCGCAAGTTCGGGAAAGAGAACAAGATCTGCTCCACCCTCGGCTGCCCGTCGCGAAAAATCGAGGATCTTTTCTACGTTGCCGGTGAAATCGCCGATGGTGGGATTGATCTGAGCAAGCGCAATCTTCACACTCTCAGTTTAGCAATGTTACGGATGAACTTTCTTCCAGATAAGCTGAACAGCTACTGTTCCGCCGCCGGAAGAAATGGGCGGCGTGCGCAGGGTCAGCATATCGCCCTTGCGCTCGTGGTATCGCAGCTGCGCCGTTCCCAGCCAGTTTGGGAACAAGCTTACCTCCACATGATGCGTAACTGTATCGCCTTCCACGGTATAAGGCCCGGCATAGGCAATATAATCCCGTTTGCGGCGCGGTTGACTGTCTGCCTGCTCGACCTTGTGCCTGCGGCTCGCCGGACTGAGATTGCCGCTCATGTAGCCTTCAGCGGAATAGAGCAGATATCCGACGACATGATCGCCCCATGGCTTTTCAACCGTTCCATCTTCATGCAGGAAGGAATAATCGACGAGTTTCCATGTTCCGATGAAATCGCCTGCCGTTGTGTGTGTGGCACCGGTTTTTATCTCTTTTGTCGCAGACATAGTTACACTTCCGGAATCACGAGTGCGTCGAGTTCCAGAAACTGACGCACAACCTCATCTTCGCACTGCTCCATTTCCTGCATCGTACCGAAAAAATGCGCCTTTGCCTGATGCAGAAAAAGCACACGATCAGCCAGTTTTTTCGCAAAGCGCATATCGTGTGTCACCACAATACTGGTGAGATGCAGCTGGTGCTTCAACTTCTGTATAAGATCGCCAAGCAGCCGCGCTATCAGCGGATCGACCATCGTTGTCGGCTCATCGTACAGTATGGCCTCGGGCTGTGCAGAAAGCGCGCGGGCAATGGCGACGCTCCGCTTCATACCGGTCGAAAGATCCGAAGGCAGCAGATCCTTCATCCCCGCCACCCCAACCATTTCGAGCAAACCGTTCACAATCTGTTGAATCTGGTCTTCCATCAGTTCGCCGCGCTCACGCAAAGGAAAAGCAACGTTCTCCCCGACGCTGAGCGAATCAAACAGGGCGCCATTTTGAAATACCATGGTGACTTTGCGGCGAAGAACCTGCATCTTCTCCTCGGTATACCCGCAAATGTTTTCCCCGGCTACTAGAATCTGCCCGGAATCTGGCTTGAGGAAACCCATAATCTGCTGCAACGAGACAGATTTGCCGACCCCGCTTCGCCCAAGGATGCACAGAGTTTCGCCGGGCAGCACAAAAAAACTTACATCGTCGAGCACCACCAGGTCGCCAAACGATTTCGATACTTTTTCGAAGGCGATATATGGTTCAGGCACTGCTACTGTGCCCTTCTCTTCAATAACGACTACCGGGACGCTGCTCAAGCCCTGTGTCTCCTCTCCATCAGCTTATCAGCGCCATGTCTGTGCGCGTGTTCATGTTCTGGAATCAGCGATAGACAGTCACTTCCCCAGCTCTTCAAAGAAGGTAATGATCGATTCGATCCCGCGATAAAAATTCGCCAGATGAAATTTCTCATTCGGCGCATGAAGATTGTCATCCGGCAGACCGAAGCCCATCATGACAGTCGGAATTTTCAGGTGCCGCTCGAAGTCCCCCACGATGGGAATCGACCCGCCCGACCGGATGAAGACCGTGTCCTTGTTCCAGACCTTCTTCAGGGCCTTGGTCGCAGCCTTGATGTAAGGATTGTCCGTGCCGATCACAATAGCGTCGCCGGAGTGAATCAACCGCACATCCAGCTCAACGCCTGCCGGCTTCAACGATTCCACAAAGCTCTTGTATTGCGCGAATGCCTCCTGCGGCGTCATCTCAGGCACCAGTCGCATCGATACCTTGGCCACCGCCTTTGCCGGAATAACGGTCTTTGCCCCCGCTCCAATAAAACCGCCGGGCATGCCGTGGACATCGAGCGTAGGCCGCGCCCATGTTCGCTCAATGACCGAATACCCAGCCTCGCCTGTCAGTTGCGATGAGCCAACCTCTGTCTGGCGATAGTGTTCTTCGTCGAATGGCAGGCTCTTCCACGCCTTCAGCTCATCTGCGCTCGGAGCTTCTACTTTGTCGTAGAAGCCAGGAATCAGAATCCGGCCGTCTTTATCTTTGAGCTGCGCGATGATCTGCGCCAGCGCCACAAATGGGTTGGGCGCCGCACCGCCATACATACCCGAGTGAAGATCGGTCTTCGCTCCGCGCGCCTCAATCTCGGTGTAGATCATGCCGCGCAGTCCGACGCATAGGGTCGGAAGCTCCGGTGCAAACAACTCCGTATCGGAAACAAGCGCGAAATCAGCCTTCAGCTGCTCCGGATGCTCGCGCACGAATTTCGCGATCGACTCGCCGCCAACTTCTTCTTCCCCTTCGAGAATCACGCGGATGTTCAGCGGTAGCGTGCCGCCGTTTGCGACGAAGAGCGACTCCAGCGCCTTGACGTGCATGTACATCTGGCCCTTGTCATCGACCGCGCCGCGCGCGTAAAGATTGCCATTGCGTTCCGTTGGCTCAAACGGCGGAGAGAGCCACTCATCCAGCGGGTCCGGCGGCTGCACGTCATAGTGGCCATAGCAGAGGCAGGTTGGCTTACCTGCGGCGTGCAGCCAGTCGGCGTAAACAAGGGGGTGACCGGTTCCCTCGATGAGACGGACATTCTCCATGCCGATACGCTTCAATTCAACCACCAGCGTCTCGGCAGCCCGGCGCACGTCTCCCTTGTGCTCGGGCAGCGTGGAAACGGACGGAATGCGCAGCAGAGCCTTCAACTCATCCAGAAAGCGCGGATACTGATCGCGCGCAAATTCAACAGCAGTCGGCATCGTTTCTCCTTAATCACAAACATCCTAGTGTATTCCACCGGGATTAGGCGCCGCCCCTTCAGATTGAATCCTTGCCCCATGCTGCAGCATCTGTCACCCACGGGTGCAATATGGAACAACGTTTTGCCTTTCTCGCAAACCCCTATCCGGGTGAATCAGAGAATACAACCGGAACCCCATCAACTGACGACGCTGCCCTTCTCGACTCATATTCGACGGCAGTGATGCGGGCTGTCGAGCGCGTGAGCCCTTCCGTTGTCAAGATCGATGTGAAAGCCTCCTCGCGGCGGCGCGGAGGTTCCGGTTCCGGTTTTATCTTCACGCCGGATGGTCTGGTCCTCACCAACAGTCACGTTGTGCGAGGAGGTTCACGTTTTGAGCTGACCTTCAACGACGGCCAGCAGACACTGGCAACATTGATCGGCGAAGATGCCGACACGGACACGGCCGTTCTGCGGACAGATGCGGCTATGATTCAACCCGCCGTGCTTGGCACCTCACGCAATCTGCGTGTCGGACAGCTGGCCATTGCTGTTGGCAATCCCTTTGGATTTCAATTCACCGTCACGGCAGGCGTTATCAGCGCACTGGGACGCAGCATGCGTTCCACCACCGGCCGCATGATCGAAGAGGTCATCCAGACCGACGCTGCGCTGAATCCGGGCAACTCCGGAGGTCCACTCGTCAATTCGCGTGGAGAAGTCATCGGCATCAACACGGCAACCATCGTCTCCGCGCAAGGCCTGTGTTTCGCCATTGGAATCGACACGGCAAAGTTTGTCGCATCGCAGCTTCTGCAGCATGGACGCGTGCGCCGGTCGTGGATCGGCATTGCCGGGCAAAATGTCCCGCTGCCCCGCCGCTTGGCCTATGAATATCAACTCAGGGAAGCAACAGGCATCCTCGTCGTCTCTGTACAGGAGGCAAGCCCGGCAAGCCGCGCTGTGTTGCGCGAGGGCGATATTATCATTGGCCTCGACGGCCACCCCGTCGCAGGCATTGATGAACTACACCGCCTGCTTACTCCGGACCGGGCCGGTCAGCACCTGCATCTGGAAATTCTAAGAGGAGTGCAGCAGCTCCAGCTCAGTATTACGCCAGAGCCGAAGCCGGAAGAATGATTGCACCGGAACCCGACTATGCAATCACCTTAGTGGACTGTTTTGCCCGGGCAGCCCGCACACGCCACACGATCAAAATCACCAGCAAAAGCAGCAGATGCGCAACGATGGCGCCTGAAAAGTCGATCAACACGTCGGAAAAGGCGCTTGTACGTCCGGGCAGAAACGACTGATGCCACTCATCCCAGGATGCCAGCGCCAGCGTTGAAACAAGCGCCAACGGAGCCACTATAGCGAATAGCCATCCACGGCTCTTTGCTTTCCCTGAAAACGTAGCGCGCCAGCCCTCAAAGAATCCAAGACTGACCAGCCCATAGCCGACAAAGTGGCCTGTCTTGCGAATCCAATGGTGGATGACCGCCCAGCGCTCAGGGGCTATCGGGCCAAACAGCTTCGTCCAGATCGGCAACAGCCAGCGGCTGGTATTTGCCGCGGACATGGTTCCCGTTGACTCAATGAGGATCACCGCAATGCCGATCATCGCAGGAATCCAGTGCAGAAAAAGATACAGACGTCGTCTGGGCATTTTGTTTGTCAATACCGCGCTAAGGTGGGGTCAACCTGCGTCGACCAAGCGTCTATGCCGCCGCGCAGGGACTGCGTCTTCTCAAAGCCCTGATTTCGCAGCCACACAGCTACATTCATCGAACGGACTCCATGATGGCAGATGGTAATGATATGTGCGTCTGGATCAAGCTCCTGATGGACGCGTCCGGGCACATCGCCCATCGGCATCAGGAGACTGTCCTCAATGCGCGCTACCGCGTGCTCCTGAGGCTCACGTACATCCAGTAATACAATGTGCTCCCGCTCCGGTCCTGAAATGATCGCTGCCAGTTCGGCGGGAGTAATCTCAAAATCAAGCATGTAGCCAGAATACATGTGTTCGCAAGGGACGGACGCCCGAAACTGACCTTGTTTCAAGGTGAGAGCATTGCAGGCTCAGATCGCGTTATGGATGCGGCGTGGAACCCGAAGCCACATACTGCTGAGGAGAGCTTCCGCCTGAACTCTGTGGAGCAGGCGCAGGCGTTTTGTTTTGCTGGCTCGTATCGGCAGGCTGCTGGCCCGAATTGGATGGAGTGGAATCAGAGCCTTTCGGGAACTGCACCGGCTGCATGGAAGGGTGATCTTTGTCGTCGTCCGTAGGCAGCTTCTCACCCGGCAGCCGCAACGATGGCGGAGCTTGCGGCGCCGACTGTTTCGCCTCCGCAGCCGGATCTTCGTCCCCTAGCTTGACGATATGCACATTCGGATTTGGAACGGTGGCCCAGTAGTCGCCCATTTCGTTGTCGGCGTGTATCACGGGACTCTTCCCCACCTCGGCGACTTCCACACGTATCACGCGGTTTCCATTGATGCGGACGAACTGGACCGGATTCGGCGCCTCACCATAGATCCATTCCTCAAAAGGCATTTGCCCTTCGCGCTCGCGGACCTTCTGCAGCGGCTGCCCAACCGAGTAGACCACCATCTCGGTGCTCATGCCCACCAGTACCTGGTGATCCAGAATGGCCTTCTTCAACGCCGGTGGCAATGTGTCCGTATAAGCCACAACCGGAGACTTCACGCCGAAACCCAGCAGCGGAGCCAGCAGTGCCTCGACCAGCTGACTTGTAACCTCAGGGACTGCATGCGGAAAAACCAGCGTGAGACGAGAACCGACCGGCTCCTGCCCATCCTGCGTCACAGGTCTTGTATTATTCGGATCCATCCCAATGGAAATATGCCGCAGCCATCTGTGTTTTTGATCAGGACCGCCGTTCAGCAGGAAAACAATTCTGTCTCCTGTGATCCTCACGTCTGAAATCACGCAGCGGTCGCCAGGCTTGGCGGATGTGCCATGCTCATTCAATTCATTGACATAATCAGCCCCGCTGGGCTCCATGTCCCCATTGGCATGCAGGGTCAACCCCCGGCTTGCGCGCGGCAAGGGGCGCATGGCAAAACCCTGCTCCGCCATCAGAGAGCGAATGAGTTCCTGCCGGCCGCCCGCACTCAGCGGTGTCGTGGGAAGGTCAATATGAGTTGGGTGAAAGTCAAGATAGTGGCCGTCAATATGCGCAGGATCGACGGTCAACACCTGCGCCATCGCCGCGCTGGCGGGAAAAAGCAGCAGCAGCATAGCTCCGCCTGCCACAACTCGCAACAGGCGCCGATTGGACGTGCCGAATGTTGCGAACCCCTGCATCATGGGCCCCCATAATCTTTCGGACTACAAGCATGGCTCTATTTGTCGCCATTTGCAAGCCCTTGACGATGAGACGTGCACAGATTGTTTTGAAATGGGAAAAACGACTTTAACGGCAGAGCGCCTACGCCGCCCTAACCCAGCCCGTGTGGAGGCGCATTTGCTTCTCCAGAAATGCCGGTGGCTGGTTCAGTATTTTCCGGGCCAGCCGTCCTGGAAATCGAGCCATTGGAAGATCCGCTAACTGGCGCAATCTGCACCAGTTTTGGCTCGCTGGAAGCCGCTCCCGCTGCCGGCCCCATTGCTGCTTCATGCTGCTGGCGGGCGATAGCGTCTACATCCACAGGAATACCGCCCGGCACAATGACCGGCTGCGCATACTTGTGGGCGTAGTCGCGTGTGATTTTGACCAGCACAATCATCAGAACCGGCAACGCAATCACGGCAACGGCGCTTCCTTCCAGGCCGTAACTGCCGCCTGTCAGCCAGATCGGCCCGATTGCATGCGTTGTGATCACCGGATTGAAGGCATTCATTCCACTCACCGGAAGCCCAAACAGAAGCCCCATGCTCGCATTCCATGCAAAATGGAAGCCCCAGGCCAGCCAAAGCGCCCGCGTGCGCAGGTAAGCAATCGAAAGCAGCCATCCGGCAAGAATCGTAACTAAAGTGCTGGCAGCGCTGGCATTAGTGTTCAACAGGTGTATCACTGCAAACAATACGGACATGACGAGAATGGCCATGGTTGGGCCTACCGCATCGATGAGCCGCTGGAAAGGATATCCGCGAAAGGCTACTTCCTCCGCCAGCGCGGCGACCGCCAATGTCAGCAGGTTCACAAACAACAGAAAGAATTGGTGGCCATTCGTCCAGAATGTAATGACCAGTCCACCGAGCAGTGCTGTGGGCAGAACGCAGGCAACAACGCCGCCCCAGCCAAGCGCAGCTCCCAGCGCAAATTCGCGCTTCCAGCCCTCGCGTCTCACCAATCCCATGGATTTCAGCGGTTCGCGCTGGCTTTGCCCCGCATAGCCCATTGCAGCATAGCCAACTAACAGCAGGAACAGCAGGATCAGGCTGTCGACCAGTAAAAACCAGTCGCCGGAACTGAGCCCGTTGGCCGCCCGCAGTGCTACCTGTTGCGAAAAGGCAAAGTAGATCGCCGCAACGATGAACCAGTTGAATGCACGGAACCGCCCCGCAGATTTCATTCAGTAGCTCCGGCAATAATCAATTGGAAGTGGCAACTTATGGAACCACCCATTCTGTCGTTTTTAACGTTTACGTTGTATAGAATTGTGCGATGCTCCGGAATTTCTCATAGCGGCGGGCCAGCATCTCTTCCGTCGACCATGCCCTGACTTCATTGAAGTGCCATTGCAGCTTTTCATCCAGAAGCTGTGCCGCCAGGTCTGCATTCGCCTGCGCTCCGCCCTGGGGCTCCCCAACTATGTCATCGACGCAGCCGAGTGACTTCACATCCTGCGCCGTTACTTTCAGAGCTTCAGCCGCCTGTGCGCGTTTACTGGCATCGCGCCACATGATCGAGGCGCAGCCTTCGGGCGAAATCACAGAGTAAACCGCATTTTCCAGGATCAGCACCCGGTCCGCCACGGCAAGCGCTAAAGCGCCACCCGAGCCGCCTTCGCCCGTGATCGTAGCGAGAATCGGCACGCGCAGACGCGACATCTCGAACAGGTTCCGCGCAATAGCCTCGGCCTGTCCGCGCTCTTCCGCGCCAATGCCGGGGTTGGCTCCTGTCAGGTCAATAAATGTAAAGACCGGACGGCCCCATTTCTCGGCAATCTTCATCGCGCGCAGGGCCTTACGGTAGCCCTCCGGATCGGGCGATCCAAATTTGCGCTGGATACGCTCCTTCACCGTGCGGCCTTTGAGGTTGCCGATCACCATCACCTCTTCGCCGTGAAACCGGGCCATCCCGCATGCCATCGCCGCATCGTCGCCAAAGGCACGATCGCCGTGAATCTCGCTGAAGTCGGTGAACAATGCGTCGATGAAATCCATCGGATAGGGACGATCAGGGTGCCGCGCAAGCTCTGTCCTGCGCCAGGCCTCGGGCATCGCCGCTGCTTCTTGTTCTGCCATCTGCATCATTGTATCGAACTGCGAGCCCTTCGGTTGGTCGCACGCACCCGATGTCTCTAGACACCAATAGGTTGTCCTACGAATACTTCCCTATCCACGAATCATCAAGCGCAAAATGGTGTCGAATCA
>DATHQH010000123.1:0-11754 GCA_035482895.1 Alloacidobacterium sp. | reverse complement strand
CCGGTAGCGCACTCCGCAACGACCAGCATGTCGGAATAGGCTCGCAGACGGGTCGTTATACCGAGTCGAGCTAACGGCTCGTCATCCACCACCAGAACCCGGATGTTCATTGCGTAACCACCTGCGCGTCTACCGGCGACTCGGTCGTGAGAGGAAACCTGATCAGCACCAGGAATCGATTGTTCTGCACGGTGGAAACCTCGACGCTTCCTTGCTCGCCGTAGAGTTTTTCCAGACGCGTTCTGGTGTTTGCCAGACCGAGGCCGTGCCCTTCTCCTCCGGGCTGCTGCCCTTCGGTACGATCGTTTTCTATCTCGATCCTCAGTTGTCCTTCCATAGCAGAAGCTCTGATTGCGACCTCTCCGCCGTTCGGACGACGCGCGATGCCATGCCGAATCGCATTCTCCAGAATGGGCTGGAGCAAAAAGCACGGGACCAGGCCGTCCAGAGCGCCCGGTTCCACCTTGATCTCAACGCACAGCCGGTCGGCAAAGCGGGCCTGTTCGATAGCCAGATAGTTCTCGACGATCTCCAGCTCCTGCGACAGAGGTACTTTCTCGGGAGTTGTTCTTTTCAACGTGCTTTTGAGGATCACGTTGAGATGGGACAGCATTCCTACTGCTTCTTTCGATCGGCCGAGCTCAACCAGAGTCGTGATCGCGTTTAATGTATTGAAGAGGAAATGAGGTTCCAGTTGCATCTGCAGCGCCTGTAGGTGCGCGGCGGATAGCTGCCTCTGCAATTCCAGGGATTTTATAGCGTCGCGCTGCGCTCTAATCTGAAACTGGACAAGCCCCGTAATCCCAAAGACAAATCCGTAGATGAGTAGCTCGATACCAAAACGATTGATGCTCATCATGCTTGTCAAGATAGAGAATGCCGTCCCGTGGCTTTGCCAGTCCCCTGTAAAGCACAAACTCCCCAACAACAGAAGATGCGCAACGCCGAGAGCTGATCCCGCGAATACATGAAGCGCAATTATCTTCGGCGAGAAGCTGGACAAAAAAGGCAGTCGCGGGCCGAATTTCCAGATGGCACTGGTGATCAAACCCCACCATCCCCAAAGCAAGATACCATATGTCAGAGATGGAAGGTGGGTTACGGATTGGCATTCGATTGCAGTTGCAAGAGCAAGAGCCATCGCCAGGGAAAATATAATCAGATGGCCATTGAGGCGCATGCCGGCATCGGAATCGGCAGGTGCCATTGCCTCTCGCCCGGAGACAGGCAGTATTTGTGTGTAGTCTGAAGTGGCCGTAAGAGAATTCATGCTAGTTCCTTCTTCTTACCGTAGAACTTCTTACCGTAAAACCAGGATTGCAGAGGATGAAATACAGCTGATTCACTCATCGAAAACTCTTGAGACTTATCGTACATCCGCTGCGCAGTAGTCTATATACAGTTTGGTAGAGAGAACGCCGCAACTCATAAGACTTGAAAGCACGGCTGCGCCTTGGTCAATAGCAGCAAAGCTCGATAAGGGTAGGTTGGAATTCTCATTCGAGCGATTATCAATGCCCGCCCGCTTGCATTCCACATTTTTGCAGTGAGCGCCTGAAATTTTGCAGGGAACACCAGCCACATTGAAGTGTTTTCGCGTCCATTGAATCGATGATCAGCAAAGGGCGCGCAGATTGCTCCGGAAGCGATCGGCGTCGCCATCCTGCAGGAGCGCCTCGACATCCTTGTGGGTACGCTCCCAAACCGGAACAGCCGACGCGAGTAAGGTCTTGCCATTCGGCGTCAGTGCCATCCGTCGACTGCGCCGGTCAGCAGGGTCTGCCATGACCTTGACAAGGCCACGGCGCTCCAATGGCTTGAGCGCGGCGGTTAAGGTCGTCCGATCCACTGCGAGTAGAGACGCCACAGCTCCCATTCCCGGCGGCTCAGGACGGTTCAGCGACATCATCAAGGAAAATTGCCCATTGGTGAGAGCAAACGGCCGCAGCTCATCATCGAAGCGCCGTGCCAGTGCCCGTGCCGCGCGCTGCACATGAAGACAGAGGCAACAATCGCGAACCAGGAGCGTTGTTTCATAAGGAACATGCGCAACCCTTGACATGATCTAATAATGTTGATATCAACGTAACCTGTCAAGCTCTTCTAAAAAGGAATCGCATGCAGAGTCATCCAGTCGTATCGCAAGAAGAGTGGGTTGGCCGCGCGCAGAGCGCTGCTGGTTAAGGAAAAAGAAGCCACCCATTTACGAGATGGCGGGGAGGAATTGATCGGCACCCTGATGATTCTTGACCATGCCCCGAAGGGCCGCAACGAGAAAACTACGATGGATTGCGTCCGCCAGCATGACGAATACAAGAGCACGCCTAAACCGCATGCCTGCTGCAGTGAATGAGCATACATCTCAAATACGCAGCGGCTGACCCACCCCGCTGATCAGAACTGTTTCATTAACGAATTTGAGGAGAAAATATGTCTGAAATTCCAAACAAATTTGTCTGGTATGACCTGATGACGAGTGACCACAAGGCTGCTGAATCGTTCTATAGAAAGGTGATCGGTTGGGGAGCGATGAATGCCGGTGTGGCGGATCGCTCTTACACGATTTTTTCCATGGGATCAGCGATGGTCGGCGGACTGATGCCTATTCCGGAAGAGGCGAGCGCCAGAGGTGCTCGACCCATGTGGACGGGCTATATAGGCGTCGACGATGTCGATGGGTATGCCGCTCGTGTCACAGCAGCGGGTGGTAAGATCTCTCGCGCTCCTGAAGACATTCCCGGCGTCGGCCGCTTTGCTGTTGTGGGTGATCCGCATGGCGCGACGTTCGTTCTATTCAAAGGAATGGGTGAGACCCCTGCCGATGCCGCTCCGGGCCGTATTGGCTGGCATGAACTGCATGCCGGCGACCTTGAGACTGCCTTCCCATTCTATGCCAGCCTCTTTGGTTGGACTAAGGCCGATGCCCTCGACATGGGCCCAATGGGGATTTATCAAATCTTCGCCACGGGTGGTGCACCGGTTGGCGGGATGATGACAAAGACGTCCGATATGCCAGTGCCTATGTGGCTCTATTACGTGAATGTGGATGCCGCCGACGCAGCAGCTGAACGGATCAAAGAAAACGGTGGCCAGGTTTTGATGGGTCCCCACGAGGTCCCTGGAGGAATCTGGATCGTTCAGGGCATCGATCCGCAAGGCGCGATGTTCGCGATTGTGGCACCGAAACGCTAACAGATATCCGGACATGGCAGAACAATGGGTTGATTCTGCCATATCCGTTTTGTTGGGTTGCAGATTGTCACACTTTACTTACTCAGCCTGTAGGTGAAAGTTTGCCTTGGTTGAAGACTGCTTAGTGGTTGCCTCCACCGAGGTGGCCGTGTCCGTCACGTACTTCGTTACCGTGGAAGTTGGCAGGAGGATGCTCCCTGCCTGCTTCCACTCTGTCTCCGACGTGCGGTGCCGGGCCTCTGTAGCCGTGGTCGGGATGGAAATGATTGTTTACGTGGCCATAAAACCACGGACCCGCCCCAATGTGCTCTGAGACACGCTTTCGGTTTTTCTGTCTTGTTTCTTTCGCATGAGAGCAATTAGGCTTGGCGCATGCACAAATTTCCAATCTGTCTTTTTGCGGTGATAGCCGCATGTGCGCCTCCATTTTTTGCGCAAACACAGTCCCCAACTCCCACAAATACTGCGCAAACGGCACCGCATGCCATGACGCTGGATGATCTTTTCCGTTTGCAGGATGTAGGTGACCCCCAACTTTCGCCCGATGGAAAGTGGGTAGCTTATACCGTCAGCACGATCGACACAACTGCGGACAAGCGGCTCACCGACATTTGGATGGTGAACTGGGAAGGCTCAGAAGATATTCGGCTGACTTATGCCGGAGAGAACTCGGCGAGCGCTCCGCGATGGAGTCCCGATGGAAAATTTTTATCGTTTACTTCGGACCGTCCGGGAAAGGCAAAGGGTTCGCAGGTCTGGGTGCTGGATCGTCGTGGCGGTGAGGCGCGACAGCTTACCGATGTGAAGGGGAAGTTGTCGTATTACGCGTGGTCGCCGGATGCGAAGAAGTTGTTATTGGCGATTTCCGAGGATAAAGAGGCCGAGGCCGCGGAAAAGAATAAGGACAAAGACAAAGAGAAGCCGAAGCCCATTGTGATGGACCGCTATCACTTCAAGCAGGACATTGAAGGGTATATCTCGTCGGAAACGACACCGGCATTGCTTTACTTGTTTGATGTAGAAACGCACAAACTCGAAAAGTTGACAACAGACGCCAAATACAATGAGCAGAATGCAGTGTGGTCGCCGGATGGAACACACATTGCCTATGTCAGCAATCACGATCCCGATCCGGACCGGAGCACCAATACGGATGTGTTTGTGGTGGAAGCGAAGCCAAATTCCGCCGCGAAGAAGTTGACGACTTTCAACGGACCGGACGGTGGTCGCCTGGCATGGAGTCCGGATAGCAGTCTGATTGCGTATCTGCATGGCAGCGAACCGAAATATCTGGAGTACAACCAGAATCAACTGGCGATCGTTCCTGCGGCAGGGGGCGAACCCCGTGTAATGACTACGAAGCTCGATCGTGCCGTTTCCGCGCCTGTTTTTGCGAGCGATGGCGAATCTGTAACTGTATTGGTGACGGATGACCGTTCGGAGTATCCCGCTTCTGTATCGCTGAGCGATGGAACGGTGAAGCGGCTGATAGAGAGTCCAGGTTCGGCCATGGCGCAGAATCATGCCGGGGGCCACGACGTCGTCGTATGGTCCACGGACGCCGCGCCTTCCGAGGTTTTTGCGTTTGAAGACGGCAAGCTGCGGAAGCTTACCTCGCACAACGATGCTCTGGTTGCACAGCTGAAACTGGGCGAGACACGCGATCTGCAGACGAAGACGAAAGATGGTGCGGATGTGCACGCAGTGTTGACCCTTCCGGTTGGCTACCAGGCGGGACAAAAGTATCCGATGCTGTTACGAATTCACGGAGGCCCGGATGGACAGGACGCCCACATGTTTGTTCCCGAGAGACAGCTCTTTGCCGGTCGCGGCTACGCGGTACTAAATGTGAATTATCGCGGCAGCGCGGGTCGCAGCGCGCTATATCAGCAGGCGATCTTCGCTGATTGGGGCGACAAGGAAGTGATTGACCTGTTGGCGAGCGTGGATGAGGCAGTAAAGGAGGGGGTTGCCGATCCCGATCGTCTCGGCGTAGGCGGATGGAGCTATGGCGGTATCCTGACCGATTACACCATTGCCAGCACGAATCGCTTCAAGGCAGCGATCAGCGGAGCCGGGACCGGAAATCCAATTGGCTTTTACGGAGTGGACCAATACATCATTCAATACGATCAGGAATTAGGTCCGCCGTGGAAGAACTTTGATGTGTATCAGAAGCTTGGCTATCCATTTCTGCATGCCGATCGCATTCATACGCCGACGCTGTTTATGGGAGGCGATAAGGACTTCAACGTGCCTTTGATGGGTGGAGAGCAGATGTATCAGGCGCTGCGCAGTCTGAATGTGCCGACGGAACTGGTGGTGTATCCGGGGCAGTTTCATGGATTTACACGCCCCAGCTTTATTCGCGATCGCTATGAGCGATATTTCAACTGGTATGACAAATATCTGATGGCCGGAGCTACAGCGAAGAAGTAGCTAGTCGGGAGGTCCCTCTTATAGAGGGCATTTTCATGAAAGAGAATGCAAACGAGCAGCACGCCTGCATAATCCGGCGAGAGAATGCTACCCTCAAGAGTGATCTCCACCATGCACGGAAGCCACTTAAAACACCAGCCTGAGCAGGCTGGAAACAACACTCTTGACCTTAGTGCGGGGACGCGTTTTGTACGCGCGTGCCTGCGCCAGCCTGTCGATCGAACACCAGTATGGTTTTTGCGGCAGGCAGGGCGCTACATGCCGGAATACCAGGCAGTGCGCAAGCACCATTCACTATTGGAAATTTGTAAGAAGCCTGAGCTCGCAGCGGAAGTGACGATTACAGCTGCGGAAAAGCTGGATGTGGATGCGGCGATTATCTTTGCTGATCTGCTGCTGCCATTTGAGCCGATGGGGCTGGACTTTGAATTTCAGGCGGGTGAAGGGCCTGTGGTTCACAAGCCAGTGCGCACATTCGAAGATGCTGCCCGACTGCGCACGGATCGCGCGTCTGAGCTTGGGTACGTGGCCGAGGCAATTGAGAAAGTGGTGGCACACTTCAAAGACCGCATCGGGATTATCGGCTTCTGTGGTGCTCCATTCACGTTGGCAAGCTACATGATCGAGGGCGGCAGTTCGCGCAATTATGTTGCGACGAAGACGATGATGTACCGTCAGCCGGATACATGGCGAATGCTGATGGAGAAGCTCGTTGCCGTGCTGCGCGAGTATGCGCGACAGCAGGTGGAAGCTGGCGCGGACGTGATCCAGATCTTCGATAGCTGGGTGGGCGTGTTGAGCATTGAAGACTATCGTGACTTTGTGTTGCCCATCACGAAGACGCTGGTGCGCGAGGTGCAGTCGCTGGGTGTTCCGGTGATTTATTTCGGCGTAGAGACGGCGAGCCTGTTGCCTGCGATGCGCGAGACGGGTGCCGATGTATTGGGTCTGGACTGGCGAACACCAGTTGGAGCGACATGGAAGTCGCTTGACTATGCATGCGCCGTACAGGGAAATCTTGATCCGATAACTTTGTTTGCCGAACCGGTGTTAATTCGTGAGCGTGTGAAGCAGATTTTGATGCAGGCTGGTGGCCGGCCCGGGCATATCTTCAACCTGGGGCACGGGATTGTGCCGCAGACGCCGGTGGAGAACGTGCAGGCGGTGGTCCGGTTTGTGCGGGAGCTATCGGAAGAGGTGAAGCGTGGCTGATCATGCAGCGGTGTTGCTGCTGGCGCATGGGACGCCGGACACGCTGGATGAGATTCCGGAATACCTTCGGAATGTGACGAGCGGGCGGCCGATGCCGGAGTCGGTGATCACAGAGATACGGCACCGCTACTCGCTGATTGGCCACAGTCCATTGACTGAGCTAACGCAGGAGCAGGGAAGGCTGTTGGCGGAAACTATTGGCAGACCGGTGTATGTAGGCATGCGTAACTGGAAGCCCTACATCGGGGATGTGGTCCGGCAGATGCGTAGCGATGGCGTTACCTCAGCGGCGGTGATCTGTCTGGCGCCGCAGAACTCGCGCACTAGCGTGGGACTATATCGCCGGGCTGTGTATGCCGAGGCGGGCGATGCGATGAAGATCGACTTCATCGAGGGATGGGCAGATCATCCGCTGCTGGCGGATGCATTTGCGGCGCGGTTGCTGCCTGTTTGGGAGAAGGTATCTGCGGAAACAGGTGCTTCTGTCCCGGTGTTGTTTACGGCGCACAGCGTGCCGATCAGAACCGTCGAGCCGCAGGCGGCGACAGCGGATCAGCCTGCGAAGCCTGCTGACCCTTACGCCGATGAGGCGAAGCGGACGGCCCGGATGGTTGCGGACCGCATGCCGGGTTTGAAGGAGTGGCGCTTTGCGTTCCAGAGTCAGGGCATGTCAGGCGGTCCGTGGATTGGGCCAACGGTTGAGGACACGCTGACAGCGCTGCATCAGGAAGGGAACAAGGCAGTCGTGATTCAGCCGATCGGGTTCCTGTGCGATCACGTGGAGATTCTGTACGACATCGATATCGGCTTCCGCGAGTTTGCGTCGAAGCTTGGTCTGCGGATTGAGCGGCCCGACTCGCTGAACAATTCGCCGCTGCTGACATCGGCGCTGGCTGACCTTGCGCGGCAAGGTCTGGCAAGACTCGCAAGCTCATGAAGGCTGCTGTCATTGGCGGAGGGATTGCCGGAGTCTCTGCTGCATATGAGTTGGCACGCTCTGGTGTTGGCTTCACGCTCTATGAGGCTTCGCATCGGCTGGGCGGCATTGTGGAGACGGTGCGGCGCGACGGCTTCGTCATCGAGTGCGGGCCGGACTCATGGGTGACGGAGAAGCCGTGGGCGCGCGAGCTTGCGGTGGAGCTGGGGCTCGCAGATGAGATCATTCCGTCGCATGACCATTTACGACGTACCTATATAGCGCAGGCAAGAGAACTGGTTGCGATGCCGGATGGCATGCGCATGATGGTTCCCACGAAGTGGGAGCCGCTGCTGAGCTCGCCACTCTTCAGCTGGCAGGCGAGGCTCGCATATTTGCGCGAGCCGAAGCGTGCGGATGAGCTGAAGCAGTCTGCGCTGGCGGAAGATGCGGATGAATCGGTCGCGAGCTTTGTGCGTCGTCACTTTGGCGACGAGGTGACGGATACGATTGCCGCTCCGCTGCTGGCCGGTGTCTTTGGCGGCAGCATCGATGTGTTGAGCGTGCGTGCGGTGATGCCTGCGTTCGTGAAGATGGAGCGCGAGCATGGCAGCCTGATTACCGCTTTGCAGAAGAGTATTCGCCACAGTGGAAGCGCACCGGTTTTTACTACGCTTAGATCAGGGTTACAGACGCTCGTGGATCGCATGGTTGCGGCTTTGCCTGCATCTTCCTTGCGACCTGGCGATGCTGTGACACAGATATCGCGGAGTGGTGAGAAGTGGCGGATACAAACATCTTCCGGTGCCGAGGAATTTGATGCGGTTGTGGCTGCGACTCCGGCGGATGTGACACGTTCACTGCTCGCGCCGCTCCATTCCGATTTCGACAAGCTTCTCTCGATGGACGCATCTTCGGCCATCGTTGTCGCGCTGGCATTTGCACCCGAAAAGGCAAAATCGCTGCGGATTCCGCGCGGATTCGGGTTTCTGGTGCCGCAGACGAAGGCTGCCGATCCGGATCGTGAGCCGCAGCTGCTGGCCTGCACCTTTGTCGAGCAGAAGTTTGCCCATCGCGTGCCTGAAGGCGCGGTTCTGCTGCGCGCTTTTTTTGGCGGAGAAGCGGCTCCGCGGCTGCTCGATGCGCCGGAGGAGGAGATTGTTTCGCTTGCCCGTCGGCAACTCTCTTTGTTGCTGGGGCCTTTGCCGGAGGCGTCGTTCACTGTCGTCCGGCGATGGCCGCGTTCTCTGCCGCAGTATGCGGTTGGGCATCCTGAGCGCATGGCACGGCTTGATGAGCAGGTGCGGGCCTTTCCCGGGCTTCAACTGGCAGGGAATGCCTACTACGGCGTCGGGCTTCCGGACCTGGTTCGCCAAGGGCGCGAGATCGCTCGGCGGCTCGTATCCCCCTCCCCCTACCTCTAATTTTCTCCGGTTATTTGTTTTCAATCACTTACGAGGGGATCATTCCCTGATATCCCATTGATTTCATTCGGCTTAGAGTCGTTCTAGTGTTTTCAATCACTTAGCGGGGATCCCATTGTCTGCCAATGCAAAACGCCCGCTTTTGGCGGGCGCTCATTGAGGAAATTCCTTCTATTTCTATGATAGCAAGTTCGGCGAAATAGTACGCCAAGTTCGATTAATATATAAGTGGTTTATTTCTCGTTATTTACGTTGCATCATGGATGTGGCAGGGCTTGACAAGATGCACTGGGCGAACCTTCCTCAGGTCTGTCTACGCAGCAGCTGCTGCGCCGACGTTCCAAGTCATAGTATTGGTTGGGTTGCACTCCCTTTCGGTTCAAAAGTCTACAGGCGAAGCCCTGCAATCGCTCCGAGAGGCAGCTATTCCTGATAAAGGCGCTTCTCGTCAGCAGTGATCAGTCAACAGAAGCCGACTTCACAGGAGGAAATTTGAGTGGCCTGGCCTAACGCAAGGCCTAGGAGATGCGGCAGCGCGAGACAATGAGCTATGAGCATTTTTGCCCAGCAAGACGCGGTAGCAGAACCTCTCTCTGTTTTTGGACCTCGCAACGGATACAGTACCCAGATTGGTTTCCTTGTGTCGCAGCTCAAGTGGATGCGCGCAGTGGTTCTCTCGCGTTTGCAGAATCTGTCGGTTGAAGAACTCGATTGGCTGCCGCATCCGGATGCGAACTCGATTGGTGCTTTGCTGATGCATCTCGCCGCCGCCGATGTCTACTACGGTTTGAACACCTTCGATGGTGTCCCCTGGGGCCGCTTCTCCTATGAAGCTCGCAAGAAGTGGGGTGTGGCGATCAACCTTGGTCAGACTGCGCGAGTCCGCTATAAGGGATTTGATCTGCAGTACTACATATCGCATCTGTCTGAGACACGGGAACATACCCTGTCGGAGTTGAGCAAGCGAGACGATGAATGGCTCATGGCGATCGACCCCTCATGGAGTTGGGGAGCTACCAATAACCTTTGCAAATGGTTTCATGTGTGCGAACACGAGTCTCACCATCTGGGCCAGATTGATCTCATTTTGAAGCAGCTACCAGGACGGCAGAGTCGCGACAAGCGTAGTTTGCACAAAGGCCAGGCGTCGCGCACCGCACTCGGTGTGGCGTTGCGACGCGCGACTCATCAGGTCTATGACGCAAGCCCATTGGTGTTGAATGACCCTGTTGCCGTGCCGCTGTTGGGGAGCAGGTACGCGAAAGTCCTGGCTGACTCCGAAGAAGATTTGTATGAGGACTCGTCCCGGATGATGCGAGCGTGGTTGGTAGCCCGCAGCCGCTTCGCTGAAGATCATCTCGCACGCGCGGTGGAGGGCGGTGTTCGCCAGTATGTCATCTTGGGAGCTGGTCTCGACACCTTCGGCTTCAGGAATCCGCACGCAGGGCTTGAGGTCTACGAGGTTGACCATCCTGCGACGCAGTCATGGAAGAAAGAGCTGGCTGAAGCGAGTGGAGTTGTGGTCCCGGAGTCTCTTCACTTTGTGGCAGTGGACTTCGAAACGCAGAAGCTCTCCGAACGGCTAGAAGAGGCAGGGCTGGACGCCAATGTGCCGACGGTTTTCGCGATGCTCGGGGTGGTTGTGTATCTGACTTCTGATGCCTTCGGAGAGACGCTCAAGTACATTGCTGGCTTTCCAGAGGGGAGTGGTGCGATCTTTGACTACGCCGTGCCGCGCGACATGCTTCCAGCCGAAGAGATCGATGCCCGGGATGAGCTTGCCAGCCGTGTCGAAAGTATCGGCGAACCGTTTCGGCTGTTTTTCGGTCCCGATGAAGTCAGGGACGCGCTTGGCGCTTTTGAGTCGATAGAGGATGTGGACGATAAGGAGCTAAATCGCCTCTATTTTGCAGGCCGAACCGATCAGCTGAACCTCAAAGGGAGGTCCGGGCACATGATCGCTGCTTTCCGAGGCTCTTCGTTGGTACCGTGAAACGCCTATCTCGTCACTTGGACGATAAGTCGGCAAACCGGACAAGCTCTCTCGATCCTGACCGACTGAATACGATGTACTTGGGAAACCGTCTCAATCTTCTGGGGATTCAAATTGACCCACTACCAACAATAAAGACCAAGTCCCTGGAGATGGGGTCAAGCACCCTCGTCATAAGCAAATAACCGGAACGCTTCCACTACTTGTTTTGACACCTCATCACGATTCCTCTTCGTCACGAGTTCGTGCCCGGCGCCAGTGATCGGAAGCAGTTTGGTTCGTGCCGGAATTAGCTTCATCGCCGCAACCAGCTCGTCGATGGAGCCGAACCCATCCCGGGTGCCGTGAACGAACAGTGCGGGAGTTTTGAGGTCCGGGAAATGCCCGGTACGTAGCTCGCTGGGCCGTTGCGGCGGGTGGAGCGGGTACGAGAGCAGCAGGAGCCGGTCTACCAGACCGGGTTCAGCCGCACTGAGCATCGACGCTTGCCTTCCTCCGTACGAATGGCCGCCCAAGAACACACGGCCCGAGGTCTGCTGCCGCATGGACGTAACTGCAGCCCTGAGTCCCTGTTGATC
>DATHQH010000122.1:0-13789 GCA_035482895.1 Alloacidobacterium sp. | reverse complement strand
ATTTCATCAGCGAAATCTTCGCTCACGTCGTGCTCGTTGGCTTCCCCATCGCGCTTCTGGCGCGAAGATCAACCCGTGTCAAGCCCCTGACGGGACAGTAAGCGATGTAAGTAACAGATTCCATGTAATTTAATAGCCAGCGACACTTGGCGTACTATTTCCTTGAATTTGCTATTCTGGATATAGGGGAAAAATAACCAGTCAGCTGTTCAGCCCGCGCACGCAGCCACCGAAAGCAATTGTCATCCTGAGCAAAGCGAAGGATCTGTTTTTCTGCTCGTCTTAGGGATACCCTGCACTAAGTCATTGAAAACACTACATCGTGCCTAAGACCATTGTTTTCATCAGTTTAGCAGGGGATGGTCCCCCGCTAAACCATTGAAAACAATGGAAGTGAATAGAAAAGGGGGGAGGGGTACCCCTCCCTTACCGCTCCGCTACGCGATCCAGCAATTCGTAAAACTCAGGGAAGGAAATGGCTGCGGATTCTGCGCCGTGAATAACCGTTTCTCCTGTTGCCCGGAGTGCTGCGACCGAAAAGGCCATGGCGATGCGATGGTCGCCGCCCGAGTTGATCTCGGCTCCATGCAATTGCTGGCCACCCGGAACATCGAGACCATCCTCGAATTCTTCGACTTCCGCTCCCATCGCGCGTAGGTTGCTGGCGACCAGAGCAATGCGATCGGATTCCTTGACGCGCAGCTCTTTGGCATCACGGATGCGGATGCCGCTCTGCGTATAGGGCGCGATGGCCGCAAGCACCGGCAGCTCGTCGATGAGCTGCGCCGCAAGCGCGCCGGAAATCGTGGTTCCCGTCAGCCCATTCGACGGAGCATTGACCTGCACGGTGCCGATCAGCTCGCCATGCTTCTCTTCGAGATTGAGCACGCCGATGTGCGCGCCCAGAGCGGTCAGAACGTCCAGCAACGTCGCGCGCGTTGGATTGAGCCCAAGCGAATCGAAGAGCAGATTTGAGCCGGGAAAGAGCGCCGCAGCACAGAGGAAGAAAGCAGCCGACGAAATATCACCGGGAACAACAGCCTCGATGGCCTGTAATAGCTGGCCCCCTGCAATGCTGACCGAATCTGTAGTGCGGTCTACATGAGCGCCAAAGGCTCGCAGTGCCAATTCGCCGTGGTCGCGCGTGCGGACAGCCTCGTGCACGGTTGTCGTGCCTTCGGCCTGCAATCCGGCGAAGAGCACAGCAGTCTTTACCTGCGCGCTGGGAACAGGAGTCGTGTAGTCAATCGCCGTAAGCTTGCCGCCACGAATCGTAACCGGAGCGTGTCCTTCTGTGAGAGTGATCTCGGCGCCCATCTGCGAGACAGGCTTGCGCACGCGTTCCATCGGCCGGCGGCTCAGGGACTCATCGCCGATCAGCGTATAGGTGTTGGGCGAAGCGGCAAGCAGGCCGGTGAGCATGCGCATCGTCGAGCCGGAGTTGCCGCAGTCTAACGGTTTGTCAGAGGGCTTCAGGTTGCCACCGGTACCGGTGACCTCGACGGTTCCGTCGTCGCGGCGCGCAACCGTGGCACCCAGGGCAGCGGCGCAGCCAAGGCTGCTGGCGCAATCTGCGCCTGTCGAGAAATTTGTAAGCCGGGTTGTTCCAGCGGCGAGCGCACTCAACAGCGCGTAGCGGTGAGAGATGCTCTTATCGCCGGGCAGGCGAAGGCTGCCGAGAATGTTGCGTGCGGGCGTAACGATGCGTTCCGTTTTCGTTTCAAGCATTTGTTTTTATCGTATCGCAACGAAACAGGACGCAGGAACTATGGCTTCACACCTTGGAAGGTCTTCCGGAGCGCAGCGCGGCTTTTGCCGCTGAGAGATCCAACTGCAGCCGTGAAGCTCGCCCCTTTTCAAAAGCCAAAAAATTTTTCGCGGAGTGCGTCTTCATAGTCGCTCTTAGCATCCTTGGCCTTGTTGCGGGCTTCTTCTTCCTTGAAATGGGCATCTTCCCATTTGTCGACTTCGGCGATGGAGTGATCTCCAGAGGCCAACGCCTCTTCATTCCGGATGGCGGCTATCCATACTTCCACGGCAGCCTTATAGCTGGCCTGTAGCTGGTCGAGTTCCTGAGTGTCGGTGGTCATCACTGGCTCCTTGCAAGATGGCCAGCATAATCCGCTAATGTGAACAGATGATTGCAGAAGGCGAATCATTTAACATTCCGGATACGTCGAGGAAGGATTTCGAACTTGAATCGCGTTGTTCTAACAGTGCTTTGTATAGTGGTTTTCTGCATGGGCGGTCTCCATGCTGTTGCCACAGCGCAGGAAGAGACGATAGTGGCGATTCGGCATGGAGAGAAACCGCCTGCAGGACTGGGACAGTTGAACTGCAGGGGACTGAACCGCGCCCTGGCACTGCCGAAGGTTCTGGCACGCTATGGCAAGCCAGACCTCATTTATGCGCCGAATCCGGCGGTGAAGGTAGTCGATGCGAACAATATGCCCTATTCCTATGTTCGACCCCTCATCACAATCGCGCCGACAGCGATTCAGTTAGGAATGCCGGTGAATACGCAGATTGGATTCACGGACATTGCCAAGCTGCGAAAGGAGTTGACCCGGCCTGCGAATGCTCATGCCCTGGTCTTTGTAGCGTGGGAACACCTGATGCTGAATAAATTTGCACAGCAGATGATAAAGCGTTATGGGAAAGACCCATCGGTCGTGCCCGACTGGCCGAATAATGATTACGACAGGATTTACGTCTTCAAGATCACTCAGACAGGCGGAAAGCCCGAGCTTACTTTTACGGTGGATCATCAGCATCTGGATGATTCGCTAAGCGATAGCTGTCCTTCGCAGTGAACTGACAGACTTGAGGGCAGATATGCTCTTCTACCGTTTAGGCGCGAAATGCGCGACGAAGAATGACATCTTTGCCTGATTTGCCTTTGCGCCGAAGGCGCGTGTGCCGGGACGGCCAGTCCGCATTACAATCAACTTTTCGGATCAATCATGGCGTATCAGGTTTTAGCGAGGAAGTACCGTCCGCAGCGGTTTAGCGACGTGGTGGGACAAGAGCATGTAACGCGCACGCTGCTCAATGCTCTGGAGCAGGGGCGCATTGCACATGGATACATCTTCAGCGGGCACCGAGGCATTGGGAAGACGACCATTGCCCGCATTTTGGCGATGGCGCTGAACTGCCGGACCGAAGTGGGGGCGGCGGAAAGGCCAACGCCCGAGCCCTGCGGCGTCTGCGACTCATGCACGGAGATTCGCAACGGCAACGCGGTGGACGTGATCGAGATCGACGCAGCGACGAACCGCGGCATCGACGAGATTCGCGAGCTGCGCGATGCGGCCCGATACCGGCCTGCGCGGGACAGGTTCAAGATCTACATTCTGGACGAGGCGCACCAGATTACGGATGCCGCCTTCAATGCCCTCCTGAAGACACTGGAGGAGCCGCCTGACCACGTCGTTTTTATGATGGCGACGACCCAGCCGGAGGACATTCCGCAGACAATCCGGTCGCGGTGCCAGCACTTCAGCTTCCACGCTGTGAAGTTTGATGACATTCTGACGCAGCTCAAGACAATTGCCGGGCAGGAAAACATCGCGGCCGATGACGCAGCGCTGGCGCTTTTGGCCGAGGCAGGCGATGGCTCGATGCGCGACGCGCTGTCAATCATGGACCAGGCAATTGCTTCGGCTCCGCTGGTTGATGGCAAGGCGAAGCTCGATGTGGAGCAGATTCGCGAATTGATGGGGACGGTTCCGAATACCGTCTTCGAGCGCTTGCTGGAAGCGGTGAGCGAGAACCAGACTGCAACTGTGATCCAGGAGATCAATACGCTGCTAAATGCAGGGAACAGTCCGGCTGCGCTGGCACGACAGTTTGTCCGCTACCTGAGAAATGTATTGATGACGCGGATTGCGGGCGAAAGCACAGAATTGTTACAGATTTCGGCAGACGAACGGGCGCGCGTGGCGCGATCGGCTGTGCTCTTTTCAGAAGAGGATCTGACGCGGTTTCTGCAGGTGATGCTGCGGGCCTTCGATGATTTGAATTACCGGCAGGAGCAGCGTTTCCATCTGGAACTGGGACTGGTCAAACTGGTGCATCTGCAACGGCTGATTCCGGTCGAGGAACTACTTAGCCAGTTGCCGACAGGCGGCGGTAAATCCGGGTTGAGCGGTGGGGCATTGCCGAAGGCGGCTTTGCCTGCAGCAAAAGCTCCGGCTGCAACGGTATCGGCTCGGGCCTCTGAACCAGTGCGCGTTCAAGAACCGGCAAAGCCCGCGTTCTCTCCGTTTGAGGCGGACCGGAACCGGAAGATTACGGGTGAGGCAACGGCTGTGGCTGAGTTGCCCGCAGCTCCTAGCGTGGAGATGGCTGCGGAACCCGTCGCGGCTCCGCGTGCACTGACTCCGTTGGAAGTGACAGCAAGGGCGGTGGAGACGGAGGGGTTGAAGGCTCCTGTTGCGGGAGTTGCTGAAACTGTGGAGACTACCAACGGTGCACTCGCGTTGGCGACCCAGCCGCATGTCGAGACGCTCACTGAGACCAATCTGGAAGAGGCTGCGAGTGACGGGACCGACCTTGAGCGAATTCGCGAGGCCGTGTGTGCGGCCCTGAACGACAAGGGCCATAACACGGCGGCAGTGCTGCTAGATGCGGGTAGATGGACGCTGGAGGGCGATACGATTCGCGTTGAGGTCGGCATTAAGAAAACCATGCTGGGCTTGACGATGAATATCGAAGCCGAAAAAATCGCGAAGAATGCCTTGCGCGAGATAGGCGCATCACAGAAACTAGTCGTCATTCCGGGCGAGGGTGCAGCTGCGAATTCCAATGCCCAGCCGCGCGCCGCTGCAAGCGGATCGGTGCAGGCAGCTGCACTGGAGAATCCTCTGGTGAAGCAGGCGATGGATTTGTTCAGTGCGGAAGTTCGGAGCGTGCTGGATTTACGGGATCGGAAGTGAAGGCCGCCCCTGACGTTCGTCCAGGATAAGAGCGCGGAGTTGCGACAACCGGAGAGTTCCGCAGTCTCTTCTGCAAGCTAAGGACAGGTTCCTCGGCTGCGCGTTCTGCTCAGGATGACATGATTGAAAAATGGCGTGTCCACGCCGTTGGAGGATATGTTTTGAATCCGTTAAAGATGCAAGAAATGTTGGCGCAGGCGAAGCAGATGCAGGAACAGATGCAGGAAAAGCTGGGCCAGACGGTGGTAGAGGCTTCGTCAGGTGGCGGCGCGGTCACAGTAAAGATGAATGGGCAGAAGCAGGTGCTGAAGGTCACGATCGATCCCAGCGCAGTGGCGAGCCTCAGCGGAAATAGAGCTGATGTGGAGATGCTCGAAGATTTGATCGCCGCGGCCTTTAACGAGGCGGGGCGGCGTGCCGAAGAAGTGATCAAGTCGAGTGCGTCTGCGATGCTGGGTGGGTTGAATCTGCCTCCGGGTTTGTTTTAGACCCTTTATCCTCTATATGTAGGAAACCGGGCTGTTGAAGAACGCATGTTCTGCTAACCGGGAGGCAGTTTGAGACGGCGTGATTTTCTAAAACAAGCGGGTTGGGCTGGAGCTGGGTTCGCGTTTGCCGCTGGTTCACGTGGGTTTGTATTTTCAGCCAATGGGCAGAGTCCTTCGCCTGCGGCTCCGCCGCTTGACAGGCTGCAGCAGCTTCGGGCCGCGGGAGCGACGACGCCGATTCAAGTAACAAAATTGCGGGACACGTTGTTTCTATTACAAGGTGTGGGCGGCAACATGGTAGCTCAGACCGGTCCGGATGGAAAACTGCTGGTCGATTCGAGCGCCGCGACGGCGGCTTCGCGGCTGAAAGATACGCTGGGTAAGCTGGGACCGCATCCCCTGAAGCTGCTCATCAATACGCATTGGCATTTCGATCACACGGATGGAAACGCCGCGATGCATGACCCGGGCGTGTTGATTATTGCGCATGAGAATACGCGCAAGCGGCTCTCGACGCCGCAGGAGATCCAGTTTTTCCACTTGAATCTGCCCGCATCCCCGACCAGTTCCTTGCCACAGGAGACATTCACGGACACCGAGAAGGTTTTTGTAAATAACGACGAGGTCGACCTTGGATACATGCCGGAGGCACACACGGACACCGATATTTACATCCACTTTGTGAATGGAAATGTGATTCATGCCGGCGACATTTTCTTTAACGGTTTCTATCCCTTTATCGACGCGGGAACGGGTGGAACAATCAATGGCATGATTCGCGCTGCCGATGCATGTCTCGCACTGGCGGATGATAAAACAAAGATTGTGCCGGGACATGGTCCACTGGGAGACAAAGACGCACTACAGAAATACCGAGACATGATGGCGACGATTGCGACCCGCGTAGAGAAGCTAAAAACTAGCGGCCAGACGCTGGATCAGGCGATAGCAGCCAAGCCTACAGCCAACTTTGATGCGGTGTGGGGCAAAGGCTCATTGACACCTGACCAGTTTGTGACCCTCGTGTACAGTACTCTGTAAGTCCAGCACCAATTCCTTTGAACTGCTCATCCAAGCACACGGAGCACTACGACCGTTTCGTCATCGAAGCGTTCCATGCCCTTCTGAAACTTGCCGACCTCACCAAGGATAGCTTCAGCGATCTTCGACGCGGATTTGTGCTGATGTTTTTTCACCACAGCCAGCAGGCGCTCGTTCCCGAACATGTCGCCGGCGGCGTTCTGCGCATCGACGATGCCGTCGGAGAAGAAGATGAGCGAATCGCCAGGCTGCGTCGCCAGCGTGAATTCCTCGTATTTTACGTTGGGAAACATGCCGAGCGGGAAGCCCTCGGCCTTGACCGTTTCGACCTCGCCTTCGCGACAAAATAGAGGCTGAACCGCTCCGGCATTCGAGATTTGCAGTGTCTGATTTTCGTCATTCCATACGGAGTACAGCATGGTGACATATTGCGAATCGACACGGCGCTCCTGCAGTGCATCGTTCAGAGCTTTCAACATCTCTGAAGGAGATGGCCGCTGCGTCGCTTCTGAGCGCATGATACCGCTGACCAGGGCGGCATAGAGCGCAGCCGGAGATGCTTTTCCGCTCACATCGCCGAGTACGATAGCGCTGCGGCCCGGGTCGTATTGGATAAAGTCGTAGAGGTCGCCGCCAATGGTGCGGGCGGGCAAAAAACGCGCTGAAAACTCCGCGCGTACGTGCTTCGGTTTGACCGGGGGCAACAGGCGAAGCTGCACTTCCCGCGCCATGGCGAGATCGCTTTCCAGCCGCTGCTCCTGCTGGGCGACACGCTGGTAGAGACGGGCGTTCTCGATCGAGATGGCAATTTGCGCAGCCAGAGTGGCAAGAGCACGCTCGTGATCTTCGTTAAAGAAGTGCGCTCGTGTGTGTTCAATGTCGAGGATGCCGATGACTTTGCCCTTATAGATAAGCGGCATCGCCATTTCCGAGCGAGTCTCTGGATTGAACATGTGATAGCGCGGGTCTTTCCGCACATCCGGCGCGTGAATGAGACGTCGCTCCGCGATGGCTGCTCCAATGAGGCCGCGGTCGAGGGGAAGTTTTTCGTCAGGGTAGAATCGTTCGCCGAAGCGCAATGCGAAACGGTTCTCAAGATAATGCTCCCGTTCATTGACGATCCATATGGAGAACATCTGGTAATCGATGATGCGCCGCAACAATGTACCGATGCGCTCGAGCAGGGATTCAAGATCCAAAATAGAGGTCAGTTCACGGCTGATTTCGTTCAATACCTGCAAGGTCTGCGCCTGGCGTGAGACGCGCGTGTAGAGACGGGCATTCTCAATCGCCTGCCCGATGCGCGATGCCGTGAGCTTGAGCAGGTGCAGATGTTCCGGCTGGAAGTAGTCCAGCTGCTCCGATTGGATGTCGATGACTCCGATGACGCGGTTTTTGACGATCAGCGGGACAGCGAGCTCGGAGCGCACGTCAGGGTTGACGTTGATATAGTTTTCCAATTTGCTGGTGTCGTTAGCAAGGATGGCTTCACGGGTCAGGGCAACCTGGCCGACAAGGCCTTTACCCATCCGGACGCGCAGGCGCTCGGCCTCCGGCGTATGTCCAATCTGGAAGCGCATGCGGAGGTCGTTGGTCCGATCGTTGAGCAGCAGAATGGCGAAGATGCGGTAGTCAATGACGGCGCGGACAAGATCGGCCGTACGCTGCAGTAGTGTCTGGAGATCGAGCGTAGTGTTAAGGGCATCCGCGAGCCGTATCAGAAACTCAGTTTGCAGAGGTTCGACGCGCACCTGTATTTGTGGAGCAGCAGCCTGAGAAGTAGGCCGATAGTCTCCCTCGAAATCTGGGCCGGCATCTCCACGTTGCAGAGAGCGATCGGGTTCTCCGGGACGTTCCAGTGGAGCGGTGTTTTTGGTTTCTGCTCGATCTTGCTCTTTGGTCACGGAACTCCTAATAGGCCCATTGAACACACGAAAGGTGAACGAGACATGATATCGCGGCCAGGCGACATATGGTGATGGTGTTCAGTAACGAAGGTGGTCCCTGCTCCCGTGAAACAGTCAGGCTTCGCCCAGTTCGCGCAGAATGTTGACTGAGGCGCTTGCTCCGATACGGTTGGCTCCTGCTTCGAGCATGGCGCGGGTGTCCGCAAGCGAACGGATGCCGCCAGATGCTTTTACACCGCAGCGTGAACCGGCTACACCCCGCAGCAGGGCAACATCTTCCGCTGTGGCTCCCGCAGTGGAGAATCCCGTGCTGGTTTTGAGGAAATCAGCTCCCGCGGAAATGGCAAGTTCCGAAGCGCGGAGTTTTTCGGCGACATTCAGCAGGCAGGTTTCAAGAATGACCTTCACGATCGCGCCCGCATCATGAGCAACTTCGACAACGCCACGAATATCCTGTTCCACGCGATCATTCATGCCCGATTTGAGCATGCCGATGCTCAAGACCATATCGAGATCATGCGCCCCTAGTTTTACGAGCTCTATCGCTTCCTCGCGCTTGGAGATCGAAAGGGATGCTCCCAACGGGAAGCCAAGCACAGTGCCAACGGGCACGCCGGTACCTGCGAGTGCGGTGTGAGCTGTACTGACCCAGGTTGGATTCACCATGGCGCAGGCAAAGCCTTGCTGCGCGGCTTCTTCACAGAGACGGATGACCTGGTCTCGTGTAGCGTCGGGCTTGAGGAGAGTGTGATCGAATACAGCCGCCAGAGCATGGCTGCTGGAAAGGGTTTGCCGACTCAAGGCAACGGCGTCAAAGAACCCGTTGTCCTTTTCTACTTCTTCGATTGTTACTACTTTGGCTGTCATGAGGGTACTCACTCCGGGCATGCCTACTCCGGGTAGTCGGAAGGCATGAGGCAAATATCGGGGAGATTCCGAAAACGCTCGGCATAATCCATGCCATAGCCAAGCACAAATTGATTGGGGATTTTGAATCCAACATAGTCGGCTTCAATCTTGACCAGGCGTCGCGAAGGTTTGTCGAGCAGTGTAGCAATGCGCAGAGAACGCGGTTTATGTTGCTGGAAAAGCTTCTGCAGGAAGTCCAGTGTAAGGCCGGTATCGAGAATATCTTCCACGACAATGACGTGTTTGCCTTCAATTGGCTGGTCGACATCTTTGATGAGTTTGACCGCCCCGCTGGTTTTCTGGCCTTTGCCATAGCTGGAGACAGCGACGAAATCAAAGGTGCAATCTACGGTGATGTTGCGAGCCAGGTCAGCGAGAAAAATTGCGGCACCTTTAAGTACGCCCAGCAGCACGATGCTCTGGCCTGCGTAATCATGATCGATCTGGTTGCCGAGTTCGACGACGCGGTCGGCAATTTGTTTCCGGCTGAAAAGAACCTTAAGAGCAGGCTTCGTCACGTTCGAACTCATTCCTTTACAGGATATCTCCAAAGACGGCTGTGGAAGCTATACTTGAGAAGGTCACTCCTACATGTATCCATTTATTCATATTGGCCGTTTTTCCATAGGCACCTTCGGTATTATGCTCTGGCTGGCGGCAGTCTGTGCCTGCTGGGTGCTGCATCGCAATTTCCGCCGCTGGAAGATTGACGCAGATGCGATTGGAATCGTCGCAATTTCCACAGTCATTGGCGTCATCGGCGCGAAACTGTGGCATGTCCTTGAAACTCCTCAGTTGCTGATGCAGGATCCGGCCGGACTACTGTTCGACCGCGCTGGGTTTGCCTGGTTTGGCGGCCTTGTTGCCGGTATTATCGCACTGTTGTGGCAGGGCCGGAGTACGGGACTTAGTAAGCTTGGGATGCTGGATCTGGCCGCTCCTGCCGCTGCTGTGGGCTATGGCGTGGGACGGCTAGGGTGCCTGACCTCCGGGGACGGCGACTACGGTATTCCTACAAGCCTGCCCTGGGGAATGAGCTTTCCAAATGGCCTGGTTCCAACGACGCAGCGCGTGCATCCCACGCCGATTTATGAATTGGTTGCGGCACTCCTGATCGCCTGGATTTTATGGCGGCGCGGCAGTCCAGAAGCAGCCAGACCGGCAGGAGAGATTACGGGCGATTACCTGATCCTCAGCGGCGTCGCTCGGTTCCTGGTGGAGTTTATCCGTATCAACCCGAGAATCTATTGGGGTATGAGCAACGCGCAGGTTGCCAGCATCGGATCTGTCGTTGCGGGTATCGCTCTGGTCATTTGGTCCCAGCGGGTAGGAAAGCAAGTCGTGCTTCCACGCACGGTTGCAGCGATTTCTGCAAAGTAGTCATTCCGCTGACAACAAGCCGCTACTAAGACAAAGAGCATAGACCGCGTCTTCATGCTCTTCTGTCGTTAGATTAACTGCGGATCGCTGCGCGGATTCTTGGCAACCCTGATACAACAGTCTTCAATTCCTCACTCTTTGCGATCACATCGATCAGGGTGCGTGTGATCTCATCGTCGGCCTCAATATTGTGGTGCAGGCTTACAGGATAGCGGACTACAGCTTCTAATCCGGAATCGGTGAGCAACAACTGGGCCTTCGGCTTTAAAGGCGCGAAAGGTATTTCGAATCGTCGCTCAATACTGCTTTGTTGCCGGTCAAGTACTGTCTGATATTTCTCGTAGACACTTTGGACCACTTCCATCATCGCATGTTCGATCATTGCATGATTGCTCCCAGGGTTGAGCGAAATTGCAATCTCATGCCATGTATAGTTTGTTCCCGGAAGCTGCCTGAACATGGGCGAAGTGGCTTGAAAGAGCACTGAATTCGCGAATGCCACCACGCGGCCCGTAGGTTGCAGGTCGATTCCGGTGCCGGCAAGTTCAAGCAGATAGAAGCGTACGATGCCGACATCCACTACATCGCCAGTCACTCCTGCAATACTGATCCGATCGCCTACACGAAGTCCGTAACGCCCAACGAGAAAGAAATAAGCGGCAACGGAGAGAAGAATTGTCTGTAGTCCAACGGCCACGCCTGCAGTGATAAAACCGGCGAAGGTGGCGAGGGCGCTGAACTCGGTGACGAAGCCGAAAATGAAGACCAGGCCCATAAAAAAGCCGATGACAACCCTGCGAATGAGCAGAAACTGACGCCGGCGTCGTGGATCGGGAATATAGCGAAATGTCATCCGCTTCCAGATGTCGGCAATCAGCAACAGGAAACCGAGGATGCCGACAATAATCCCGACGCGGATGAAAACGTTTTTTAGAATGGAGCGGGATTCCCTAGAAATGGAACTGCGCCAATCCGCCAGATTCGCTTTGCTTTCGTCCAGCGACGTCAACGCCTGGCTGAGGGGTATTTCTACACCGGCCAGCTGGCCGAACTTTGCCGCCAAAGCATCGAAGTCCTCTTTTGTGGGCACCGCCTGACCGCTTTGCGGGTTGTCGGCAGCACTGGATAAAGCGCGTCCCTGCTCGATGGTTGCTCGCATCTGAGTGCGCAGAGGACCACGCATAGCGTCAATAGAATTTTTCAACTGGTTCGTCTCAACCACCAGATTGTCAATTTGGCGCAGACTCATGGACTGATCGTAGAGCCGACGAAGCATTCCAATTAGACCCGTAGGATTGCTCAGAGACTGCACGGCTGGCGTAGGCGCTGTGGGCTTATTTTTCGTGTCGAAGACTTCGGGGAGAGAGCTTTTAAGTTGGATGATGTTGCTCAGAAGTCCATTCGAAGAGATCTGAACTTGCTGGCTTTTCCCACCAGTTTGGCTTTTTTGATCAGAGACATTGGTCAACTGGTCCAGGGAGTTCAGCATGGCTCGGCCAAGATCGAGCTCACCTTGCAATTGATCTTTCTGATCCGTGAGTGTTTTTAGGTTGCGGCGTGACGCGGAGGCAATCTCGCCATTCAGCTGATTAATCTTTGTTTCCAACTCTAAGTTATGAGCGGCGGTATCGGCGCTCAATTTAAGAAGATTCCGACGAGAAGTGGATGTCGACTGTATATCTTCACTCGGAATAAGCGGAGCTGCGTTCTCCGCGGACTTGAAGGTAAAGTTGACCACGTCACCGGCAAGTCTTTCTGCGTTGGTTTGGTAAATAATGTCGGTTGGTAAGCCGACAGGCTGAATTTGTGTTTTTACATGACGGTACCAGGTGATGACTTCATTGAGATGATGAAGTATCTGGGCTTCATCGATGAGCGGTGCATTTGTCTTCTGGGCGGGAGCGGCGGTCTGATCCTGGGCGCAGGCAATGCGCGGCCTGGTCGGGATAACCGCAAAAGCGACAAGCAGGACGAGAAACAGGAAGCGCGTGGGGGATTCGAATCGCATCATTGTTTATTCTAAGTTGGACCTATCTTCAGCTTACGCAGCCATTCAAATATCTTTCGCTGACAACTCTCGTGCGGTTTTCTGCATCGCGCGCAGAAAGTAATTCTCGCATTTGCCAGACTGCCGTTTTGATCACGAATGCTTCTTAGTTGGATGACAAGTTGAAAGAATAGGCAAGGAGAAAAATGAAAGGTACGATGAAATTCCGAGTGACCGCGTCAATTGGCAGTATCGTCTTGTTGCTTGCAGGTGGCTGCTCATCCAAAACAAAGCCAACGAATGAAAATTTCATGGCGGGATTGAACACATATTATGCGACCCATGACGACTGTCTGTTTCCCAGTGCATTGCGATTTCCCTATGAGGTAAGCCCTGGAGAAAATGCGAAAGAAGATAAGAAACGCATGGATGCGTTAACGGATGCAGATCTGATGAAGCGTGAGGAAGACAAGAGCATCCACGTAGATGTTTATTCTTTGACGGCCGCCGGAACGCGAGCCGGCGGGCGATTCTGCTATGGGCATCGAGAGGTGACGAGTATCGATAGCTTTACTCCGCCTGCCAAAAACAATGGCTTTCTCGAAACACACGTGACGTATCACTACAAAATGATGGACGTTCCCGTGTGGGCGAAGACGGAACAAATGCAAAAAGCCTTTCCTGAGATGGCGAAGGCATTTTCCGGTGATGCTATTGGAGAAAATACATTGGCCAATGCCGGAGTGGGATGGCAGGTTCCGAACTGATGCAAGAACCTATCCTGAGCGAAGCGAGGAAAATTCTCAGACACTACGATTGTCGGAATTTTTTTGGATCCTTCGCTCCGCTCAGAATGGCACCACTTCTAATTTGCCTATGGAGTTCCGGATGGCTCACCGGCAATTTTCCAGGCATACATGAGAAAAGATGCTGCCGTGAGATCGATTGCTGGTTCATCCGTGGAGTAGGACTGAACATTGTCCTTATAGACTGCACCATTTCCGTTAAAGGCTTTATATTTGTTGCCTCCATTCGGAGGACACTTGACCATGCCGTCTAGTGCTCCGCGGGTAGCGGCATTCGTTGGGCCTTCAACAGCTGCTCCGCTGAGTACGGGAGGTTTTCCGTTTGTGCTCCCCA